>CAZKJS010000007.1:0-45759 GCA_964553255.1 uncultured Erysipelotrichaceae bacterium | reverse complement strand
CTTTGCCCTGCTTGCGGTTTGCTTGCTGGTTTTGGTTTGATCGTATTACTTACCAAATCGCCAATATCATCATAACCTTTATTTTTTACTGAGCGATCAATCGTATCTTTTACTTCACGACCAAAATCACTGATCGTCTTATTGATAAAGTCATCTTTTTGTAAACGATCAAATAATTGGTCAAAGAAATCAAAATCATTTCGTTTACTCATTTCACAGCTTCCTTAACTTTTTCCATACCTGCTGTTTTGATTAATCCGTCTTTCATTAAGATACTCTCAAGTGTTTTCATATTAACTGTTAAGTTTAGCATATCCTCCTCATTAAGCGATTCAAGCAAGGTCTTTAATGCTTCATTACATAAAATGATAGTCTTGATAAGTTTCTCTTCCATCGCCTTTACATCTTCAGAGACGTAAGAATTATCTTTAACCTTACAATAGTTATCAAGAATATCCATTAGGATGGGAAGATATACTGATATAATTTACGCGTCTTCTTATCATCACTAACACCTTTTTTCTCAAGTACTGCGATGTTTGTTAATAGCGATGATGTTAAATATAGATAATTTGATATTTCTTGATGTTTGATATCGGTGTTATATTCATTGATACGCTCAATATATATATCTGCTGTCAATGTCACTTCCTGTTTCATCTCCGCCTTCTTATCAAGTTGCATTGATGTTAGTATGGTTTGATAAGTTTGTTGATCATACTCAGCGAAATCAGGTAATTGGCACACATATTCACCAGCAAAGAAAACACCTAATCTATCATATACGTTGTCACCAGACTTAGTAACGATCAATGTTATGTTGTCATTTACTCTAATCAACTCATTGGTCTTAAGATACTCTTCTATCTTGAATGCTAAACCTAATTCTTGATTTGACATTTTACGCTTTTTATTAACCTTAGCATCCTTAAAAAACTTGTTGTAAACATCAACACCAATGCTTATCACTATCGGCCAAGCAATTATAAAAGAAATAAAGTTAAATGGACCAAAGTTAAATATCAAATATAGCGCGAATAGTCCTTTTGTAATCGTTTTTGTTAATTCTTTCTTTTCCACATTCATCACCATTTAAATCAATGTGATTATATCACTTTTTTCGCTATTCACCAACATTCTGGATGATGATGTCTAATTTTTTTTCTAATCCTTTGAATGCTATTATCAACGTCCTTAACACTAATAGCCAATTTACTAGCTATTTCTTGATATTTATAGCCATCGATTCTCATCTTGACTATTATGACTTCATTACTTGTTAATTCACTTAAATAATCTTCAATCGCCAATCTTTGCTCGATGTCGTACTTTTGACTATCAGCTATAACCTCATGAAGACAAAAACGTTCATCATCATTGATCATACTATCTAACGAAACCAATAAAAAAGAGCCTTGGTAAATATTACGCGCATACTTTTTGATAAAAGTATTAATTTTCCTGCTAATACAAACCTTGGCTAAACAATAAAGGGGGACATTCATTTCAAGATTGTAACTCATGATCGCATCATGTAATGCGATCAGTCCTTCTTGATAAAGATCATCTAAATCAAGATCAATAGTCTTGTGTCGATCCTTTATTTGATATATTAAATACCAAATAAGCCTTTCATATTTTTTAAGTAATGTTTTTTGTGCTTCATAATCATTATCATGATAATTCTTGATTAAATCATAATCCTGATTAAGGTTTGTCAAATTAACCTCTCTTTCTATTTTAATGGATGTCGCTGATCGTAGATGCGATAAAGCATGATTCCCGTCGCAACCGATGCATTAAGCGAACTAAGTTTGCCAGCCATCGGTAATTTAACACAATAATCCAAATTCTCTTTAACCAATCGAGATATACCAAAACCTTCAGAGCCAATAACTAACACCAGCGGAACCTTATAGTCAGGAGCTCTATAATCTAATGCTTCATTGTTATCAGCACCACATACCCAGAAACCTTTTTTCTTAAGATCCTTTATCGTTGCTGTTAAATTCGTTACCTGGGTGACTTTTACCGTGTCAATCGCCCCACTTGATACTTTCGCTACCGTTGCAGTAAGTGTTACCGAGCGATTTTTCATAATGATAACACCATTTGCGCCAACACCATCACAACTCCTTAAAATAGCTCCTAAGTTATGAGGGTCTTCAATTCCATCAAGCATCACAAGTAACGGATTATCATTCATGTTAATTCCATCAAGAAGATCATGAAGATCATACAGTTTATAATCATCAATCTTCGCTATCACACCTTGATGTCTGTCTTTAGCTATTTTATCCAACTCTTTTTTATCAACACGCTTTATATTTATTTTTTGTTTCTGAGCTAGTTTGATAATCTCTTCATGTTTGGTTCCCTCAAGAATATATAGATCATGAATTTTGTGTTGATCTTTTAATAGTTGAATAACTACATTCTTACCATAAACATATTGTGCCATATATATACCTTCCTTTTGTTCTGTTTTCGTTTCATATTTATCCACATTTGTGGAATTCAACAAAATTGTAACACAATCTTTACATGTATATTAAACATTATCAATCACTTAATTGTCAGCACTTATGATAGGTGGTAGAATTGAGTTTAATCGAGGTATCTATATGGCAATTAAAAATCGCATTAAAAATTATGAAAAAGAAATGATTTCTGTATTAGCTGAACTTGTCGCTTTCAACTCCGTAAATGAACCAGCAACAAAAGAAGCCCCTTTTGGAGTGACAAACAAAGAATGTCTAGAAAAAGCGTTAACAATTTGTGAACGATATGGATTAAAAACCACTAATCTTGATAATTATATTGGTTATGGTGAAATTGGAAATGGCGCTGATATCATTGGCGTCTTGGGTCATTTAGATGTTGTTCCTGCTGGAGAAGGTTGGAACTCAGATCCATTTGTATTAACTCAAGTTGATCGCAAACTTTTTGGTCGTGGCACCAGTGATGACAAAGGTCCTGTTGTAGCTGCTTTATTTGCTCTTAAGGTTCTACAAGATGAAGGTTACGTTTTTAATAAACGTGTACGTTTGATAATGGGATCAAATGAAGAAATGGGATCTGCTTGTTTAAAACATTACGTTGAAAAAGAAGGCCACTTTCAGTATGGATTTACACCCGATGCGTTTTTCCCAGGTGTGTTTGGTGAGAAAGGTAGCGTTGGTGGTTGGTTTGGGCATAAAAGTAAGATCATTGATGTTACTGGCGGTCTTGCTGGCAATGTCGTTTGTAATCACTGCATGATAAAGGTATACAAAAATGATCTAAATATTGATTTATTTAGTCAAGCACTAAGTGAGAAAAACTTAAAGTTCAAGATTACCGATATAAATAACACTTACCAGCTTGATGTATACGGTATCGCCGCTCATGCTAGTACACCTGAACAAGGTGTTAATGCAATATCCTTTGCGATGGAAGCTTTAAAGAAAGCTGGCTTTGTTGATGATTTTGTTAACTTATATAATAATCTGATTGGATTAAAAACCGATGGTTCATTGTGCGCCGTCAAACTAAATGATAAATACGGCACTTTAACATTGAATGTTGGCGTCATCAAAAAAGAAGATGATCTTGTATTAGCATCGTTAGATATTCGTGTACCAATAACAATTGATAGTCAAGAAGTCGCAAATTCACTCAAAACAACCTTTAGTAGATATCAAGCTGAATTAGAGATTAGTCGCGTAAGTTCGCCATTGTTTTTTGAACCAAATAGCCCTTTAGTATTAAGCTTGCTTGATGCATATCAAAAGGTTACTCATGATTACACTAGTCAACCAGGTACAATGGGAGGCGGAACCTACGCTCGTGGTGTTAATAACTGCATTGGTTTTGGTGGTGTGATGCAAAATGACAACAATCACATGCATGATGCAAATGAGTTCATCGATATTGACCAATTATTATTACAAACCGAAGTCTACGTACAAGCAATAAAAAATCTATGTAAACTATAAACAGCCTCTAATCAAGGCTGTTTTCTTTAATCATTTGTACAAAAAAACTATCTAATCGCTTTTTTTCTTCACTTAGATACCAATATCCCCACAAGGCTTCTAAGCCCGTAGCGATATGATACTCATGAATGTCCGCATTTTTAGGCATGCTATTACTTTTATAATTACGACCTCTTTTAAATATTTCCATTTCTTGTTCATTTAATTCATTAATGATCTTATTCATAAATTGTGATTGAGCTTTAGCACTGACATACCTAACACTCAACTCTTGTAGTTGTTTCGCTTTGGTATAACCTTGTTTGATCAAGTATTCTCGTACCATTAATGTCATCACACCATCGCCAATAAAAGCTAAAACACCACCATTTAATTGACTTGGTTGAATCATAATAAACCTTTTTCACTTAGCGTTTTACGATAGATATCAGCTAGCTCAAAATTCTTTGCTTTTCTGGCATTATCCCATTGTTCAAAATCGTTTAAATCTTCAATTGTGAGAATTGGCGATTGATAGCTAATGCCAATGACTTCAATCATTTTAAGTAATGCGTTTTTGATACTTATCAATGCTTGCCAATCAACATCTTTTTCTCGTAGTGCTTTATTAAGCACCTTAATTGTTTCAAATATCTCCATAAAACCATTGGGAGTGTTTATATCTTCATTCATTGCAGCCACAAAGCGATCTAGTAGTTTTTTATCTATCTCTTTGTGATCAATTATTTTAGCTCTTTGTTGTGCTACTTCAGCTTGTCTAAGAGCGGTTAACACCCGTTCTAGTTCTGTTTTAGCAGTATTTATTGTTTGTTCTGAAATATTTAATGGTGCCCGATAATGCGCAGATAACATCAACCAACGAATAACATTGCTGCCATATTCACTAATAAAATCTTTTGCCCAAACAACATTACCTAATGACTTACTCATTTTTTCACCATCAAAATTTAACATGCCATTATGTAACCAATAATTAGCTAATTGGGAATGATGTAATGCTTGTGATTGTGCTAGTTCATTTTCGTGATGAGGGAATTTCAAATCCATTCCACCACCATGGATGTCGATACGATCTGAATCAAATACTTTATTGATCATAACAACACATTCAGTATGCCATCCTGGTCGTCCCGCACCCCATGGTGTATCCCATCTTATTCCCATATCCGTTGTTTTCCATAATGCAAAATCTAGTGGGTTTTCTTTTTTACTATTTTCTTCAATCCTTGCTCCAACCTGCAGATCATCGATATTTTGTTTGGATAGAACACCATAATCTTCTATTTTAGTTACTCTAAAATAAACATCCCCATCAACAACATAGGCATATCCTTCATCCAATAACAATTGTATAAAATTTATTATTTCAGGCATATTTTCGGTAACTTTAGGGGTAGCTGTTAATGGTTTTACATTTAAACTATCTCTTACAGCTTGATAAGCATCAATATAACGCGTTGCTATCGTAATCTCATCTAACTCTTCATTTAGTGCTTTGTTTATGATCTTATCATCAACATCAGTGTAGTTTGACACATAAGACACTGTGTATCCCTGCACTTCAAACAATCTTCTTAGAGTATCAAAGACGATCATTGGTCTTGCATTACCAATATGGGGATGATTATATACGGTAGGTCCACACACATACATATCAACATGCATCGGAGTTATTGATTTAAATTCTTCAAGACTATTTGTTTTACTGTTATATAGTTTCATTATGTCTCCTTATCGCAATAAAAAACGTTCATACAAAGACGCATCAGCGCGGTTCCACTCTGTTTGAACGAAGTTCCTCTTAATACTATAACGCCGTATTAGCGTATCAACCTACTTATCGGTGATCCCTCAAAGGTGCATTTCAAAGATTAACAAGCGATCTTCTCACCAAACGATCTTCTCTTAACTTATTAAGGCTTTTACTTATTCCTCTTCATTGGTTTATTTGATTATAACAAATGTTTTCTTACTTGCCAACTAACAGATAATATTGAAATTAGCACTCTCCTCTTGACAGTGCTAATTAATGTGCTATAATAGACTCGTAAAGGGGGGCAAAAATATGAAACTTATGCCTAGAAATAGTGGTTACGGATTAGATCTATTTGATGACTTGTTCAATTTCCCTGTTTTTAAACCTCTTAATACGCGCGATATCATGAAAACCGATATCCATGAACTAGATGATAGTTACACCTTGGCAATGGATTTGCCTGGATATGCTAAAGAAGATATCAAAGTTGAGATGGATAAAGGCTATGTCACAATTACCGCTGAGAAAAGTGAAGAAGCTCAAGAGAAAGATCAAAAAGGAAACGTCATTCATCAGGAAAGATATTGTGGCAGATGCTCAAGAAGTTTCTATATCGGCGAAAATCTTAGTGAAGAGGATATAAAAGCAACCTATCTAGATGGTACGTTAACATTATCAATTCCAAAAACAAGCAAAAAAATTGAACCTAAAAAGCTCATCAATATTGAATAATTCCGTAACATGACCGGTGCTAGACGCCGGTTTTTTATTTAGCTAAGCGCTCAAAGACGAACTGACCAGAAAAGGACAAATCAAGAAGTTGCCAATTGCCTAGCTTATCAGTATTAGGATTTAAAGCAGCTGAGTTTTCTTGCTTATTAGTCAGAGACCAATTGATCCAACTTATTTTGTTATCATCTAAAAAATCTAAAAATGCTTCTGCTTTAACTTTATCAGCATTCATATCACTACCACGATTATCAAAACCCCACTCTGAAACAAAAACGCACAACCCTGCAGCTTTCGCATCTTTGATCATCTTAAAATCGTTATTACTCATTGTGTTTGTATACTGATGATAGGAGTACATGACATTTTCATGATCTAGTGGATCATTTATCGCGCTTTTTAAATCAGTACTAAAATTAGGTGTTCCAACAAGCACTATTGCGTCTTGATCGTTATTTCTAATTATCGGGATGATCTTATTAACATACTCCTTAATTGATGACCACGAAGTAGTACCGTTTGGTTCATTACATAGTTCATAGATTAAAGCTGATTCATTAGCGTATTTTTGACTGATACGCTCAAAAAAAACCATTGCTTTATCAATGTATAAGTTTGGATCTTGCTCTTTTAAAACATGCCAATCAACCATAACATACATGTCCATAGCGATAGCATTTTCAATAGCCATAAAGATCATATCCAACATATCATTATCATAGTATTGGGAATATACAGCCAATCTAACAATATTACCACCGTTATCTAGTATCGATTTAAACGCGTTAGCGTTTGTATACTCATAATACCAAGTTAAACCATGGGTGCTTATCCCTCTTAACTGAACGACTTCGTTGTTTTTATCGCGCAACTCATCAGCCACAACCTGTAAGCGGCCATGAGCTTTAACACCATTACCTAAGTCAGATAGTTCAGTTATCAACATCAAACTTACATCTAATTGTTTTTGGTAAATAGTTAGTCTGTTTTCGCTTTGTTTTAATTTAATTGCAACAACAACAGTGATTGCTGTCATTAAAACGATGGTTATGATCAGTACTATCAGAATTCGTTTAACGAAATCATTCATTAGGCAGTAACTGGTTGATGATCATCAACTTTAAGCCAAACTGATAGTTGTTGATGCATCAATGGATTTGATGCATGTTTTTGCCAGTTTTCAACATGATAGATATTATTCTTTTCGTCTTTTAAAACACATGATAGTAATAAACCATTATCAAATTTAACCAATATCTTATCAAGTAATGCACTCGTATTAGCTAGCTTTATATATTCATAATTAAAATCAATCATTTCAACCATGCCACTATTTACAACTTCCACTTTTTTATTAATCGTAACTCTTGGTAAACGACGATTTGATGCGTGTTTAGGTGATTGTCTTAAACTGAAATTAATCGTAACATCTTTTAGCCAGTTTGATGAAATGACTACTGGTAATGTATGATGGCGATCAAAAACCATCTGTAAATAGTTGCGACGATCTTCTTCAGATATCTCATCACTTATTTGTACACTATAGTACCATTTATGCCCAGTTTGTCTAACATGTCTAACAATGATCGGTACTTTTGCCTTATACTTGTCTGTTTCTAGATTAACTATGGCGTTTTGATCGTATGGTACAAACTCTGGGAAATCGATACAAATTTTCATGCCATGTTCTGAAACGTCTACTGTGTATGCTTTTATAGCGTTTTTATGACCCACTTCAATCGTTATAGGTAGTGACACTGATAATCTTTCATCGTGGCGGAAATTGACACGACCACTCATGAATAAAAGTGCCATTATCAAGAAATAGAAATTAACAGACAACCAGAAAACCAAAATGAGATTTGGTAAGATACCACTAATATTGACTTGTCTAAAACTGAATATAAGACCAACAACACTTGCACCTAAAAGTAAGATATGCGGTGTTGCAAAAACAAAATCAGATGTTGATTTAACATCATAGTTTTTATTTGTCACATAGAATTTACTCTTTTTAACACCAATACTTTCAAGAAAAATTGGAACTATCATATATGGAAAGATAATAGTATCAACGATATTACTCCATCGTTGTGTTCTTATTTTTCCTGATAGAACATTAAGTGATCTATTATACAATAAATAGTAGGGTAGCCAAAAAGCAGCTAATTGCCATAATTCACATTCAACAATTCTCACTCCAAAAACAGTAAACAATATAGGTGATGCAATATAGATAAACCGACGTAAGAATGTCCACCAATAAAGAAGTGCCGACATGTAACTCATTTTAGTTTTAAAGCGTAATGAGGAGGAAAATAGCGATACTTTCTTCATCGTCTGAACACAACCTCTTCCCCAACGTTCTCTTTGTTTGATCAATCCTATTAAGTCAATAGGCGCTAAGCCGTGAGCAAGCGTTTTATCTATGGCATAACATAGATAACCTTTTTTTTGTATCTCAATGCCAGTAGCGAAATCTTCGGTAATGACGCTCTCAACAATATAGCCAACATCTTCTAATGCAGCACGCGACAATAATGTATTTGAGCCTGCATATATAGCTGAGTTAGTACGATTACGACCAATGTTTATTTCACGAAAGAAATAATCTTGTTCATTGGGAACATTTTTTTCCATGTAAAGATTGTATTGAAACATATCGGGATTATAGAAGCTTTGAGGCGTTTGGATAAATCCAATCTTTTCATTACTAGGTTTTTCTCTTTTTATCCACTTTCCATCTTCTTATTTATATAATGGTAATAAGAAATAAGGAACAGTTTCCATCAAGAAATTACTTGTTGGAATCATGTCAGCATCAAAAGTAGCAACCAAAGGAGAACTTGTTTTTCTTAAGGCATTGTTTAGATTACCTGCTTTCGCAAATTTATTATTCGAAAGACCAAAATATCCAACCTTCAGTTTTTTAGCTAATGCGGCCATTTCAGGTCGATCATTATCATCACATAAGAATATATGAACTTTTGATTTATCTGGATAGTCCATATAAGTACAGGCATTGATGGTTTTATACAAAAGTTCTTCATCTTCATTATGTGTTGCGATCAGTACATCTACATCAGGGTATTCATCATTTGGTATTTCAGGCATCTTAGGCATAACCGATGATGACATGTTAAGATAATGTTCAATCGCCTCAAGAACACCAACACTCTCAGCAATCACCAAGGCTAAACCAGCAATCGTCGATACTAAACCATATTTAAAAGGTAAGGTGTAGAATATTCGCCAACCAATATAAACCAAGGCTGCGATTAGCGTACAGAACATTAGAAGGCGATGCTTTTTTCTTATTATCTGCATATAATTTCCTTTCTGAGAACCTAAGATTCTCTTTGTAGCAAGATAGCTGAAATGACAACCGCTGCTATAAAAATCACGGCCAAGAATTCTGAATAAATATCTGCTTGTTTACGATATAAAACATCTGGATGCACAAAATTTATACTACTATCGGAAAACTGGTATAAGCTATCAATATTCTTATCAAGCCAAATACCATATTTAATGATCGTCGTTTTAAGATTTATACTTTCTTGTTCTAAACTACTTGGTAATGCAAAAGTCGCTCTTTTAGTTATCGTTTGATCATATTGCCAACGATTCCAATCACGTTCAGCAGCGGTATTAAGATATTCATATGCATTATCGATCATTAAAAATATCTCTTCTTCACTTAAAACATTTTCTCTAAGATCACGATAACGATCCACAATAGCTGTGACATAACTTGGATCTCGCAATAATTGTTCAAACCACGGTGACGATTGTAAAGCTGTCGTATACATGTTACCAACAAAAGTTGGATCATTAGCTAAACTTCGATCAAAGTCCCATACTGGACCCATACTGATTAATCCAGTATAACCTTTATAAAAGTAAGTTGAGAAACGACCGGCGTCGTAATTCATAAAGAACTCATTAAAAATGAAATAATCAACAAATGTATTAAAATCAACGTACTGTCGATACTTTATAAAATCATCACTATCAAGTGCATACAGTTTCTCTTCAAAATTATCAATTGCTTGAGTTAATTGATCAATATCCGTTTGACTGATTGATGTACTATTCGGATAGATTAATTCCAAAAAGCCACTTGCTAGCTCATTACGAGTACTATAGTTATCAAGAATGATCGCATCCTCACTAAAACGATCCCTTTGTATTAAAAATGAAGGCGATTGACTAACGCGATATCGAGGAATCTCTTCTTTGAACTGGTCTCTGTCAATCTTTTCAATCCAAAGATACATACCCAAGTATTCATAAGAATCATTGTCTTTATACACAACTTCACAAAATTTAACTTGCGGGGCACTTAATCCCAGACTTGGTGCGATCGTGTACGCTAAATAATTACGTAACAAGCTTGGATCTTGCCATGAAACATTGAGAATCCATTCATTATCAACTCCCATATTAAAAACATTCTGTGGGTTATTATTACCTTCATCATCTATCAACTTAACTAAATATTGTTTTTTTGGATAACCTGCAGAAGATGTCCCTCTAATTCTTAGCTTAACATTTGATAAAAAGGTAGGATCATCAGTGATACTGTTTAGTCTTTCCTTATTATCAATAATTGAAATTGTACCGTACGCATACGGATCAAAATCAACTTTAACAGAATATCCTTTTTCAATATCCCAGATTGTACCGTGTTTTGGTCTATCAACACCGGTATCAATTATGATAAGCGGAAGATGAGTATTAAAACTCTCATCAACATGGGTTTCACCACTCTCAAGTTGAACTGTTGAATACTCATCAGGTAGAGTCAATAGTGGTAAATGTTGTTTAATAAGAGCTTGCTTAAAGAACAAATTGGCTAAAAGGATCATCCCTACCAAGATGATTATTAATAAGATCCTACCAATTTTTGTCTTTAAGATTTCATTCATCGATTTACTTCATCATTTTGACAAACTAAGTTAATGCTATCAACATTTTGAATTTCTCTTAACTTAGTTGTGATTGAACCTTTCTTTTCATTTTTATTTAGGATTTTACTGGATAATTCATAAATCAACTCCAATGCATTGTTATTGATATTCTTAACTCTCATTACGGCTTTACCATCAAAATGAACCTGTACTAACTTTGCGATTGGCTCTTCTTGATTAGGATTGCTTCTTACAATAAGTAAATATCGATCATTGCGTTGTACTCTTCCAAAGAAAACTAAAAATAAAAAGATGATCGCACTACCAACAGTTGCGATAAAATACTCCGACACACCACAACATATACCAGCAGCGATACACCAGAAAATATAGACAGTATCGCGTGGATCTTTGATAGCTGTTCTAAAGCGTACAATTGACAATGCCCCCACCATTCCAAGCGACAGTGCTACATTATTACCAATTACCGCCATTACAAGGGTAGTAACAATTGTCAACATAACAAGTGAAACATTAAAACGTGCACTATAAACAGGTTCTGAATGGGAGAAACGATATGAGACATGAATGATCAAACCCATGATCGTTGCCATTACAAAATTAAGTAAGATAACCTCAAATGTCAATTTTCCTGCTTGCTGTGTAAAATAATTAAATAAAAGTTCTTTCATGATTCTTCCCCTTTGTTCATCCTTATAAAACTAAACTTCTTACCATACAGAATTTGCTCGCTGCGGTTTGTGTGGCTTGACTATGAGTAATTGCATCTTTAATATAGCTAAGCATAAAATTATTATATTTAACTTCCATGATACACCTCTCTTTCAGTAATAGTGGTGTACAAGCTAGATTAGGATCAAAGATATTCGCTTCACTAATCGTTCCTTTGATCTCACTATCAAAAGTGATTCTAATATCATTAGCCGGATAAATAAAAGCGAAGCGTCGATACTCAACAATACATTTAGGTCGATATTGTTTAAGCATCATCATCAAACGAATTCGTTGACATAACTGGCTATCATATTTTTTAAGTGCATCAGCGTTGCCAATACTTAATGCAATGGCATCATCCTTATCTATAGATATTGTTTCTTTTTTTGGTAATTGCCAAATTTTTGTTTTAGCTCAAGCTTAACATTATTATCATTTATATTATAAATTCGTAATCTTAGTTTTTGCCTATCTTCCAAACCATCTTCTTTATCATGAAAATCATCATCATAAAGTGTGTCAAAGTATAAACTTCTGACCATATAGCCATTATCACCATTATTAGGATCTTGATGAAGTATTTTTGCGAAATATTTCTGTAATTGATATCTTTGACTTTCGCTAATAAAGTACTTCTTCTCAACTCTGTTTACCGAATATACCTCTTTCATCTTATTGCCTTTCATGAAGTAATAACCTAAAAATTAGTATTATAATCCTTTTATAACACTTATTATCTCTCTCTTTTGTCATCTTGATAATATTACTAATATGATACATCGTCAAATGGTTACTATCAATATAAAAAATGGATGATATTTTGTAATATCATCCATTTGAATCATTTTATCAGTTTGTTAGCCAATTCTTTAATACCAGCTTCGAAATTTACACCAAAGCGGATATCTGTTTGGGCATTCTTAGTCCTTTGTATGCTCTTAACCGTGAAATCAACAGCGATCGCAATAGCCTCTTTTAGCGTCTTATCAGCTAATACCGATGCCATTACCGCGCTTGCAAATACATCTCCAGTCCCATGATAGTAACCTTCAATTCGATCCGCCATCGCATACTCAATTAAGCCACTATCAGCGTCATATACGGCAGCTCCAAGTTGTACATCATCAAAGTAAACACCAGTAAGCACAACTTTCTTAGGACCAATATCATGACTAAGTTTCTTCATTAGTGTTTCAATATATTCTTTTGTATATGGTCCTTCATAAAATGGCTCATCAAGCATAAAGCAAGCTTCAGTGATATTAGGAATTATCATATCCGCTTTACTACATAATTCTTTCATGCCTTTTGGAAAATCTGCAGGAAATAATGGATAAAGCTTACCATTATCAGCCATTACTGGATCAACAAAGATAAGGGTTTTTTCACTTTTTAAACGTTCAAACAATTGTTTCATAAGTTCAATTTGAGCAAACGATCCCAAGTAACCAGTATAGATTCCATCAAACTTAAGATCATACGTATGCCAATGGTCGACGATATTAATGATATCATCAGTTAGA
The DNA here is from genome assembly GCA_964553255.1 of uncultured Erysipelotrichaceae bacterium. Classification (GTDB taxonomy): domain Bacteria; phylum Bacillota_I; class Bacilli_A; order Erysipelotrichales; family Erysipelotrichaceae; genus JAQUCI01. The sequence goes on along the minus strand of CAZKJS010000007.1, from coordinate 32,126 downwards.
TCGCGGAAAGTAAACCCTGTAAAACCACCTGTATGAGTAGATAAAACAGCGGTTGGAATAACGCTGACTTCTATGCCAGCGGCCGATATGATCGGCAAGGCAACTGTTAATGAACATCTGCCAAAACAGGAAATATCGTGAATAGCGACAATTCTTTTTTGTTCCATATTTTCTCCTAACATTTTGTTATTTGGCACGCGGCTTTTACCTCAGCGAAAGCTGAACGATAAATTTCAAACAACTCATCATGTTGTTGTTGATCAAGTGGTAAGTATGGATCTGTTTGTGAATCAACAGTAGAAGTATGATAAAGCGTGATTTGCTTATCTTTTACTACAACAACTGTTGGAAAATAAAGACGCTTGATCGAATCATCATTTAGCCCAGAATAACTTTCAGCGATATCACCGATTTTCTCAAGAAGTTGATAATATTTTGGATCTCCTTCTGTCTCGGTTATAACATTTCCTTGCTCATCAAGCTTCTTTACATCTCTTAAAGATAAAGCATTAAAGTAATAAATTAAGTTTATGCCCTCAGCTTTAGCTGCCTCAATAATCACTGGTACTGCTGTTCTGCACCAAGGACATGTTTCAAAGCCAAAGTAAATAATTCCCTCACCATCAAGTACACTTATAACTTGTTCAAATGTCGCATAAACCATGGGGTTGTCTTCGTCAATTTCAAGTACGGTATAATTCTTACCATTATTTTCATTAATCTTATTGTTATGAGCTTCATATTCTTCTTTAAATCTGATTGCATCAGTAATCACCGGATCTTCTTCGATCGGTTTTGTTGTACAACCGCTTAATATAAGAGCCAAAACACCTAAGATTAGTAATGTTTTACGCATATTAATATCTCCTTCTATGACATTATATATCACTTATTTTTTCAAGACAAACAATTAGATTTTTGTTATCATATTTATAGATAGACAAGGTGATTAAAATGAACTATTTAATCAGTGCATTAATTGGTTATTTACTAGGTTCGGTCAATACAGCATACCTACTAAGTAAAGCGAAAGGTTTTGACATACGCGATAGAGGCACCCATAATCCTGGTGCAAGTAATATCACTATCACCCTTGGGTGGAAGTTTGGTATCATTACTGCTCTATTTGACATATTGAAAGCAAGTCTTGCGGTTGTCATTGCTCAAGCCATATTCAATAATGTTGAATATGGCTTAGTAAGCGGAATAATGGCTGTTTTTGGCCACATGTACCCGATTTACTTAAAGTTTCAAGGTGGTAAAGGTTTTGCGTCTTACATGGGAATGCTTCTAGCTATTGATTGGAAGCTAGCACTGATCTTAATGGTTATCTGTGCTTTGATAACGATCATTACTGATTATATAGCAATCGCAACGATGTTTGCGGTAATCTTTTTCCCTATCTATTATTATTTACATAATGACGTCTCTTTTATCTTCATTGGTTTAGTTACTCTTTCATTATTCATCGTTTTTAAACATCGAAAAAATGTTGTCAATATCATCAATGGTGATGAAATAGGATTAAGATCGGTTGGTAAAAACAAGAACACTTAGAAAAGACGGTTTGTTAATTCAAACCGTCTTTTAGTATTAAAACGCTAGAATAATGCCGCCAGCATTCGCATATACTGTGCTAATGCCTCTTGCTTCACATATTACAACATCCTTAAATGCGCATGTCTCTTGAATTTTGCTTTTGATCATTTTAGCACGTTCTAAGCATTGACATTGAGTAATATATAATACACGATCTTCAAAGCCTTTTTTTGCACCGCGAACTTGTACTGCTTCGATCAATTTTTTAATCGCCGCACTCATGGTCAAAGCTTTGGATAATGCTTCAATCTCGCCTTCTGGGGTTGCCCCCATAACCATCTTTATCTTGAGTTTTTCAGTCACAACTGATTGTAATTTAGTCAAGCGACCATTTTTTCTTAAAACTTCAAGTGTTTCAAGTGTAAACAATGAGTCCATAGAACTAATAAAAGCTTGTCCTTGTTCTACAACTTCTTCAAATGTTAATCCTGCATCTTTTAATTCTTTAACTTTGACACAAATGGCGACTTCACCAGCTGCGGCTGATCTTGAATCGAAAATATGAATTTTCTTACTACTGTCTTTTTCTTCTAACATAGCCTTTGCCATTGTTGCACTAGCATATGTGCCACTTAGTGGACTTGAAAGTGTCACTACATATATCTCATCAACATTTCCTTCTTCAAAAACAGCCAGAAACTGACCTGGCGAAGGACAAGCTGATTTTGGTGCGTCACTTGAATTAGCCATCTTAGTTACCAATGCCGCACAATCTAATGTTTCATCATCCACATATTCTATGCCATCTAATGTAATGGTCAGGGGTACTCTGGTTACCCAGTTTAATCCGTCTTTGTAGGTTGTGTAATCGACACAACTGTCTCCGATTATTTTATAACTCATGTTAATACCTCTTTTGATCTTTCTTAATTATGTTAACAGATGTTAACTTATGCTATTTTAGCTTTTCAGTTTTTATTTGTCAACCTATGTTATACCCTTAAAAATCAAAAGCACTATCAACTATTTGTCTGATCATTAAGATATTTTCTTGATTGTATGGCATTTCGCCATTATCAAACATCAGTGCAGCACCATACATTAATGAGCGAACCATGAATAAACGTTCTTTTTGAATTATGGCTGGTATCTGATTAGTTTGACAGTAAATTTCAACTAGTTCAGCGGATTTAGCACTGATTTTATGTCTTATTTCATTATTTTCGGTACTCATTGACTCATCTTTGATCATGATTATCGATCTGAATTGCGGATTCTTCACTAAAAAATCAATATATGCAAGACTGATATTGATTAATTGTTCTTTGATGTTTCCTTCATATTTCACTATGACCTCAGCTTGTTCATTAAGCCATTTGTCATTGATATACTGAATTATTTTCGTCAAAAATTCATCTTTGTTCTTAAAATGTTTATACGGTGCAGCACAAGATATACCACAAGTTTCCGCTGCTTTGCGTAAAGAAAAACCTTGAATGCCATTGTTTTCAATTACTTTGATACCAGCAATGATCAATCTTTCCTTGGCGCTTTGTTTTGGTTTTTGTTTCTTTGTCATCATTTACTCCAATTAATAAGATTATACTTTATTTGGACGTATTTTCAAACAATGTTATATTTTGGGAATTCGACGGATGATATCCTGTCTTTTAGGACCGTTTGATATGATAGTGATTGGATACCCAATTTGCCTTTCAATCTCATCAACATAGTCCTGTGCTTCTTGTGGTAATTTATTGAACTCACGAATGTCTCTGATATTACAGTTCCATCCTTTCATAACTTTTAAGATTGGTTTAGCTTTATAACACTCTATGGTATTAGGAAAGGTCGTTGTTACTTCATTATTAAGTTCATACGCAGTACAAATAGGTATTTCTTTTAAGTATCCTAATGCATCAAGTACAGTCAAGGCGACTTCAGTAGTCCCTTGTACCATACAACCATATTTTGTCGCAACCACATCAAACCAACCTACTCTTCTTGGTCTACCTGTTGTTGCTCCATATTCACCACCATCACCACCATTTTCACGTAACATTGATGCTTCATCAGCAAATAACTCACTAACAAACGGTCCAGCTCCAACAGCACTTGAATATGCTTTGACAACTGTTGTTATATCACTGATCTGATAAGGTGGTATTCCTGCTCCGATTGCACCAAACGCTGCTAAGGTTGAAGAGCTTGTGACCATTGGATAAATACCATGATCAGTATCCTTTAATGATCCTAATTGTCCTTCAAGTAGTATTTTTTTGCCTTCTTTGATTGCTTCACTTAGATAAGCAGAAAGATGACATACATAAGGTTTGATCATTTCACGATACTTCATACATAGTTCATATAATTCATCAGCATTAAGTAATGGTTTATGATAGAGGTGCTCAAGCAGAACATTTTTTAATGTACAGATATTTTCAAGTTTAGCTTTTAGATATTTATCATCAAAAAGTTCACATACCTGCAAACCTATCTTGGCATATTTATCAGCGTATAACGGAGCTATTCCTGATTGGGTAGAACCAAAAGAATGTTTTCCTAAGCGTTCTTCTTCATAAGCATCAAAGTTCATATGATAAGGCATTACGATATGTGCCCGATCGGAAACTAACAAATTCGGTTTTGGTACATTCTTATTTACTAATGAGTTAATCTCATCAATAAAAAATGGTATATTAAGAGCTACACCATTCCCAATGATATTAGTTGTGTGTTGATAAAATACCCCTGATGGTAACATATGTAGGGCAAATTTACCAAAATCATTAACGATCGTATGACCGGCATTACTGCCTCCTTGAAAGCGAATGATGATATCCGCTTCTTTCGCAAAATAATCAGTTATCTTTCCCTTTCCTTCATCGCCCCAATTGGCGCCAACTATTGCTTTGACCATTTTTACCTCCACTAGATCTTTATATCACCAACCATTCCTAAAACGCTTCTATTAGCATCAAGGATTGGTTTTATGGTCTCATTGATAAACTCTTCTGTTTGTTCTGGTGCTCTTCCGACAAAATGCCTAACATCAACAATTTTAGCTATTTGCTTTTCATCAAGCTCAAATGAAGGATCATTGGCTATTCTTGTAAGTAGATCGTTGTCTAATCCTTTAAGTTTTACGCTTTGAGCAGCCGCTTGTGAATGGATTCTTATACGTTCATGGAACTCTTGTCTATCCTTACCCATCTTAACAACGTGCATTAAAATATTCTCAGTTGCCATAAAGGGAAGTTCTGCGTTTAAATGTCTTGCGATCATTTTTGGATAAACAACCATGTTACTAGCGATACTTAGATACAATTCAAGAATACTATCAACTGCCAAAAATCCTTCGGCTAAACTTAAACGACGATTGGACGAATCATCTAATGTGCGCTCAAACCATTGTGTTGCTGCGGTTATAGCCGGATTAAGTGTATTACTAATGACATGGTTAGCTAAACCTGCTATTCTTTCACAACGCATCGGATTTCTTTTATAAGCCATGGCCGAAGAACCAACTTGATTAGTTTCAAAAGGCTCTTCAATTTCCTTAAGGTGTTGTAACAACCTTAAATCGTTTGAAAATTTATGAGCACTGATCGCAACAGCAGCAAGCACATTTAAAATACGACTATCCACTTTACGTGAATAAGTTTGCCCTGCTATTGCAACACATGAAGAAAAACCCATCTTATGAGCAATCAACTGATCAAGACGGCGACATTTATCATGATCTTGATCAAACAGCTCCATAAAACTTGCTTGCGTTCCTGTTGTTCCTTTAGATCCTAACAATTGATAATTTGTTAATATATATTCAATATCATTTAAATCCATTAATAAATCATTAAGCCACAAAGTCGCTCTTTTACCAACGGTAGTAGGTTGAGCAGCTTGAAAATGCGTATAAGCTAAAGTTGGTAAATTCTTGTATTTCAATGCGAAATCACTCAAAGCAGCAATTATGTTTATTAGCTTTGCCTTGATCAGCTTTAAACCATCATACATAATGATCAAATCGGTATTATCGCCAACATAACAGCTGGTTGCGCCAAGATGAATGATTGGTTTAGCTTTTGGGCAAACTTCGCCATATGCATAAACATGACTCATTACATCATGTCTGACTTCTTTTTCTTTTTTCGCTGCTAACTCATAATCGATGTTACTAACATTAGCCTTTAGTTCATTTATTTGTTCATCACTAATAGCCAAACCCAGTTCTTGTTGTGCTTCGGCTAAAGCAACCCATAATTTACGCCAAGTCATGAATTTGTTTTCTGAAGAGAACAAATATGACATTTGTTTGCTTGGATATCTTTCACTCAACGGATTGCTGTATCTGTCTTTCATGAGGACTCCTTTTCGCTAATCACCACTTATCAATTAATAAATGGTGTCTGAATCTTATCCATCTTTCCAAACACCATTTTTCAGTTATTACATCAGTAATATCACTTAGTATTAAGTGCAACTCTATATTACACTTTCATCGCTATTTTGTCCAACCAAATTTACATTTTTTCATTTTTGTGAAATTTTTTTCATAAAATCATTCTTTAAAAAACTATGCTCTCGCATAGTTTATTTTTTAACGATAAAATTATAAGCATCACCTGATTGAACATAGCTTACCGGTATGTCTTTTACAATCTGTGGTAAATACTCAAGCATGTACTGCATTCCAGGCTCTTCAGTGTTAAAATGACCCATATTGATCGCTGCTCTAGGTCGATTTAACATAGCTGAATCACGAATATACTCACTAACCGTATAATCCGTAATCTCTAATGTTATAACAGCATCAATATCTTCTTCTTCAATCAACTTGATCATGTCATTATCGCCATGACCAATAACATGCGAAATTATCCTAAGCTTTTTAACGACTGTATTTGGATCACCTGTAATACGGATACCATTCAAATTAGTTTTAACGATTAACTCATTAGCGATATCACTAGCTGTTTTATTATCAAACTTAAACGTCATTGGTTTTGATATTGAGCCAATCAAATGATCTTCCCAGTTTAACATCTTCATCAAACCATAGAATATCCCATCAACATATGTCCCATCACTTAACGGAATTCCAGAATGGATGTAATCATGATCACGCCATACTACTATATTAGTATCATCAAGAAGCTTCTTTTTTGCTTGGAAAACCTTATTATCACTTAGCCATTCTTGATGATCGCCATGATTCCAAAATAGCGCTTCATGAACAATGATCAGATTAGCTCCTCTTTTATGAGCTTCGCGAATTACATCGCTTGAAGCATAACAAGTTGTGACTATGCCTGTACACTCTTGCGTGGCGTTACCATATAGGATTTTATCTCTTGTTTTTGCTTCATCAATAGCAATCCCATTAACTGAACCCAAATGATATTTTTTTATTTTTGTGATTACTTCACTAATTAACATTTTATCACTCTCTTTCTAACATTATTATAGATTGTGATTACTCCAAAAGAAAGGCATAAGTAAGTTAGTTTCAATTTCTTATGCCTTAGGAAAAACAACATTTAGTTAATATTATAATGATAGTATGTTCTAATCCTAGTTAAGCCTGCATTTTTATCAGCTGTGGAAGTTACGTCTTCATAAGTATATTCGTTAAAACTAAACGATACATTATAAAAGATTACCGTATGTATATAATTTTCACGAACTTCCCAACCGCCATTGTAATAAAGGTCATCATGACTAGCAATAACATCAGCAACTCTAATTCTTGTTGGTTCTTGAATATTTAAGGTATCAATGGTTTCTGCCTTTATCGGTACTACCATCCCAACCGTAAATAGGGTTATTACCATAAAGCCTAATAATTTCTTTTTGTTCATATTTTTCCTTTCTATCACCAATTGGTGTCAGTTAATAATTATAATTTTTTATTATTAATCCTAAATGTAGATTGATATTATACTATTTTGCATTTATAATAATTAAAAGGAGATTTTATGACAAATATCTTGGAAGTAAAGCATATTTCTAAATATATCGCTAATAAAATGATATTAGATGATATTAACATCAATATCAAATCAAAAGAGATAGTTGGTTTTATCGGACCAAACGGTGCTGGAAAAAGTACAACCTTAAAACTCATATCAACACTCTGGCAACCAAATAATGGTCATATATATATATGTGGATACAACACCAAAAACAATCGTGAAAAGGCTTTAAACTGTATAACAGCCACAATTGAGCAACCTATGTTGTACCAAGACTTAACAGGACAAGAAAACATTGCGATCATTGCCAAACTACGCAATATAGATAAAGCAAGAGTTACAAAGATAATGTCTATGACAGGTCTACAAAAAGATCTAAAGAAGAAAGTAAAGACATATTCAATGGGAATGAAGCAAAGATTGATGTTAGGTTTATGCCTTTTACCTAATCCAAGACTTATGTTATTAGATGAACCAACCAACGGTCTTGATCCAAACGGTGTCAAAGCCTTTTATGACATTCTAAAAGACCAAGTGAAAACAGAAGATATCGCCATCTTAATAAGTTCACACCAACTTCACGAATTAAATGATGTCTGTACGCGATTTATCTTTATCAAAAATGGTAGATTGATTCCTATTGATGAAAAACTACCCTATGAAACTTACCAACTCAAAGTTAGTGATCCAGATAAACTTGTATCGCTTATCAATACAAATTATCAGCAATCAGTTTGCACTGACAATGATAATGTAAAGATAAAAACTAATGAAACACTTAACATTAACACCATTGTCAATCTATGTATGACTAATGAGATAAGAATCAATCAAATCGATCGTATCCAACCATCAATCATCGATCAATATGAAGAGTTTTATCTATGATCAAACTAATTATAATAGAGTTAAAAAGACTCATAAAACAACCAAGATGGCTCGTTACTTGTCTTTTTCTTTTCTTAATTCTTTTTGTATGCGCTGATCGCTATTTCAAGATCTATCCAAATTTCAACAATAAAAACGAAGCTATATATCAATCTATCAGCAGCAATATAAATCGTGTCATTATCGATCAACAAAATCAACTTGAAGACGCTATTGCAAACGATGATAAAATAGCGATCGCTTCACTTCAAGATTCGCTTGCATCAAACACTGCTCAACACCAGCAGTATCTTAATCTTAATATGGCGTTGATCAATAATGATTGGCAAACAGCCAACCAAATACTAATAACGCTTGGAAACAATGATATAACCCAAATCATGATCAGAACAGAATTAATAGAAGCTAATATTGATACCATTCACATTAACCCTATTAGTGTTGGTTCTGTTTATGGCTTTTTCAGCTATTTAATAAACACCAATCTATGGTTGATCATTGTTATTTTCAGTATCATCATTGGTTATGATGTTATAAATGAAGAATTGAAAAACAAAACATTATCTATCTCGTTTTTGCAACCCTATCGCATAACTATTACTATTCTGTCAAAGATCATCGCAAGAACATTTTTAGCTATCATTTTAATTTCGTTTACATTTATCTTTTTCTTTTTATATCTAAAACTATTTCATCAGTGTGGATGGCTTGATCATCCTGTTGTTTACTCGCCATTATCACTTTTTGATAGAAACGCAAGTTTCACAACCACTATGCTGATGTCATTAAAAAACTTGTTTGGCATCATAACCATACATTTGTTGATTAATATTTCCTTGGTAATAAGTTTTTGCGCTTTACTTAATTGCTTAATAAGAAAACCATTTATCTCTTTGATCGTCTTGATCACATTAACTTATTTTATATATCAGGGGATAGTCAACAAACAAGTTCCATCTTATTTTGTTTATAATCCATATTACTATTTATTTTTAAGTGTACACAACTTTCTAACAAACGAACATACTTCACTTTTCTATTATTATCGCAATGCTCGATTAAGTTATGGCTTAATTACCATGAGCATATCTACTTTTATCAACTATGCGATAACTACCCAGATTTGGAAAAGGAAAGAATTGAGATGAGAAAGCTATTAATAGTTGAATTATTTAAAATCGTTAGAGCAAAATGGTTTTACGCTTTTTTCATCTTTATTGTTTTGATCATGTCATTGTTTTATTTAAGCCGCTACAATAATCAAATTAACTATTATCAAGATCAAGAAAGAAAATTAGCGAAGGAAGCCAAAAGCATTGAAGTGCTTTTTGATCTAGCTCGTTATGATACTAGCATTATCAACAACGATCAAGAAGCTTTTCTAAAAAACTACATCTTACTGCTTTCTAACTACAAAATCACTAGTGATCAAAAAAACAAGATTAATCTTTTGTATGAAATAAATGTTATGCGATTAACTGGTTATAATTTATCATTATCCGTTTTTACAGAGAGTTTAACTCAAACAATATATAATATAGCTCTGCATGAGCATTTACTTACATCAAACAATGAACCACTTATAATTGATAATAGTATCGCGCTTTTACCATTGTTTGTTAGTTTTCATCATGACAACTATCATCTATTGATCATAATTATTATCCTTATCATCTTTTTATTAATCTTATCAGAAAACGATAGTGACGCTTTCAAGATATTCTTTCTTCAACCATTTTCTAGAAAAAAAATACTGCTAACGAAGTATTCGATGGGTATTATCATTTCATATGGTTTATATTTCATAGCTTTTATTAGTCTATTTTTTCTATCAAATAAATCTTCTTTTATCAACAGTGGTTATCCTTACTTAATTCAACCAGGTACACTTATTATAACTATTGAATCCGCTGTGTTTAGTCTTATCATGAGTGATTTGAGTATAATCTTACTATTATTAGCTATTATCATTACCGTTTATTATTTAACATTAAGCACAACAATTTCTAGTGTTGTCGCTCTTTGTACATTAATCGTAGTCAACAATATCACCAAGCTTAGTTTTTCAAATTTAGGTAATACCTACATTATGACCCTTATATTAATTTTGACTTCTTTGATGTTACTGGTGACAATTCAATTCGCCATTAAAAAAAGGGATTTAAATTGACCCATCTCCCTTTAGTAACATAATTCTTTCCTTTTCATACTTATCTATTTTCTGACCAAATTCACATATTGGACAAGCGATAAAATACTCTCTTTTATACGGTATAATTGGTATGAAAAATAAAGTAAACCACGAAGTCAATCTAACAAGATCAAATTGATTCGTATTATGACAATTATCGCATTCTTGCTCATCAACTTTTAGTAATATTTTGCGTGTCTTACGCCATCCCCATATAATCATAAAAATTCCTCTTTCTTTCTTTGTAATATTATCATTTGAAGTTATGCTAAGCAATCGTTTTTTAGCGATATAACTAAACTATTTAAATGACACTCAAGTATAAAAAAACACTCATTTAATTTGAGTGTTTTGATATCAAAATGGTGCCGGTTATAGGATTTGAACCTACGACTTGCTCATTACGAATGAGCTACTCTGCCAACTGAGTTAAACCGGCATTATAATCAAATAATATATTATTGAAATAAACAATCATTGTCAATTAAATGCGCTTGTTATTTACCACTAGTTCATCATAACCAGTTTGCTCATCAAATTTACGGTCAAGAATATATTCTTCTAGTTCAAACAGTACAATCTCAGCTGTTGTATTAATGATTGTATCAACCATAAGATGACCACCTATCGTTTTCATGTTCTTATCTGATAATGCGATATGAATATGAGCTTTATCATTGGCTATTGTTCCTTGTAGTGCAACAATTTCGTGATTATCATGATCACGATAAATTTCTTCTGCTTTGGCTTTTCTAATACAAACCGCTTTAACGCAACCCACACCACAAACGATCACTGCAGCCTTGATGTTATTATTCACACAATATGAAACAATGTTTGTTTTTAAATCATCATTCGCCACAAGTCTAAAGACATGTTCTTTCATAACTTCCCTTTCTAATCTAATGTTTTATGATAAGCCAAGCGCTTATCCTTATTAGCTAGATAGATAATCCCACAATAAACAAACGCCATTTTCCCAATCATTCTTTGCATAATCTTGTTATCCGCATGAGTATCTATTCTTATATCATAAATATCACTTGCTTTTGCCAATATACAGGCTTGATCGATGAAGTATTGTGCTATTTTTCGATTACGATAATTTCTCGCAACAGCAAGCCGATGTATCACAAGATATGCTCTATCATTAAGCCATTTGCCGTTATCGATGATTTTATATGTTGGTTCTTCAGCGTTGATGATTGCACCATAAGCCACAACTTCATTTTGGTAGGTAAGTACATAACCCCACCCATTATCAATATCGTTTTCTATCGTCTTGTGATTTGGATAGTTATTTTGCCATTGATCGATACCCTGCTCACGTAAAAAAGCTTGTGCATCACTAATTATTACCATGATATCATTAACTTGGTCGCTTCTTGCTTTGATCAATTCCATCATCCACCTCATTGATATAATCTTATCATATTAGTAGTACTGTTGATGTATTAAACTATGGTTTATGATAATATAAAATTACGAGGTGGATATATGAAAATCGCAATAGGAAACGATCATGTAGGTTATACCCTAAAATCAGCGGTATTAGAAGTTTTAAAACAAAGAAACATCGAAGTGGTCGATGTTGGTAGTTACAGTGATGAAAAGACAGATTATCCAATTTATGGCGAAAAGGTAGCAAATTTAGTCGCAAATCATGATGTTGATTTGGGTATTATAATGTGCGGTACTGGAGTTGGTATTTCTATTTCAGCAAACAAAGTAAATGGTATTAGGGCTGTTGTTTGTTCAGAACCATACACCGCAAAGCTTTCACGTATGCACAACAACAGTAACATCCTAGCTATGGGAAGTCGTGTTGTTGGTACAGAGATGGCTAAAATGATTGTCGAAGAATGGTTGGATGCGACTTATGAAGGTGGACGTCACGATAAACGCATTGCGTTGATCAAAGCTATTGAAGAAAAACAAAATTGAGATTAACTCTCAATTTTTTTTGTATTTAATGCTAAACCACTTTCGTCGAATCCTTTTTGTTTGAAATAAAATATACTTAAATATACGATAAGCTTTGTTATCAACAACATAATCAAACTCACCAATGTGTTCATAGAATGTTGAACCAAAACTACGCTTGTAATCATAAAGACCGAAGTAAGGATCGCTTTTAGATGTAACTCCCGAAAAACCTACCATATCATAATTGGTAACGCCTCTTGCTTTCATATCTTGTATCACAAATAAATGAAGGTTATCAGTTGCTTTATACATGCTGAAAGCTTTGCGATTATACGTATATAAATCCCAAGACCAATTAGAATAATGAACAAAAATACCAGCAGCAATTATAACTTTTGCGCCATATTCACTCAACAATTCTATAGCTTTTTTTAACTCAATTTGTTTAGCATGATACGCTTCTAGATCTTTACGATATTTGTTTGAGCTTAATTCACTTTCTAAATTTGCAATATGTACTTTTAGATCAACTTCCGTGACATAAAAATGTCCGTTTTCACCAAGCGTAGCCAGTAATGTATTAAAAAATGTTGTGTCATGAGGTTTAAACCCCTGCGTTTTTGTTAGTTCCCATTCAAAATCAACAAGATATTTTATCTCTTCCTTTTTACCAACCCTTGATTTTACACCTATTAATTCGTGCCTTTTTAAAACATTCTGTTTTGACCTATTAAAATTAGCTACTATCTCACTTAGCGGCTTGGCTATATCAATGACTAAGGTATAACGATTAAGCCAACTACCATTATATGCATAGCCATATCCCTTATGAGTAAAACCCTGATCAATGAGATATTCTGTAAGCCATTCATTATTAAATCCATCATTTATCATTTCACCATCAATGGTTCGATGACATCTTAAAACATTTGGATCAAATTTTACAAACATTACTTTTTGTGTCTTCGCATATGCGATAACACTACTTAATAAGAAATCAAGATGATCACGATTATTATAATCTACACAAAATCCCGTTGGTATGTAGATGTATGGTTTCATGACATGCCATGGTCTTTTTTTAAGTAAAACAGCGGTACCAACAAGATTGTCATTATCGTAAATACCAACAAATGTAGGTATATATCCTTCAGTTATACTTTTATATTCAGCCCAAAAAGTTGTTTTCATATAGTGAGCATAATCATGAGTTCTAACAAACTCATTTAACTCTTGTTTATCAATATTGATCGCAAAGCGCATCTCACCACCCCTTAAAAAATAGATATACTTTACGTCTATAACGCTTGATCAAACGATCAAACTTTTTAAATAAAAGATATCTACGCTCATCTAAAACCAGATCAAACTCACCGAAATATTCAACAAAATCACCTCCAAAACTGCGCTTAAAGTCATGGATACCGTAATACGCATCTTTGGGATCTAAACTTCCTGAAACTCCTTCAAAATCATAACTTAAAGCATTACGCTTTTTACTATCTTCAAGTGTTTTGGTATGTAAAGCTAAAGCTGTTCTAAAATTAGGTAAAAATTTGTGTGTATACATATATACATTAAAAACTTTCGCATCAATCTGAATGATCAATTTTGCACCAAGTATTATTTCTGAGACTTTATCATAACCCCTTTCTTTCATGATCTTCATTTCATTATTTAACGACTCAACTGATAAACTTAACTCTTTAATGCGATTTGTATTTGTGAGTTGGATAATTTGATCTTCAATCCTATTTTTCTCTTCTTGTAGGTTTTGATAACACTTTTCTAAATCGGCTTTTGCGATATATAGATAAACATTGTCTTTAAATGAATCATAGAGTTGTTGAAAATAAGATAATGGTTTTGGCACAAAACGTTCTTTTTGAGCTAGTTCAAGTTGTAGTTGATATAGAATATCTAAGTCTTTTTTTGAGGCTAGATACACATTGATGGCACGCATTTTATTCTTACGATCATGGTTATTAAAATTCTTTATATTCTTTTTTATCTTATCGATATCAGCTGATAAATCTAGTATATAACTGAATCTTGATAGCCAATTACCACTATAACCATAATTGTAACCTAAATGCATAAAACCATCTTTTAGCATTAGGTCTTTAAACCATTGATTATCATAACCATTTTCAGTGATCGTTCCATCTTTTTCATGTTGTAATCTACAGAAATTAGGGTCAACTCTAACAAAACATGCATTTAGCTCTTGAGAGAACACTTTTATACTTTCATTAAAAAAATTTATTAAACTTTGATCTTTATAATCAAGATTATAGCCATAAGGGATATAACAATAATTACTAAATAAGTATGGTATCTTTTTGATTAAAACAAGAGCTGTCGCAATTATCACACCATCTTCCTCTATCGCCACAAGACGATACTTAAACCCCTCAAGTGCTTTAAACTGGCCATAGCTACTCATCTTAACATAATGATTACTATTAACTAAGACATTAAATTTATCAAAATCTTTTGCAGATATATCTTTCACAAATCGTCTCATCTTTTTATTCCTCTTAAAAGACGTCGTATAATCTTAAAGACTTTTAAACTTAGTTCAAAGATAAAATTGACTGGTTTATTGATGATAAAATCGAACTCACCGATATACTCTTCTATATTTGGTTCAAAATAACCCTTAAATTCAGTTAGACCATCATCAAGTGTTCCTTGAATACCACCAAAATCACAACGGCGACATCCTTTTTCATGCGCCCATTTAACACCTTCATAATATGATAGATAACTTCCATAATACTTACGATATTTCTCATTCATTCCAGCATAGAGCATTTCGGTGGTATCTTTGACCTTTACAGCTAAAAGACAACTAATATAGGCTATCTCACCATTTTGTTTGATTGCTTGTTCCTTAAACATTACTTCTTTTTCTAGATTATTGATCTGATCAACAGTGTTTTGCGATTTTCGATGATTCTCAGTTCTTTTCTCAATCTTGTTTTTTAACTCACTTAACTTAGTCTTATCTTGTTCAAGTTGAGCTTTAAGATTGAGTGTGCTAACAACAAGACATACATCATCTTTATATGCATCAACGATACGTTGATAATACTCTTGATTACGCAACGATATGTTTTTTCTTCTTTCGGTATAACTCATAATATCCGCGAAAAGTGGAAGTTGCTCAGTAGTCAGATATTTAATCTCTACACCCTTTTTAAGCGCTTTTTCAACTGCTTTAACAGCTTTATTTGAATAATTCGTTGGCCAATTATCATCATAATAATACGCTGCGCAATAACGTGGTTGTGCAGTATCATACATATTCAAATTAAAACCATGATGTTTATATCCCAATGTTACTAAAAAATCTTTAAATTTGTTTTCCCGTATTGGTTCATGATTTTTGATATCCTTATACGAAACACTGCTTAAAAGGATATTAGGAGCTATTTTTATGTAAATCGCTTTCTTGTTTACGGCTAACTCTTTTAGCTTTTCAAAGAAATAGCGCATTAATATTTGATCATCATAATTAGCTAATGGTCCTTTTGGTATATAAAAAAGCGTATAATTCATTGGTAAAGAACGATATAGCACTAATGAAGTAAGCACTAGCTCTTCTTCTTGATAAACGCCAACAAAAAGATGTTCCCATTCCTTCTTAATCTGAGACCACTCTAATGTTTGATATATGTTATATAACGGATGATCATAAGCAAATGCTTGATACTCATCCGGCGATAGATCACTGACAAAGCGATATGTCATTATAATTCCTCCGTTAAATCATTATATCATAATCAAACTTAATTATAATACACGCCAAGTCACATGCTATAATTAATTAGGTAGGTAAAATCATGTTAAAAATGGACTATGAAGGTATCACTATTGATATTCACGGAATGATCGAACCAGAAGCGATTGTCTTTTTAAATAATGCGATTGATGGTCTTGAAACCGCAGTCAGTGAAGTGACTATCATTCATGGTTATCGTAGTGGCAACATCCTGCAAACAATGGTCAGAAATCGTTATCATCATAAACGAATAAAAAAGAAGATTAGAACCTTCAATCCAGGTGAAACTGTATTCTTACTTCACAACCGTTTTGATAATACCAAATAACCTTTGATAATCAAAGCAATCACTCATTTATAGTTGTCGATAAACAGCTGTTATGTTAATATGTTTACACATGGACGGTTAGCTCAGTTGGGAGAGCACCTGCTTGACGTGCAGGGGGTCATGGGTTCGAGTCCCTTATCGTCCACCATTAGTTATTAAAGTTGATTTATCAACTTTTTTTATTTTGAATTTAAGTTAAGAAGGATCTACTATTAACAGAAATGAGCATATTTCTATTAAGTGATATATTTATATGGTTTTTATACAATTGTTTGACTAGTACGGGTTAACTTTCTATAATAAAATTACGAATAGAAACACATTTTATTATCATAAATACCAAGGAGTTGCTATGTTAAGAAGGATCTACACTTTGATCATCGCTTTAGTAATTCTGCTTATTGGTTGTGGCGCTACCCCAGCACAACACGATAAACTTGGTTTAACTGCGGAAGAAAAAGTGTTTATCATAAATCATCCTATTGTAACAATCGGTGTAGATCCTGGGTTTATACCTTTTAGTTTGTTGATGAGAATGGCCAACACACTGGTATCGCTGCAGATTATCTCAAACTAATAAGTGAAATGACTGGTATTACATTTGAAATGGTATCAAACTTGAGTTGGCCAGAAACATACGAAAAAGCAGTAAACGGTGAGATTGATATGTTATCCGCTGTTGCTAAAACAGTGGAAAGAGAACAGGTATTTAATTTCTCGCAAATGTATTATCGCTTTCGTCGTGTTATTGTCGTACATAGTGATGAAAAAGAGATAAAGGATTTAAATGATCTAAGAGAGAAAACAGTAGCTGTGCAACGTAATAGCTCCCACCATAGTTATCTGAATAACTTCGTTAATATTAATTTAAGCTTGTATGATACGGTCGAAGAGGCTTTAACTGCTGTTTCTGTTAAAAGCGAGCGCGCTTTTGTTGGCAATCTAGCCACAACCGACTACTTAATAAAAAATAACGGTATTCCAAACCTTAAGCTTATCGCATTTGAAGGCGATAGACAGCTTGGCCTGTATTTCGCCGTACGAAAAGATTGGCCAGAACTAGTTTCTATCTTAAATAAAGCAGTAAACCAAATATCAGAAGAAGAGAAAGCTGCTATTAATGCTAAATGGATCGACCTTGATACCTACCGTAATTATGACCAACTTGTAAGAATACTATATTTTGTTGGTGCTGGTATTGCGATTGTATTTATCGTGTCCATTTATTGGATAAGAAGACTACAAAAAGAAATCAAAGAACGGGAAAGAATACAAAAAGAACTACAAAAGGCACGACTAGCTGCTGATGAAGCCAATGAACACAAGTCTTCTTTTCTTGCCCGAATGTCACACGAAATTAGAACACCACTTAATGCGATAATTGGTCTTCATTATCTGATTGAAAAAACCAAGATCAACCCAATACAACAGAACTATGTTTATCAATCTAAACAAGCAGCCACCACAATGCTTGATCTGATCAATGATATATTAGATTATGCGAAAGTTGAAGCTGGTAAGATTGAATTGGAAAATGTTAGCTTTAATCTTGATGAAGTGATACAAAAAACCATCAATATCATAAGCTATAAAGTAAAAGAGAAATCGATAGCTTTTAATATTTATAAAGATCCCACTATCCAAAGTTGGTACCAAGGTGACGGTAAACGATTAGAACAAATCTTACTTAATATTTTAAACAACGCAGTTAAATTTACTGATCAAGGTCATGTTAATCTTAGGATTGAACCGATTATGCAAAAGGATAAACCCTACAACATACTATTTAATATTAGTGACACTGGTATAGGCATGGATCAACAACAAGTTAACAATCTATTTATGCCCTTTGTACAAGCAGACGAATCAATAAGTCGGCGTTTTGGTGGTTCAGGATTAGGATTATCAATAGTAAAGAGTTTGATTGAGTTAATGAATGGTAACATCATAGTAAATAGTGAAAAAGACGTTGGTTCTTCATTTCTACTTGAATTATTTTTAGCTCCTGACCTAGACAAACAAAATCAAGATGATCTTATCTTAAAAGAAGCCTTCTCATCATTAAAAGCAATTGGCTTCATTACTAATGACAACATTGAAAAAAACCTTTATCTAGAAATATTTGCAAACTATCATATCAAAGTTGATCATCATAGTAATTTCAGTGAGATAAGAAATACTCATTACGATGTATTGGTAATTGATTATGATGCACTTAAACAAGATGGAGGTAATGTGATGAACGATATAACGCGAGCAAATGGTCATGTCGCTAATAAGACCATAATACTTATGCCTTTTGATGATGATGAAGCACTTGAAACGATATTACACAGTGATTCTATCACAACACTGGTAAAACCTATTGTTCCCATTACATTGATAAGAACACTCTATGATCTATCACAAAACAAACAAGAAAAAACTGATAATAGCATCGATAAAGTGTACGATTATGATAAGAAGATACTGTTAGCAGAAGATAATAAAACAAACCAATTGATCGTAACAACATTACTTAATCAGATTGGTATTAATACACTTGTAGCTGATGATGGCGCAATCGCTGTAAAAATGTTTGAAAATCAACAATTAGAAATAGCTTTAGTTTTGATGGATTTACATATGCCAGTACTTAATGGGTATGAAGCTTCAAAACAAATTAGAACATTTGATCCAAATGTTCCAATTATTGCAATGACAGCTGATGTTATCGCTGATGTTAAACAACATTGTGAAGATTGTGGGATGACACATTTCCTTACAAAACCTTTTGAACCAGATCAATTCATCAATCTGATCAAGCAACTAATGACAAACTCCATAAAGAAACCTATCGCGCTACTTAACAAAGAACATGGATTAAGAACTATCGGTAATGATGAAAATTTATATTCTATGATTCTACAATCCTATTTAAATGAGAATATCAATACCATAAATAATTTAAGATCAGCCTTAAAAGATAACGATTTCAAAACTGCTGAGGCAATAGTGCATAAATTAAAAAGCAGTACCGGCAGCATCGGTGCGACGCCATTATATAATTTACTAGTTGAGATGCAAAATGCTCTTAAGGAATTTGATCAGAAAAAGATAAAACATATAGGTACTAAATTTTATCCTTTATTTACTGATACCATTAATGAAATCAAGCAACAATTTAAATGAATGGAGAACTTATGAAAACTAAGATACTAATCGCTGATGATTCTGCTACTGACCGACTTATCATTGAGAATATGCTTAAGGATTTTGATGTAATTACCGCAACCAATGGTAAGGAAGCCTTACGAATAATTGAAGATGATAACGATATCGAATTACTTATACTTGATCTTAATATGCCTGAAATGGATGGTTTTGAAGTATTAAGGGAACTCAAGCTTAAAGATAAACTAAAAAGAATCAGAACTTTGATCCTTACTAATTATGATGAGTTAGAAAACGAAATAAAAGGCTTAAAACTAGGAGCTATTGATTATATTAGAAAACCAGTAAATATGGAATCACTAAGAGTAAGGATCGACACTCATCTTGAACTGTTGCGGATTCAAAGATTATTTGAACAACAACTCCAAACTGAGTATTTAACACTTCAAACCTTGCTTGATCAATCACCAATCGGCATTGCCATAGTAAGTCGTTATGATCTAATGAGTGAAAACAAAGTAGATGATATTATGACCGCTAATCAAGCTTTAGTAAAATTAAGCGGTTATTCAGTTGAAACACTTAGAAATACTGGTTTTCAAAAACTTGTCCATCCTGAAGAAATTAATGTAATCTTAAATGGCTTTAAAAGACTAGAATCCCAACAAGAAGAAAGTTTCAGTATTGAAACGCGCTTTATTAGAAATAATGGCGTCATTCTATGGGTAAATGCGGTTGTTGCTAAGTTGGATATCAAAAATAGATATAAGTATAACTATATCTATTTGATACAAGATATCACTAAACGTAAAACGGCTGAACACGAGTTATTTAAAAGCGAACGCAGTAAAACTATATTGCTTGATAATCTACCAGGAATGATGTTTAGATGTAAATTTGAACCATTTTTGTCTATGCTTTATGTTTCTAACGGTTGTCTAGATTTAACTGGCTACTCTGCTAATGAGATGATGAATAATTCCCTATCCCTATTTACCAAAATGATAAAACCAGAGTATCATGAAAACATCTGGCAAAGATGGCAAAAAAATATCAATGAGAAAAAGAAATTCACTGAAGAATTTGAAATACTGACCGCAACCAATGAATCAAAGTGGGTGTGGGTACAGGGACAAGCGATTTATGATGAACACGGTAATGTCATTTGTCTTGAAGGACTGATTATTGATATCACCGAGCGAAAAGAAAACGAAAGAAAACTAAAATATTTAAGTGAACATAATAACGTTACCAACATAGCAAATGTTTTATCGCTTGAAAACGTAATCAAGAGATACTACCAAACTAGTTACTCTAAAAATCTCGCCATGATCATGATATTTGTTAGAAGATATGATCATATATCTCGTAATTTTGGTTATCGTTTTGGACAAAGTTTACTAATATCGATTGGTGATGTACTTAAAAAACTGGATGATGACAAACACATATTGTTCCATCCTTTCAGTGATCGTTTCGTATTTATAGTTGAAGATTATCAAGAAATAATTGAAGTTAGTGCATTTGTTGAAGCTATGATCAAGAAACTCAGTGAAGAGATCAAGCAAAAATCAATCGGATTTAGTATTGGTATTATGCCAATTAACCTGAGTGACAAGTATGATGTTAATACTCTGTTACGTTTAGTTGCCAGCGCAACTGATCGTAGCACTGATAAGGATCACATCAATTACTCATTTTATGATAAGAGTAGCGCTGAGCGAAATGTAAGAGAACGACAAATCATTGAATCTATTGATCAATATATACTAGATAATTCTTCTGGAAATCTATATTTACTATATCAAGCTATCGTTGATGTAAAAACCAACAAGATCGTAGGATTTGAAGCCTTAGTTCGCTACAATGATAATAAATTAGGTGTTATAAGCCCTGTTGAGTTTATACCGATAATTGAATCATCTTTCTTGATCATGCCTATTGGTAAGATAATAATCGAGAAAGCATCATCGTTCGCCCAAAAATTAGCAAAAAGCGGTTATAAAGATATAAGTGTTTCGATAAATGTTTCAGCCATCCAACTATTAAATGATAATTTTATTGATGGCTTGATCAATCAACTTGAGCATTATGATCTAGATCCTTCATTAATACATTTAGAAGTTACTGAATCGATATTCTTTGATAACTACCAAGAAATTAATCGAAAGCTTAACGAACTCCGCACAATCGGTATAAAAGTCGCAATTGATGATTTCGGTACCGGTTATTCATCATTAGCACGTGAAGAAGAACTAAGTATCAACTGTCTAAAGATTGACAAATACTTCCTTGATAAACTATTTACTTCTGATCCACAACGAGCGACGCTAAGTGACATTATCTCCATGGCACACAAATTAGGTCATTGTGTCGTAGCAGAGGGTGTCGAAAAACAAGCACAATTAGATTATCTACTCAAACACAACTGTGATATGTATCAGGGTTATTTGTTCAGTAAACCGATACTGGAAGAGGATGCTTTAAAACTACTAGATCAAACTAATAAAAAATCCGGATAACCGGATTTTACATATGGAATAAACGATCGAAATGTTTGGCAACTAAAGCTTCATTATATTCAGGACCACCATCAATGTTCTTCGATTTAAATACTGGTGGAACAATACCCTCAGCTAATAATAGTTCGGCAGCTCGACAAACCGTAGCTTGAATAAGTACCGCTGTTGTGATTGATGACATACCACATATTTTAGAATCAAGACCATCAAGATCTATCGATGCATCACCTTCAATAACACAATTATCTAATACAACGTCGGCATATTGCCACAGATTCTTGCCACTTGAATGTTTTGATGATAAGTTTTTTGAAGCTTCAAGTGCCGTTATAACAACAATTTTTGCGCCTTTTGCTTTAGCAGCAATCGCAATTTCAATCGATAATGGATTACGACCAGAGTTTGAGATCAAAACAACAACATCTTCAGCTCTAACATCAACTTTACGCATAAACGTTGTTCCAACACCTTCAATTGATTCATACGCGCCACCAGCTGGCTCTTTTATTTGTTTAGTGGGAATAAAACCACCAGCCCTAGAACATAATTCACTAGCCCCTGCAACAGAATGACCTGAACCAAAAGCTTGTAATAGACCACCATTTTTTAGCGTGTCTGCAAAATAACGTGCCGCTTTCTCGACGTTGGCTTCTTGAGTGGTTTTAACCTTGTTGATCAGTGCTTCAACAACACCATAGACTTTGTTTTCCATAGTTTCCTCCTTGATTTTATTGTTTAAATCATATATTCAGCTCATATAACATTATAATGCATTAATAATTCACTGACAACACATAACCCTTATTTGAGTAACTAATATCATCTATAATTACACAAAAAAATCCGGTTATCCCGGATTTAAACATGATATAAGCGATCGAAGTACTCAGCTACCAATCTTTCGTTGTATTCTGGTCCACCATCGATGTTTTGCGATTTAAACACTGGTGGTACAACACCTTCAGCCAATAACATTTGCGCAGCACGATAAACCGTAGCTTGAATAAGTACCGCTGTTGTAATTGAGGACATCCCACAGATTTTAGAATCAAGTCCATCAAGATCAATTGATGCATCACCTTCAACAACACAATTATCTAACACAACATCGGCGTATTGCCACAAGTTTTTACCACTTGAATGTTTTGATGATAAGTTTTTTGAAGCTTCAAGTGCGGTTATGACAACAACCTTAGCGCCTTTTTCTTTTGCACCTATCGCAATCTCAATCGGTAACGGATTACGTCCTGAGTTTGAGATCAAAACAACAACATCTTCAGCTCTAACATCTACTTTACGCATAAATGTAGTTCCAACACCTTCGATTGATTCATATGCCCCACCTGCTGGTTCTTTAATTTGCTTGGTAGGAATAAAACCACCAGCCCGATGACACAACTCACTAGCACCAGCTACAGAATGACCCGAACCGAAAGCTTGTAAGAGACCACCACTCTTAAGCGTGTCCGCAAAATAACGTGCCGCTTTCTCAACATTAGCTTCTTGCGTGGCTTGAACTTTTTTAACTAGAGCTTCTACAACACCATAAACTTTGTTTTCCATAATTTCATCCTTGGTTTATCAATTCACACTAATAGTTATTATAGTGCATATTTTATTCATTATCAAGCATCGTTTATCACAAAGTGTTTTGCTAAAATCAGATTTGCCCGTTATAATTAAGACAAGAAATGAGAGTGTATCTTATGTTTAAAGCCAAACTACAAACTTCTTATCAAAATTTAACCCAGTCAGAAAAACAGATCGCTGATTATATCATTGAACATCTTGATGAAATTAAAACAATCACTTCGCATCAACTAGCTACATTGACTAGCACTGGACAATCAACGATAATACGATTTTCACAAAAACTTGGTTATGGTTCTTTCCGTGAGTTTTTAGCTGACATCTCAGTAATAAAACTTGAAGCAGTTGATGACCACGATGAAATAACGGTTGAAGAGTCTACCACTGAGACAAGTCGTAAAGTTATTGCTCAATATAAAGACATCTTAGACATAACCATTAACAACAACAATGAGATAACTATCGAGAATATCGCCAAATTATTAATAAACACTAAAAAAATCATTATTTTTGGTGTTGGTAGTTCTAATCTATTCTGTGATTATCTTGCTAATCAATTAATAAAGCTTGGCTTAACCTGCATAACTAGTCAATCTTCCCATACAATCTATTCCCTTATTGATCAAGCAATACCTCAAGAAACAGCGTTGATCTTGTTATCCGAATCAGGTGAAACTGCTGATGTGATCAAATCAGCGGAGATCGCGAAAAATTGTCAAATTCCAATCGTTGTTGTAACAAGCAACACCAAAAACACATTACATAATTATGCTGATTACTTACTTAAAACGGTTTCTTTTGGTGCAAAGACTAGATTAAACGTCACAACAATGCGTTGTTCACAACTATTATTGATCGATCTAATATATTTAAACATCTTAAAACTTGATTATCAGCGTTTCAACCAACTGATTGAAAGAGCTGAAGTACTGTCTGACAAACTATAAAGTGACTGCAATACAGTCACTTTACTTTTAGTATTCTTCTCTAATGCCAAACTCCGCAGATTCAACCCATTCTTTGGGTCGACTAACCAAAGCTATAATTTCTGTAAACAGTCTTTGGTGTTGTTGCTCTTGCGCAATTAAATAATTAAAAATCTTCTTGTCTTGTTCTGTTGAGCTCTTCATCAGTAGTTCTTCATATAAGTCAATGCTTTGTTTTTCTTTGATCAAAGCTTCTTCATAAACAGCTAATTGTTTTTCACTCTCATCTGTTAAACTGATAGCGAAATCTTTTAGACCAAGAAAAATATTATCAATTTCATTTAACGATACATCATTATCAAGTTCATACTTTTTACTACCAATCAAATCTTGCAATATTTTTGCATGTCGTTGTTCTTCTTTAGCTAAAATGGTAAACACCGAGTTTAGAAAATTATCCTTATTCAATTCGGCTTGTCGTTTATAGTACTTCTCACCTTCAACTTCTAAATTAATCGCAAATGCAATACTAGTCATAATCTTCCTCCTTTAATTATTTAGATACTAAATTCTTTAAAGCTGCCACCATTTCCTTTAATAACTCCATTGTCTTCTCATCAATCAGCTTACCATTTTCATCAAATTTCTTTGAAGCTGCAGATACTAAAATTTCAGGACGATTCAAGACATTCATATTAAGTGATACACCAACCTGCCTTAATTGATATTGAGCTCTAATAGTACCAAAGTTCCCCGTTGAAGCACCCAATATACCAACGGGTTTTTTTGAAAGCGGATTTTGATTACTTGGACGCGATATCCAATCAAGCGCATTCTTTAAAACACCAGGAATAGCATAATTGTATTCAGGGGTTGCTATCATCACCATGTCAGCTTCACTTATTTTTTGCTTTAACAACACAACATCTAATGGTGGCTGTGTTTCTATATCTTGATTATACATTGGAATGGTTGCTAAATCAAAAACTTCCATTTCAACATCAAGTGGTAAATTCTCTAATACTGCTTTAAGCAATAGTTTATTGTATGATTTTTCTCTTAAACTACCGGCAAATGCCAGAATTTTGTAATTTTTACTCATTTTATACTCCTTGTTTCTATTATTATTATATTCGATATAATGCATAAGTATATTCAAATGCTCAATTTAACATTATAATTCATATAGGGGGTATCATATGAAGTTATTTAAAGACTTTAAGGAATTCGCGATGCGTGGTAATGTTGTTGATCTTGCTGTTGGTGTGATCATCGGTGGTGCTTTCGGTAAGATTGTATCATCACTTGTAAATGATATTATCATGCCAATTATTGCGGTATTAACAGGTGGTACAAACTTTACTGATCTTAAGATAGTTTTAATACCAGCCAGTGATACTGTTGCTGAAACAGCTTTACAATATGGTATTTTTATCCAGAATGTTGTAGATTTTCTGATAATTGCATTTAGTATCTTCATTGTTATCAAATTAATGACAGGTTTGAAAAAGAAACAAGAAGCTTCTACTGAAGCCGCTCCTAAACCTGATCCAATGATTACCCTCTTATCAGAAATTAGAGATGAACTAAAACAACGTTAAATTGATATTATTACCTAACAAACTATTATCGTATTTAAATTATTGTTTTATTTATAGAAAGGAGCATAGTTTATGGGTCTTTTAGTTTATTTTGCAGATCTATCAACGCTCTCAATCATATTGTTTGTGATTGGGCTTATCCTTTTGGTCATAGAAATGTTTATACCTGGATTTGGTCTTGCCGGTATTAGCGGCATCATTATCTTAGTTGTTGATATCATTTACTCAGCTAAAACTTTTATTCAAGGTTTTTGGTTAATGATCTTTGTTTTATTAGTTTTAGCAATACTGTTTATGTTATTTATTTACTTGATGTCACACGACAAATTACCAAATCGCATGGTATTAAAAGATGAGACTAATGCCAAAAGTGGCTTTGTCAGTTCTGAAAACAAAAAACAATTATTAAATGCGGAAGGTTTAACCTTAACCGCTTTAAGACCAGCAGGTATAGCTAATATCAACGACTTACGAGTAGATGTTGTTAGCCTAGGCGGCTTTATCGAAAGTAGTAAAAAGATAAAGGTTGTAGCTGTTGATGGTGGACGTGTAGTAGTAGAAGAAATAAAGGAGGTATAATCATGAACGGATTAGCTGATATTTTAGGTCTAGGAAGTATGATTCTATTAGTATTTGGTGTTATCTTTTTACTGTCGGTTTTCTTTAGTTTTGTGCCAATTGCATTATGGATCAGTGCTTTAGCTGCTAATGTTAAAGTTGGTATATTTACACTTATTGGTATGCGATTAAGAAGAGTTGTTCCCAATCGTATTATCATTCCATTGATCATGGCCACAAAAGCTGGGGTTGAGATTTCAATCAATAAACTTGAAGCTCACTATCTTGCTGGTGGCAATGTAGAGAAGGTAGTTAACTCTATCATCGCTGCTCAAAGAGCTAATATTCCGCTTGAATTTGAAAGAGCAGCAGCGATTGACTTAGCGGGTCGTGATGTTTTAGAAGCTGTTCAAATGAGTGTTAATCCAAAGGTAATCGAAACACCTATCGTCGCTGCTATCGCAAAAGATGGTATCGAATTAAAAGCGAAAGCTAAGGTTACTGTACGAGCTAATATCGATCGCTTAGTCGGTGGAGCTGGTGAACAAACTATTATTGCCAGAGTTGGTGAAGGTGTAGTAACAACCATTGGTTCAGCCATGACTCACAAAGATGTGTTAGAAAACCCAGATAAAATATCTAAAACGGTTTTAATGAAAGGTCTAGAGGCAGGAACTGCCTTTGAAATCTTATCAATTGATATCGCTGATATTGATGTTGGTCGTAACGTTGGTGCTC
The DNA here is from genome assembly GCA_964553255.1 of uncultured Erysipelotrichaceae bacterium. Classification (GTDB taxonomy): domain Bacteria; phylum Bacillota_I; class Bacilli_A; order Erysipelotrichales; family Erysipelotrichaceae; genus JAQUCI01. The sequence goes on along the minus strand of CAZKJS010000007.1, from coordinate 4,404 downwards.
AATTACAAACTGATCAAGCTGAAGCCGACAAACGTATTGCACAAGCTAAAGCTGAAGAACGTCGTGCTATGGCAGTTGCACGTGAGCAAGAAATGATCGCTGCTGTTCAAGAAATGCGCGCAAAAGTTGTTGAAGCTGAAGCTGAAGTACCACGCGCAATGGCCGAAGCGCTAAAAAGTGGTAAATTAGGTGTAATGGATTACTATAATATGCAAAATATTATTGCTGATACCAAAATGCGTCATTCCATAGCTGAAGTTGAGGAAGGTACCCATGATCAAACCGAATAAACAGGTAATTGATCTCAAACAAGCTAAAAAAGGCATTATTTGGTCAGTCATTCTTAATGAGCCAAAAGCTAAAAGCAATAAAAAACATCAATTTAGAATCATATCCAAAAATACAAAAACAGTTTGAATCATCAAACTGCTTTTTCTTTATAATGATCGATTATATTAATGGCTTGTTTTTTGTTGATAATATCAACTTGCTTTTGATTGCCACCAAATTCTCCATCTAGTGTCCATGGTATTTCATCATCAGCTATAAATTGAATCCTGCTTGTTTTCACTACTTCAACAAAGGGTGAATGTGTTTCAATACCTAATAAAAACGATGTGATAGAGCTTAAATCAATTGCAGTCTTAGGGGCTTTGATTAGCATTACTTCAAACAAACCATCATTAAGTTCAACATCTTGACTGCTTAATTTATATATGCCACCAACTGACAGTGTATTAGTTACCATACCATATACAAAAGTTTCATCAAATTGTTGATCATCACAAATAACTTTCATATGATACTCTTTGATCGAGCCAACAGTCTTTATGCCTTCAAACACATATGCCAAGTGGCCAATTAAGTTTTTACTTTCTTGTGGCGTGTTATAAGAAACACTAGTAAATGCTCCAAACGCTGCCACATAGATGAAATACTTATCATTGAAATAACCAACATCAAAACTTGATGTCGCTCCATTCACAATCAACTCCGAAGCTTTTATCATGTTTTTTGGTAGTTTCAAACTAGCCGCATAATCATTAGTTGATCCTGCTGGGATATATCCCAACATTGGTTTCTCTTTTAATGTCATTATACCATTTATCACTTCATTCAATGTTCCATCGCCACCAGCACATACAACCAATGAAAAATCAGCACCTCTGTTTTTGGTTAGATTATAAGCATCTAAATGAGCTTGACTCGCATAAACAGTAAGATCATAACCAGCTTCACTGAAACGATTAATTATTCCTAAAAGTTGATTTTTGATCTGTCCCATTCCCGATAAGGGATTAAAAATAAACAATACGCGCATATTTCACTCCTATATTAATTCTAAAACAAAAAACACCAATGTCAACGCTTCATCGATTATTTGTAAGGTGTTATTGATTGCTTACATTATATAGCTGTGTTAAATTTCAAGTAAGTACATGAGGTGAAATGATGAATATTGGATATGCTTGCTTAACTATAGGAGTTTTAGATACTACTATGAAAAAGTGTCTTTTAAAAAATGTCAATGACGATACCCTTTCATCAGTAATAAAAAACAACCTTAAATCACTTGAGAATATGCTCATCTATAATAGTGAGAATAATGTCCATATTTTTAGAATCAGTTCAGATCTTATCCCTTTTGGTTCAGACAGAAAAGTAAATCACATTGACTGGATCAATCAATTCGATACAGAGTGGAAAAATCTTAAAGATTTGATCAAAAAGAACAATATCCGAGTTTCAATGCATCCGGGACAATATACGGTATTAAATGCTCAAGATAATAGTATTGTCGATAGAGCCATCTCAGACCTTGAATATCACGCTCAAGTGCTATCAGCACTAGGTACTGATAATTCTTGCAAGATAATCCTTCATATTGGTGGTGTTTATAATGATAAAGAAGCGGCCATCAATCGCTTTATCGATAATTTTAATACTTTATCAACTGATGTGAAAAATCGCTTAGTAATTGAAAATGATGATCGCTCATATAATATCAACGATGTTTTGACTATTAGTCAAAGAACAAACATTCCAGTTGTTTATGATAATCTTCATAATGAACTAAACCCCTATGATCAATCATTAAGCGACGAATATTGGATTAAACGTTGTAATGCGACTTGGCGAAAACAAGACGGAAAACAAAAAATCCATTACTCACAAAAAAACCAAAACAAAAAAGAAGGCTCACATTCTAATACTATTAGCATCAATGAGTTCTTATGTTTTCATCAATCTATCAGTAGTATTGATCCAGATATCATGCTTGAGGTAAAAGATAAAAACATATCAGCCGTTAAGTGTATCAATAGCTTGCATAGACCAACATCAAAGAAACTATTTGAGAAAGAATGGAGTCACTATAAATATGCGATCTTAGCTAATTCTCATAACGATTATTTGCGAATTAGGGAACTATTAAAATATTTTAAAGATGAAGATGCTGTGCTCTTTTATAACATTATTGAAAACAACTTGAATCTTAGTGAAGATATTGGTAACCAAATAAACGCAGCGCAACATATATGGGGTTATTTCAAAGATGTTAGCGATATAAAAGAGAGAAAACAATTCTTCAAATTACTAGATGATTATCAAAACCAACTAAAGCCTATTAAGAGTATAAAGAATTATTTGTACAAACTCACAAACAAATACGATGTTAAGTATTTGCTTAACTCCTATTACTTCTATTTATGATGTTATTACTCTTTAGTAAAATATTACCGTTTTAATGATGTCTGTTTTTTATTTTATAAACGAAACACTATGATAAACTTAAGTAAATCGCAAGTATATAAGAGTAGTTTTTTTATCTAGTCTGTATATTTGAAAAAGGAGAGAAAAATGAGAATCGCAATGATCAATGAATTTAGTCAAGCAAGTAAAAACGCTATTGTACTAAAACAATTAGAAGACGTTGTAACACCAATGGGGCATACTGTTTTTAATACCGGCATGTGTTGTGATGATGACAAGTATTATTTAACTTATCTTAACATTGGTGTACAAGCAGCTTTATTATTGAATTCCAAAGCAGTTGATTTTGTTGTTACGGGTTGTGGCACAGGACAAGGCGCTCTTATGGCTTGTAATATGTTTCCTGGTGTTGTTTGTGGATACTGCATTGAACCATCTGACGCTTATTTATTCTTACAGATAAATAATGGTAACACTCTTTCAATTCCTTATGCTAAGGGATTTGGTTGGGGTGCTGAAGTAAATATTAAGACAATATTCGAAAAAGCTTTTGGATCACCAAAAGGCCTTGGATATCCTCAAGAACGTAAAGAAAGTCAAAATCGTAATGCTGCAGCTTTAAATGTAATGAAAGCAGCTGTTGGAAAGAATTTGATTGAAGCATTAAAATCAATCGATCAAGATATCTTAAAAAAGGCATTAACACCACGTTTTCTAGAGTGTTTTTTACCAAACTGTCAAGACGAAGAGCTAAAATCTTTCGTTGAAAAGACTCTTAGATAATATGAAAACAATACTTCCTCATGTAACTTATGGTGTAGATGCGTATGAAAGTATAGCAAAAGAAACAAAATTATATGGTAAGAAGTGTGCATTAGTTTACGGAGAGAAAGCTTTTAACGCTGCTCGCGAAAGATTATTATCCTCACTAGAGCGATCAGATATTGAGATTGTTACTTCGTTTTGTTATGGTCACGAAGCAACTTATAACAATGTTGAAAAGATAGTAAATGATCAGAAAGTTCAAGAAGCCGATATCATATTTGCTATTGGTGGTGGAAAATGTATTGATACCGTCAAATACGCTGCTGTATTGATGAACAAACCATTGTTCACTTTTCCAACGATCGCATCAACATGTGCTGCTGTTACTAAACTTAGTGTTATTTATAATGATGATAGTAGTTTTAAAGAAGTAGTCAATTTTGACACCTGTCCAAGACATACTTTCATCGATACAGATATTATCGCGAAATCACCAGATGTTTACTTGTGGGCTGGTATAGGTGATACCTTAGCTAAATATATTGAATGTACTTTCAGTGCTCGTAACGATGTATTGAACTTTGAACAACAGCTTGGTGTTAATACTAGTAATCTGTGTTTTTATCCCCTGATCAAGGATGGAACCACCGCTTTAAAACATAAAAAACAACAAAAAGTGTCAGATGAACTGACAAAAACCATCTTAAACATCATTGTTTCTACTGGTATTGTTTCAATCTGTGTTGGCAAGGATTATAATTCTGCTTTAGCTCATGCTTTAAATTACGGGTTCTCATGTCGTAAACACATTGAGAAAGAACATTATCATGGCGAAGTAGTCTCATATGGCGCTTTAGTACAATTAATGATGGATAAACAATACGATGATCTTGCTCTTGCATATCGTTTTTATAAAGAGATTGCTCT
>CAZKJS010000006.1:34432-54155 GCA_964553255.1 uncultured Erysipelotrichaceae bacterium | reverse complement strand
ACAATTCATTTACACCTTTTTCTCAACGCAACTATCATATCATACAATGATGATAAACTAAATATCATAATGTAAATACTTTACAGACGCAGATATATTATATACAATTACATGGATTTAACTGATTAGAAAGAGTGAACAATGAATACTGTAATCTTATCCTTCAATATCATAGCACCACTTATCATCTTATTGATGATTGGTTACTTCCTTAGATATAAAGGTTTTATATCGACTAAAACGATAAGTGAGTTAAACAATATCATTTATGGTTTACTCTTACCTATAAACCTTTTTAAGAATATCTATCAGAGTGATTTTCAAAGTGATTTTGATCTAGGTCTGATCATTTTTTGTATCGTCGCTTTGTTAGTTTCTATCCTAGTAATCATAATCATAACCCTATCAATAATAAAAGAACCTAGTAAAAGATCTGCTGTCATTCAAGCATCATTTAGAGGTAACTTTGTAATATTTGGTTTACCCTTGGCGATTAATCTTTATGGTTATGGTATTAGTGGCATGACTAGTATTGTTATCGCTTTTTTAGTTCCTATTTCTAATGTATGTGCGGTAATATGCTTACGACTATTTAATGGTCAAAAAGTTGATGTTCGCCATGTCGTATTTGATGTGATCAAAAACCCAATGATAATTGCGGCTTTCATAGCGATTGTCTTGGTAATAAGTAAAATCAATCTTCCCTTATTTATTGATGAAAGTGTTGTCATGATCAGTGATACGACAACTGCTTTAGCTTTAATCTTGCTTGGAGCTACTTTCAACTTCCGACAAGAAATAAATGATATTAAGATGATTACCCTTGGTGTTATAAACAAACTTATCATTATTCCTTTGTTAGTAATAATCGTTGCTATTTTTTTAAATTACAGAAATGCTCATTTAGTAGTGATCATGACTTTATTTACTGCGCCAGTTGCTGTTTCGTGCTTTCCTATGGCCGCTAGAATGGGTGCTGATAAAGAGATAACCAGCGGTATTGTTGTATACAGTTATGTTTTTTGTATGATCACAATATTTATATTTATCCTCGTTTTAAAATCCATGCATTTGATTTAAATATGCATAAATAATTCATTGCTTAAAACTGCCTCATGCTTTTATGATATACTTATCTTACATAAGGAAAGAAGGTAAATTATGAGCATTAAAATTGCTATCGCAAAAAAGAAAATCAATACTCCATTACCAATCTATTTATCTGGATATGGTGCCCGTACTGAATACGCTAATGAAATCCACGATGATCTGTTTGCGAATACTTTGTTTATTTCAGACGATAGTCGTTCTTTAGCTGTAGTCAGTTGCGACATTTTGGGTATTTATACTGGTCTTTATCCGGAAGTTATTGCTAATATCAAGAAAAGAGTTGATATTAAAAATCTAGATGTGGTTATATCATGTGTTCATTCCCATTCAGCACCAGCTATAAGAGAATCACAATACGACCAAAACCATGACGCATTAGTTGAAGAAGTTGCTCAGAAAGTTGCTGAAGGAATCAAAGAAGCAGCGAGTAAAGCTACTGTATCAAAAGTATGTTTTAATCGTAAACTTGTTCGTGGTGTTGGTGCAAATCGTCGTGACTCCAAAATTGATGTTAATACAATTTTAAATGTTTTGGCGTTCAAACAAAATGATCAAATGGGAGTTGCTGTTAACTTTAATTGTCATCCAACTCTTATGGGACCAAGCAATATGAAGGTATCGCGTGACTTCCAAGGTTATACAATGGATAAGCTGGTTGCTGAGAAGTATCTTCCAATGTATTTACAAGGAGCTTGTGGTGATATCTCAACTCGTTTCACCAGAACAGCACAAAGCTTTGAAGAATGTGAAAGAATAGGCTTTATCCTAGCTGATGAAGTTGATGCATTAGTCAAAACAAGTGAGTTTGTTAGTGTTGAAAATTTCCAATATACCCAACATATCATCAAACTTCCAAAGAAACATTATGAAAGTGAAGAATATTATCAAGCTCAAATAAAAGAATATGAACAAACATTAGCTGATAAAAAAGGAAAAGTATCAGCTGGCGAACTTAGAATATTTGAAACTGCACTGCAAGGTATCAATGTTGAATATCAATACTCAAAAAATCAAGATAAGATAGTTACTGATGTCAATTGTGGTATCTTAAAATTAGGTGATGCTGTTATTGTCTTTACACCATTTGAACTATTTTCGAAATTAGCTGATCAAATTTATGCTGGTTCAAAAGCCAAACATACAATGGTTGTTGGTTACTCCTTTGATGGTCTTGGCTATTTGCCTGATTCTGCAAGCTTTGATGATGGCGGATATGAGGTATTATCATGTCGCTATGCTCGTGGTGCTGGTGAGTTATTCGCCGAAAAAGTTATCGAGCTAATCAACAAATAAGTTATACAAATAAAAAGAATTCTTGATCAAGAATTCTTTTTTTATTACTTACGAAGTCCTAGACGACTTACAAGATCACCATAACGCTTAACATCATTATTACGTAGGTAAGTCATAAGATTACGACGTTGTCCTACCATTTTCATAAGTCCGCGCAATGAGTGGAAATCTTTTTTGTGTACTTTTAGATGCTCAGTCAAGCGGTTGATTTTTTCTGTTAATACCGCTACTTGTACTTCGACACTACCAGTATCGCCCTCATAACGGGCATACGCTTTGATAATGTCATTTTTTTCTTGTTTACTTAACATTTCTTCCTCCGGTTTATTGTCCTAATGTACCATGTAAAAGGATGAGGAACCCTATAACTTAGTACAAAAGCTTATAAATAATAACACAGTTATATTACTTATGCAACATTAGGCTCCTGTCTTTTTTGTTTAGGTAAACTTACGATGATCGTTGTTCCATGGTTAAGCTTGCTATCAATGAATATTTCCCCAAAACATAGATCAATCGCCTTTTTTACAATTGTCATTCCAATGCCATTACCTTCAATAATACGAGAATTATCACCTTGATAAAATTTATCAAAAATATGCTTTTGAGTATCTAGGTTCATACCAAGACCATTATCTTTGATTGTAAATACCACATCATCATTGTTTTCAACTAATTTGATCACTATCTTTCCATGTTCTGATGAAAATTTAATCGCATTATCAATGAGATTCAACCAAACATGGTTAAGTAGTTCTTCGTTACCATTAAATAAAACATCATCAATACTGATATCAAGATCTAGTTTCTTACTTAACCATTTACTTTCAAATAATAAGATGGCACAGCGTATTTGTTCACTTAGATCATAAGTTTCATAATTAGTTATTATTGTTTGATTCTCTATTTTAGATAAACTCAGCACATTTTGCGACAAGGTTGCTAAACGATCGGCCTCATTTATGATGATATCTAAATATTCATTTCTTTCATTATCAGACAAATCATTACGTTTTAAGAATTTCGCAAAACCTTTAACTGATACAATAGGCGTCTTAAACTCATGTGAAAAGTTATTAATGAAATCACTTCTAAGCATTTCAACACTTCCAAGTTGCTCTGCCATTAGGTTGAAACTTGTTGTTAATTCATCAAACTCATACGATGCTATTTTGGTCGTTAAGTCAATTCGTACTGTGAAGTCACCAGCTGCTAATTTTTTCATCGCAATGTTTAGAATCCTAAAAGGGTTTAATATTTGATTACCGATCAAAGTAGTCAATATCGTACCAATAATGGTACTTATCACCGTCAGTAGAATGAAACTCTTTAACATGTTTAATTCTGATAAATCTTTTAAAATTCCAAAGTTCATTAACAAATACACGATTGCTACCGCTACGATCATCGTTAATACTAAAATGAAGAAAACACTTATTGACAAGAAAAACAATAGATTAATTGGTGTTTTCTTTCTCATTGCTTTTTGACTCCTTTATATCCTAAGCCTCTTATTGTTACTATCTCAAAAGCATCACAAGTTTCAAAGCGTTTTCGTAAACGGTTTATGTGAACATTTACTGTATTATCATTGGTCTCTGAATCCATCCCCCATATTTCATCCATTAATTGTATTCGTGTGAATATCTTTTCTGGATAAGATAAGAGTTTATACAACAGATAAAACTCTTTTTGTGGTAACATCTGACGCTCTTCAGCTCTTATTACTGTCAATGAGTCATAATCAAGAGTAACATCACCAATTACTAATTGGTGTTCATTAACGATCTTAGCTCTTCTTAAAAGCGCCTTGATTCTCAACAGCAATTCTTCTTCATCTACTGGTTTGACCATATAATCATCTGTACCTACAATAAATCCTTGTTTCTTATCTTCCATTAATTGTTTAGCACTCACCATTAAAATTGGTATGTTTATGTTGTTTGCTCTAAGTTCCTTTGTTAAGTCATATCCATTCATGTAAGGCATCATAACATCAAGTATTATCATATCTATGTGGTATTGATCAAGCATTTTTAAAGCTTCAATTCCATTTGTGGCTGAGATATGATTATAACCATTACTAGCCAATATAACTTCCATGAGTCTTCTTGAATTACGATCATCTTCAACAATAAGGATATTAAACATAATTATCACTCCTTTATTGATTATACAACAAGCAAGGTTGTGTGTCAGTTTATCTTGAGTTTATAAAAACATCATATATTTATACTGTTAGTGAGGAATTATGATTAAAGACAAATTATATAAAGAAAATTATATAAAACCAAGTAGTGATATCGATCAAATGTTTGACGGTCAATCCTACCTAAAACTGAAAAAAATCTTTATGCCTCTTTTTAAATTACTTTATCAACCCAAGATCATTGGTGCTGACAATATCCCACTTGATAAACCTATTATCTTTGCTGGTAATCATCGTCATATTTTTGATCCCCTATTTGTCTGCATCGCAACTAAAAGAGTTGTTTATTTTATGGCAAAAAAGGAACTTCATGAAGCATTTTATGGTGGCTTATTTAAATTAGCCCAAACAATTCCTGTTAATCGTGACCAAAAAGATCCTTACGCGATGGATGTGGCATATCATTTATTAAAAAGAAAAGAAGCTATTGGTATCATGCCAGAAGGTAAGATTAATTATAGTGAGCAACTATTATTACCTTTAAAATATGGAGCCGTTGCTTTAGCGAAAAAAACAAATGCTTTGATTGTACCATTTGGCATTATTGGTAGTTATCGGGCTTTTAAATATGATATGAGCATTCAATTTGCCAAACCACTTGATATCTCATCAATTGACTTAAGTGAAGCTAATGAAATATTAAGAAGTAACATTATTGAATTACTTAAAGTACAGGAGTAAATATGATCACAAACAACATTAAAACACCTTGGTATAAATACTATGGTAAAATGCGCCAACATTTAGATTATCCAAACCACTCTCTTTATCGCCAACTATATGAAACAGTCAAGAAACATCCTGATCTTACTGCTTTAAACTATTATGGTAACCAAATAACCTATAAACAATTATGCGATCAAATTGACATAACAGCTGATGCTTTGTATAAACAAGGGATTAGAGTTAATGATGTTGTTACTATTTGTATGCCTAATACTCCCGAAGCTGTTTATGCTTTCTATGCCTTAAATAAACTTGGTGCCATCGCCAATATGATTCATCCTCTTTCAGCTGAAAACGAGATTAAATACTACTTAAATATTTCAGAAAGTAAAATGGTTATTGCCATTGATTTATCGTGGCCAAAAATAAGTACCGTTATTAGTGATTCCTTGGTCAAAAAGACGATATTGGTATCAGTTAAAACATCGATGCCATTACATTTAAAGCTTGGCTATAGCTTAACAAAAGGACGCAAGATAAAACACTACCCGACAAGTGAAAGTCTTTTATATTGGTCAGATCTTATCAATAGTAGCGATAATGCAATTAAAGGAATTGAAGCTAATAATGATAGTAGTGCATATGCGGCTATTCTTTATAGTGGTGGCACAACGGGCTATCCCAAAGGCATTGTCCTATCTAATTTGAACTTCAATGCCTTAGCACTTCAAGGTATCGAAGCTTGCGGCAATCTTGAACTTGGTGATAAATTGCTTTCAATAATGCCAATATTCCATGGTTTTGGTTTAGGTATATGCATTCACACTGCTTTATGTTTTGGTGGTGAAGCTGTCATTTTACCACAATTTAGTGCTAAAACATTTGATAAATTAATAAGTAAATATAGACCCAACATCATTGCTGGTGTCCCTACTTTATATGAAGCAATGATGATGAACCAAAAAATAGCTAAAATGGATCTCTCTTGTATAAAATGTGCTATTTCAGGTGGTGATTCATTATCTGTTAGTTTAAAAAGAAAAGTTGATGCCTTTTTTAAGGATCACAACGCAAATGTTGAAATACGTGAAGGTTATGGTTTAACTGAATGTGTTACTGGTAGTTGTCTAACACCAATCGATTACTATCGTGAAGGTAGTATTGGTATACCTTATCCGGATACTTATTATAAAATCGTCAAACCGCACACAGAAACAGAGGCCTCCTATAACGAAGAAGGAGAAATAGTTATCAATGGACCTACTGTCATGGTTGGTTATCTAAAAGAAGAAAAAGAGACTAATCAAACAATAAGGAAGCACGACGATGGCTTATTATGGCTTCATACTGGTGATCTTGGTTATATGGATGAAGACGGCTTTGTCTACTTTAAACAAAGATTAAAAAGAATGATCGTATCATCAGGATATAATGTCTATCCCCAACACATAGAGAATATCATCGATTCACATCCCGATGTTTTAATGTCAACTGTCATTGGTATTGATCATCCTTATAAAAAACAAGTCGCTAAAGCATTTGTTGTACCTAATTTAAATGTAGCACCAAGTGATAAACTAAAGAAACAGATTTTTGCTTTGTGTGAGAAGAATCTCGCTAAATATTCTATTCCATATGAGATTGAATTTAAAGAAGCACTTCCAAAAACGTTAGTCGGTAAAGTTGCTTACACCATTCTTGTTGAAGAAGAGCGAAACAAGCAAACAACATCATAAAAAAACAGGTGATCATACGATCACCTGTTTTTCATTATGTTAACCAAGTTTTACTTTCGGTCCTTGATAGATATAATTAGATGCATATTTAATTCTAGCTAAACGACTAACTTCTTTTAGTTCTTTTTGACGATCCGTTTTAGGATCCTCTACATTTGCACTAATCGCTATCGGTGGCATTATACCATTAGCGATCATCACATAACATAAATCTACAATCAATGACTGTGCTAAGTATAAGGCGAGTGAAGAAGATAATGGACAGCAAACACGATCTTGAATCATAAAGGCTGCATCATTAACCGGTGCGCAATTATCAATCACAACATCCGCGATTTGAGCTAATAATTGACCACTCTCATGATCAGAAACAGCTGTTTTCGCCTGACGTACATTAGTCAAAGCAATAACCTTAAGTCCTGCATCTTTGGCAATTCTGGCTAGCTCGACAGTGAGTTTACCTTTACCTGAATTTGATGCGATCAAGATAAGATCATTAGCTTTAAATCCATACTTCTTCATAAGGATATGGGCATATTCTTTTGATGTTTCCATCAAGTTAGATTTATTGTAGCTCATATGAACCATGATCTCATCTTCTAGAATTGGACTAATATATGGCACACCACCAGCACGACTGTACAACTCTTCAGTAACTAAATGAGAGTGTCCACCACCATACACAAAGAATTTTGACTCACGTTGTACTGCTTCAAAAACTAATTGAGCTGACTTCTGTACATTATCACTTTGTGTTAACGTTTGATCAAATGCTTCAAAAAAGTATGTTTCAAAGCGTTCTAATACGCTCTTATTGGATTCTGGTTTACCTTTTTGTAAATTGATCATTATAGCATTCATCATTTGCGCAATTAGAATAGTTACCATATTTGATGTTGAGCCAACTTTTAACTCTTCGGCGATTTCATGAAGCGCATCACCAAATACACCGCAGTTGTCGATGACAACATCAGCGAAATCAGCCATGTTTTTACCTGAACTATGACGACTAGTAATAACTTTAGCTTGTTTATGATTTACACAAGTTATTAAATTAGCGTTAGCTTGCTTGGTTTTGATCGCTAGCTCAACTAGTAAACCATTTCGACCAGAGTTTGAAACTAACATCATGGTATCACCTTCACTGATAGGATATAAGCTTAATACGATATCAGCATATGGTGCTAAACGTTCAATGACCGTTGATTTGTGTGGAAACTGATGAAGCATAAATTCTGGCATGATAATGGGAGTAAAGAAATCTGTTCCTTTTAAACGAGCAAAGAATTCTTCAGGCATCATGTGTGAATGCCCGGTTCCTAAAACATAAAACTTCTTACCACTTTGTACTGAAGCAAATCCCAGTTCACATGCCTTGATGATGTTTGCGCTTTGTTGTGCAAACACTTCTTTGAAAATTGTATGCACTTGTTGATGATACGTTTTGTTCATAGCTTCTCTCCTTTTTACATATGATAGTTACCTATGGTAACAGATCAACCAATATATCATTGATGATAAAGTAACCCTTATCCGTTGCTTTTAACTTATTGTTATCAAGTTTTATCAAGTCTTTTTTTATTAGGTCATCTACGCTTTGTCTATACATTTCAATTATACTGTTAAACTCATCATCATTCAATATAATCCCTTCTTTTATTCTCAATCCCATCATCATTTTTTCAAATAAATAGTCTTTTGGCTTTAACTCAATTTTTTCAATCGCACATGTTCCATGAAGATAATCATTAATGTTTAAGGTGTTGGTATAGCGATAATTCTGTTGTTTTCCAGCGGCGCTAACACCAATACCATAAAAATCTTGATATTGCCAATAAGTTAAGTTGTGTTGACTTTGATATCCAATCTTGGCAAAATTACTGATCTCATACTGGTGAAAACCTTCACTTTCAAGCGTTTTGATAGCCCAAAAGTACATCTCATCGCATATTTCTTCATCAAGTTTCCTAATGTTTTTACGCCCAAACAAAGCATTTTTTTCAATAGTGAGATTGTAGAGAGAAACATGCTTGATGTTTGCTTTTACAATACCATTAACAGTTTCTTGCCAATCTTTGATGCTTTGATTTGGTAATCCATAAATGAGATCCACAGAAATATTTGTAATTCCGCTTTGATGAAAATAATCAATAGACTTAAAAACTGAATCAGTATCATGTTTACGATTAAGGTATTTTAATAATTGCTCATTTAAAGTCTGTACACCAATACTTACCCGATTGATACCAAATTCAGCTAAAAGATCGAATTTCGTAAAAGACATAGTTTCTGGATTGATTTCAATAGTATATTCTTTAACGTTCAATGCATAGTCTTTTAAACAAGTAAGTAAAAACCTTAGTTGATCAAGGTTAAGTGCAGTAGGTGTTCCGCCTCCAATATAAATTGTTTCTAAATTCTTATTTTTAACTTTTGTGATCAGCTCTTTATTTAAAGCTTTAAGGTAGCGATCGGCTAAATCTTGATCATAGCCAAAACGACAAAAATCACAATAAGAACAAATCGATTGACAAAAAGGAATATGTACGTAAAGTGCTTTACTCATTAACGGCTGGATAACGCTTTTCTATATCAGGAAATTTACTTAATACTACTTCTTTATAGTCCCAACCATAATGCATACATAATGAAATCGCATAAAGTAAAACATCGGCGATTTCGCTTTTGATTGCCATAAGATCAACTTCACTCTCGTTCCATTGATAACATTCCAAAAGCTCAGCTGCTTCAATGATTATTGATTTAGCCAATATCGCATCGGTATCCGACTCTAACCAACCCCGACTTTTTCTTAACTCTTGGATTTTTAAACATAGTTCATCCATAATATCTCCCTTACTTTACTCAGGTAAAAAGATTGTCAGATGACAATCTTTAGTCTTCATCACGCGCTAAGACAGCCATGAACGCTTCCTGGGGTATTTCAACACTACCAACAGATTTCATGCGTTTCTTTCCTTCTTTTTGCTTCTCAAGCAATTTCTTTTTACGTGAAATGTCACCACCATAGCATTTTGATAAAACATCTTTTCGTAGTGATTTGATGTTAGTACGAGCAATTATCTTACTACCAATAGCTGCTTGAACTGGTATTTCAAATTGTTGCTTAGGTAAAAGATCCTTTAATTTGCGAGTGATGTTACTACCACGGCTATAAGCTTGTTCACGATGAACTATCACCGATAATGCATCAATGACTTCGCTGTTTAAAAGAATATCAAGTTTTATCAGGTCATCTTTATGATAACCAATAAGTTCATAGTCTAAAGAAGCATACCCTTTCGTTGATGATTTTAAACGATCAAAATAATCATAAATGATCTCAGCTAAAGGTAGTTCATAAACTAATGCTACTCTATTATCATCGATATAAGTCATATCCTTGTAAATTCCACGCTTTTTATTGCTTAGTTCCATTACGGCACCGACATAGTTTGAAGGAACCATCACCGTTGCTTTAACCATTGGTTCTTCAATATGATCGATCTTTGTTGTTGGTGGCATCATTGCTGGATTATCAACTTTTATCATAGTGCCATCAGTCATATAAACATGATAAATGACACTTGGAGCGGTTGCGATCAGGTTTAGATTATATTCTCGCTCTAATCTTTCTTGTACAACATCCATATGTAACAAGCCTAAAAAGCCACATCTAAAACCAAAACCTAAAGCTTGTGATGACTCTGGTTCAAAATGTAAGGAAGCATCATTGAGTTGTAAACGCTCAAGTGCTTCTCTTAAATCTGTATATCTTTGAGCATCAACAGGATATAGTCCACAATATACCATCGAATTGATTTGTCGATATCCTATTAGTGGTTCTTTTGCTGGTTTATTCACTGCCGTTATCGTATCACCAACTCGAACATCTTTAATCGATTTAATACTTGCTGCTATCCATCCTACTTCACCACAAACAAGTTCTTCCTTCTTGATATCAATCACATTGCGAACACCAAGTTCAACCACTTGATATATCTTATCAGTTGCCATCAATTTAATCTCATCACCAACTGCAACTTTACCCTCTTTGATCCTAACATAAGCAATGACGCCGCGATAAGCATCATAATATGAATCAAACACCAATGCTTGTAGTGGATTATCCACCTTTCCAGATGGTGCTGGTACTTTAGCTATTATTGCCTCTAATACATCTTGTATGTTGATGCCATTTTTAGCAGATATTAAGGGTGCATCATGAGCAGGTAATCCAATCACATCTTCGATCTCCCTGATCACTCTTTCGGGTTCAGCACTTGGTAGATCGATCTTATTTATCACTGGAATGATCTCAAGATTATTATCCAGTGCCAAGTAAACGTTAGCTAACGTTTGCGCTTCAATACCTTGCGCTGCATCTACAACTAAAACCGCTCCTTCACAAGCCGCTAATGAACGTGATACTTCATAAGTAAAATCCACATGACCTGGAGTATCGATCAAATGAAGGGTATATGTTTGACCATCTAATGCCTTATACTGCAGTTGGACGGCATTAAGCTTAATGGTAATTCCTCTTTCTCTTTCCAACTCTAAAGTGTCTAGTATCTGCGCCATCATCTCTCTTTTGCTAACAGTACCAGTCATTTCCAAGATACGATCCGCCAAAGTTGACTTACCATGATCAATATGGGCGATGATGGAGAAATTTCTAATATTTTTTTGATCCATGATAACCTCCTAAAGCATAGTAATTATAACAAAGACTAACGTTAGATAAAAGCCTTAAGTTAAGTTGTATCTTTATAACGATATAAGAGTGACGGTCGATGACCACCACCACTTCTAACAAATTCTGTTTGTACAACCTTATCTTTGATTATCCGTCTAAAGGCTGGATCAAGTAATTTTCTACCTAGTATTACTTCATACACATTCTGTAATTCTTTAAGCGTAAAGTATTTAGGCATCATATTAAAGACAATATCGGTATAGTTTATCTTGTTACGAATTCTTAATAAACCAAAAAAGATAACTAATGGATTATCAAAAGCCAACAACTCATTTTCTACAATTTGATAGCTTAAAGGATCATTGATATCATCATTAGTTTTAATTAGCTTAAAGCATATTTCATTAATTTCATTCTTCAAAATGATCTCTATCTCATTCCCCTTTTGTATCTGGTTAACATTAAACCAAGCCGTATCGGCTAAAAGTTCATCTTTAAGTTGATCTTTATCGATCAATGCCATATAAGCAACATTAACAACTCTTAAACGCGGATCACGATTAACAGCACCAAAAGTATACAATTGTTCAAGATATACATCATGTAAGTTTGTTTCCTTAGCTAAAACGCGTTTAGGCGCGTTTGTCAATTCTTCGTCAATCTGAAGAAACCCCCCTGGTAAACACCATTTATCTTTAAAGGGATGTGTTTTTCTTTTTACTAGTAAGATACTAAATTTTTTCTCTGGTAGTTTACGATAATTAGGATTGATACTGTTACTAATACCAAAAACTAATATATCAGTAGTTAACGATAATTTGTCATAAAGGGTTGGATCATATGACTTTAAAAAATCAATTTCATCGTGATTGCTATTTTTACTGATCATTGTGATATAACCTATTATCTTTTATATAATTAAGCACTCCAGGATCAAGATATTTTTTAAGTTCATCCTCACGATTCATATTGATCATTGCTCTGATCTGACTTGATGATATCGCCAGTTTATCAAAATGTTTAGCTTTGATAAATTGCTCCGCTTTTGGTAAGAGTTTAAGATACGCATTGACATCTACTGCCATGCGATCAATGATAATAACCTTAAATTGTAATAGTTCATCTAAATTTTGCCACTTATCAAAAGAGACTAAAAGATCATCCCCAATGATCAAATATAGATCCCATGAGGGGTGTTTTTCTTTAAGAGATGATAACACTTGATAAGTATATTGTAAGTGATTATGTTCATTATCGATGATAATACGTTTTGATTGATACACTGAAAGCATCGCTAAGCGATCAGACAGAGATGCTGAAAGCTTTTTATCCCAATAATCTGTTGTCGCAACCATAACAACTTGATTGACAATATTACGATTAAGTAACTGCTTGACCATCTTCATGTGTCCTTTATGAACTGGATCAAAGCTTCCTACATATACACCAGTTTTCATACGTTATCACCAATAGGTTTTATTGTGTTTTGCTTGATCAAACCAAGTTTTAATTTATATAGATCATACGAAAGATCTACATAATATCGATGAGCATTATTTATTCTCAATATTTCTGGATATAGGGTATCGATTTCTTGTTGGCAATAATCTTTACTCTGTTGCAATGTAGGCTTTTGATAAACTAGTTTACCCTTGATAAATATTGGTTCATGTAATTCTCTTATCACGTAGTTAGTTATCTTTGTTTGTTTCCAGATTTCAAACTCGTCAAATAGCACATACTCATTCAAATCAATGACCTCATCAGCCAAAGCAATCAAATCACCAAGTGCATATCCACTATCTTTATCATAAAACCGATAAAGTTTCTTATATCCAGGGTTAGTCATTTTAGCTTGCGTTTCACTTACTTTCATCTTTGGTATTAGTTTACCGTTATCAGCTATCGCGGCTAATTTATACACACCATCAAAGACTGGATCACCTTTTGAGGTAATCAGGTTTTCTCCTACACCGAAAACATCAATCGGTGCTTTCTCTTCAAGCAAATCTTTGATCGCTTGTTCATCAAGTGCATTTGATACAATGATCTTGCAATCCTTCATATTAGCTTGGTCAAGCATTATTCGTGCTTGCTTAGATAAGTATGATAGATCACCACTATCAAGCCTGATACCTTTTAGTCGATAACCATTGGGTACTAAGTAATCATTAGCTACTTTGATCGCATTTACCATACCACTTCTTAAAGAATCAATGGTATCAACTAAAAAAACAGCAT
Organism: uncultured Erysipelotrichaceae bacterium; assembly: GCA_964553255.1. Taxonomy (GTDB): domain Bacteria; phylum Bacillota_I; class Bacilli_A; order Erysipelotrichales; family Erysipelotrichaceae; genus JAQUCI01. Next base: position 40,201 of record CAZKJS010000006.1, on the reverse strand, counting down.
TATCAGGAAAGACTTTCGCATAAGCTAGAAATGCATCATACTCTGTTTCATATTTCATGATATGACTATGAGCCATTGTCCCTAATAAAGGTATCTTAAAACGCTTTCCAGCCTCATAGCACGATGTTCCAACTGCTCCAGCTATATATGCATACTTAGCCCCAAATATCGCCGCATCGCGTCCCTGAGCTCTTCTTGCCCCAAACTCCATGACTGCCTTGTTCTTAGCTTCGTTTACTATTCTTCTTGTCTTAGTAGCGATCAAACTACCATGATTAAAACGATTCAAAATATCAGTTTCGATCAATTGTGTTTCAATCGCATTACCAACAACAGTGATGATAGGCTCTTGTGGAAATATCACAGTACCATCCTTAACCGCATAAATATCACCACTAAATTTAAAAGCCTTTAGGTAAGCAAGAAAATCTTCACTAAAACAATTTAATGATCTTAGATAAGTGATATCATCCTCACTAAAGCTAAAGTCTAAAATAAAATCAATGATGTCATCCAATCCACAAGCAATATTGAAACCACCCTTAGCTAAATTCTTACGAAAGAAAACATCAAAATAACAAACTTGATCCATTTTACCACTTTTAAAATCAGTATAAGCCATTGTTAACTCATAAAAATCAACTAGTTTTTTCATTTATAAATACTCCTCGCTTTTATGTAATAATATCCCAGCCTGCTTCATTAGCTTGAATGCGATATCGTTATACTCATCACGATCATGTTGCCCACTATTATAAGTATCAACCGCATCAATCAATACTGTAACATTTATATCCATATCATTTTGATCAAAGTAATTACGCAAAGGAATTGCGAGATTTAATACACATATATCCGTGCAACATCCCACAATGATCACTTCATCAAGTAGCACCATCTTTTTAAGATCCTCAATAAATGTTTCATTAAAAATAGCGCTAGTAGCGTTTTTCTCATAAACAAACGCCAAGCTTTCAAATGGTTTTAGATCATCAACAAGTTCAGCTTCTACTGTATCCTTAAGACAATGCCTTGGATAACGTTTGAACTCAAGACTATCAGCCAAGTGAGCTTCCTTAACAAAAGCAAACCCTTGATCATCAGCACTAAATTTCATTAATAAAGCTTTTATGACACCAACTATATTTGCGATTTTCTTATCACTCATCGGTCCAACTTCCACAAATCCCTTGACCATATCTACTACAACAAGTAGTTTTCTAATGTTTACGATATTGTTCATGATTACCATCCCTTTTAAACTATATATAAGAATTAACGATCAATGTCAATACTCTTTTTAACATTTTGTTAATAACAGGTTATTCAAGCGTTATCAAAATAAAACGGCTTACACCGTTTTATCATTTTTAGCTTGTAGTCCCATAACTGAATCAAAGGTATATTCAAATTTATCAGAGCGATAATAAGTCTCAGTATATTCATATGGTATCTTCTCTTTGGTAAATCTTGTATGAGCACTCCTTAAAAGCGCTTCTTGATCGATATGAAGTAGTTCTTTTTGTTGTAAAGTCGGAAGATGAGCTGACATCTTTTGTTTAGTACCCGCATCACTAATACCAAGTTTCTCAAAAAATTCATTCAAAGACCCACTGATAACACTCAAATCAAATTGTGGCACAATCTTTTGTGGAATGTAGGTATAACTAATCGCAATCGGTTCATCATTACCAGTTCTAAGTCTTGCGAAATGATGAATATACTCATCAAAACCAATGTTTAACATTCTCGCTACCTTTGGAACTTCACTACCCTTTAACAGTTTATAATCTAAAAGTTTTGAACCAGCGGTTAACCCGATACTTTCCATATCTTGAGTAAAACTACGTCTTACAAATAAATCCCTGGTCACTGTATGGGCAATCACAAACGACCCTTTACCAGCAATGCGCTTTAAGTATCCCTCTTTGGTTAGATTGATAATCGCTTTGTTGACAGTAAGACGACCAATGTTAAACTTATCGCTAAGTTGATACTCAGTCATTATCTGATCACCAACCTTTAAGTTGCCATTATTGATCTCACTTTTTATGTAATCTTCAATTATTTTATATTTAGTTGTCTTTTTCATTATTATCCTCTTCTTTAAAAGGTATCTACTATAACATATTATATACATTTTATTAGTTTTCTACAATTTTAATAAATCAATAAAAAAACCGTCGTTTTGACGGTATCTTTAAAGTGGCGTCCACGGAGGGACTCGAACCCCCGACCGTGCGCTTAGAAGGCGCATGCTCTATCCGGCTGAGCTACGTGGACAAACTGCTTTAATATACTAACAAATTTAAAAACTTTTAGCAAGAACTCGAGCTTTATATTTCGACTTTTATGACGTTAATTTGACCATTTTCAATATCAACAACGGCATAGCTTGGTCTACCACCATCTCGTGAGTGCCATAATGAACCTGGATTGATAATATTGATCTGATCAACAATACGATGGTCAAAAACATGAGTATGACCATAACAAGCAATTTGACAGTTATTCTTTTTAGCCAAATGAGCAAGTTGATCATTTTTAGTCAAAGAAAACAAGCGATGACCATGTGTCATGTATATTCTCAAACCATCAATATCAACAACTACATTTTGCGGTAAATCCGCAAAATCATTATTACCTCTAACATTGTAAAAACCATCTAGTTGTTCTAGATTCTGCTCACTGTCACCACAATGTAGAATAGCCCTAACATTGGGATATTTAGCTTTGATTTGTTTCAATGGTACATCATGACCATGATTGTCACTAACTATGATAATCTGCATCTAATCACCGCGTTTAATCCTATCAAAATATATTTATTTTAGCAAGTTTAGTCATTAATATTAGCATGTTTAGAATTTATCGTTTGTTTGAATAGCTGTTTAACCTTTAGATCAAATTTGTGAGGTTGATCTGTTGTATAACATTCAAAGATACCCTCACCAGTCGTATATAATTCTTTCATCTTTAAAATGGGTTTAATTGAATCATATGAGTTAGCCGCCAAATACTTCTTGAGTTGAGCTTCTACCAACGGATAATGAGTACATCCCATCACAAATGGGATTTTTTTACCTTTAAAGTTTGACAAGTATCCATCAAAATCTTGATATACTTTTTTCTCATCTGCTAAATCTTCAATTAATTTAGCCAAGTTAGGCATGGCAATCTCATAAACGATCGTATTTGGATTAATACTATTGATCGCTTGGCTATAAGCGTGAGCTTGAATAGTAACTTTTGTTGCTAAGACAATGATCTCACTTGGCATATCACTAGCTAATTGATCAACAGTAAGCTTAATGATACGTGTAACATTAATATCTTTAAACTCATCAGTAATACGCTTTAATGATAATACACTTGTGGTATTACATGCCAAGATGATATCTTTAACACCCTGATCATAAAACCATCGTAGATTATTATAAACAATATGTTCAAGTGCATTGACTTCCTTATTACCATAAGGAATATTTATCTGATCAGCTAAAAAAACAATATCTTGTTTCGGATACTGTTGATGAATGGCTTTCGCTATTGAAAAGCCACCTAATCCCGAATCGAAAACACCTAATTTACTCATGATTGCTCCTAATCTTGCGCAACTATTTCATTTAAACTTAACGCTTTTTGCTTACCAACATAACGATATGCGTTTTCAACTTCATATTCACGATCTGTTTGCACAAAACCATATAGGTAGGCGTTATTCTTTAACCACTGGGCTAATGCTTGATTCACATACTCATCATCACTTACCCCTTTTATCGCAAACTGAACTGCCAGTCCAAGTTGATATTCACTATGTCCTGGTTTATACCGATCTTGTTTGCTTGTGTTATATAGATCAACTAGTTGTTGATATGCAATGAAACCACTACTTAATCTTAAATTTTGATATTGACGGTTATAGGCTATTTTTAAATCCCCAATCATTTCATCAAGTGCATCACTAGCTTCTTGTCTTAAGTATATTTCACTATCATCAATACCTTTAATACTGCTTATCACTAAATCCTTAGGTGTCAAATATCCAACAGTACGATCATTTGGAATCACAAAGTCAATCGCATTGACACCAACAGCTAATAATTCTGTATTCCCATCTTCATAATATTGAACAATCTCATAAAAATAATAGTTATTGATGAGCTCATCAAGCTGTTCATAAGTATATTGATTACGCGTTGCATTAACAAGGCGCATGATCATTTCTTTTGATTCAAGCCAGCCATAAGATTGATAAAGACGATTATATTCATCAATAGCGTAGATATTAAAACCAGAATACTCAATGTAGTCGATAAACTCATAAGGTGCAATCGCATACTCAATCAAATACTCAATTTCCTTTTGTTTTAGTTTACTAGTGATCAAAGTATGTTCTTTAGCATCAATATAGTATTGATAGCGCGCTAAAGGATCAAATTTTCTATTCATCATAATATAACAACCAGCAGCGATAATAATTAAGCCGGTAATAAACATTAACCTTTTAATCGTCATATCTTTCCTCTTTATCATCAGTATCTATTCTATTTTATCATCAAGCAAATGTAAATATTCATGATCACTATTATCAACATTATGCAAAGCTTCATATACATTGATCGCAACATTTTTAGGAATAACTTCGGCGATCATGTTTACATCTGCTGACTTTAGTTTTTGGTAACTACCAAAATGTTTTAGTAACTTTTCTTTTCGTACAGTACTTATTCCTTTTATATCATCAAGTTGTGACTTAGTTTGAGCTTTTCCCCTTTTTTGTTGGTGATAAGTTAAAGCAAAACGATGTACTTCATCTTGAATCCTTGTGATCATAAAGAATAATGCTGACTCTTTTAATATCTCACAGGTTGTACCATCATCACGTATCAATCTAGCCGTATTATGGTGTTTATCCTTTACCATTCCTAATATTAAAACATCCAAGTATAATGAATCAATAATTGTTTTGGCTGCCATTACCTGTGTTAACCCACCATCCACCATTATCAGATCTGGCATTTCCTTTTGTTCTTTAAGCAAGCGAAAATAACGTCGATATATTACTTCTTTCATTGAAGCAACATCATCATTCGCAGTATGCAAACGATAGCTACGGCATTAGTTCCTGATATATGTGAGTTATCAAATACCTCAATACGATTGATCTTTCTATCTAATAATCGATTTAATTCACCTTGAGCTTGTTCATTTTGAATATCTAGATTATTAGCAAAGCTAAAACGACCATTCAAGTATTCTTGTGCATTATCATAAGCCATTTTAACAAGACTAGCTTTATGACCACGCTGTGGTTTTATTATTCTAAAACTTAATGATTCATCAAAAGCATCAATATCAATTGTTTGTGGTAGTAAAACTTCTTTCACAATCGCATTTTGTTGATAATATTGAGCAATATAAGCAATGAAAGCTTCGCTTTCATCATCATATAGTTCATTTAAAGTTGCTTTCTTTCGTAATAACTTACCACTTCTTATCACCAAAAGCTGGATACAGATATAGCCCTTATCAGCATAAAAATGCCAAACATCTTGATCAATGTTTGAATTGATCTGTACTTGTTGTTTAGTTGTGATATGTTTGATCGATTGCATAAGTTCATGATATTCCTTAGCTTTTTCAAACTCTAATTTTTCACTTGCTTCATTCATTTTGGTGTTTATCTCAGCTAGTATTTCTTTATTGTCTCCCTTAAGCACATTGATGACTTGGGTTTTCATCATTTCATATGTTTTTGGTTCGATC
>CAZKJS010000006.1:7626-34422 GCA_964553255.1 uncultured Erysipelotrichaceae bacterium | reverse complement strand
TAATTTCTTTATATGTTTCATTTGAGATATCATTAATACAAGGAGCTAAGCATTCATTAAGATAAAAATAAAGACAAGCTTTCTTTGGTAAACGTTGACACTTTCGAAGTGGGTATAATCTATTAAGTAGATTTATTGTTTGACGAGCTGCTCCCACATCAGGATATGGACCAAAGTAAAGTGATCTGTTATCACGCTTTTTCTCTCTTACCAATCGTAACATTGGATATTCTTCGTTTGTTAGCTTGATATAAGGATAACTCTTATCATCCATAAACATAACGTTAAATCGTGGGCTATATTGTTTAATAAGATTAATCTCTAAAAGTAAAGCTTCTTTCTCGTTATTACATATAACATAATCAAAATCATCGATATTAGCTACAAGCTTCGTTGTCTTATAGTCATGAGCACCAGTAAAATACTGCTTAACTCTATTTTTAAGACTTTTAGCTTTACCAACATAGATGATTTGCTTATCCTTATCTTTCATAAGATAGCAACCAGGATTATCTGGCAGTGATTTTAGTTTTGCTTCAATTTCTAACTTGTTCATTGTTTTCTCTTTTTTAAGGTAACAATGGTAGCTCCACTACCACCTTCTTGTTGCATACCAAGTCTAATATCTGCCACAAAACGATTGTTCTTTAAACTTGTCCAAATCGCTTTTCGTAAAGCTCCTGTACCAAAGCCGTGAATAATACGAATATAAGGTGCATTCATCAATAAACAATCATCTAGATATTTCTCCAAGATACTAACTGCTTCACCAGTTCGCATACCAATCAAGTTTAATTCAAATGATAAGTTTTCTGGCTTGCTTACACGATGTGCAATTCTTTGTTTTTTTGGTTTTTGCTTTTCTTTTTTTATCAGATTAGTTAATGGTACCGTGATCTTTATACCATTAGCGTTAACAATCGCTTTTTTGCGATCAATGCTTTCTATTTCACCACTTTGATTGGTGTTTTTAATCTGAACATGATCACTAACCGCAAGTATTTGATCTAACTCTTCAACTTCTTCTTCATTATCAACTAATTGAGATAACTCTTTTTTTAAGGCAATGCCTTCATGAAGTTGTCCATCTTCTTTGATTTTACGCATCTCTTTTAGTAGTTCATCCGCTTTTTCTGTGACTTGTTCAAGATACTTCACTGCTTGTTGTTTGACTTCATTCATTATCTTTTCTTCGTTATTCTTTAAGTATTCATACTCTTTGTTTAAACGCTCATTTAATGACTTTTGTGAATCTATCTCACTTTTTAAAACTTCTTCGTGTTGTTGATGTGTTATGATCGATCTTTCAAGTTCTTCGATCAATACATCTTCTTTACTTCTTCCTTGATCTTTTAGTTCTTTTGCTTTCGCGATAATCGCTTGATCAAGACCAAATTTATCAGCGATATCTAAGGCATTTGATTGTCCAGTCAAACCTTCTTTATAGCGATATGTTGGAACTAGTTTTTCAGTATCAAACTGAACACTAGCTAACATAACATCTTCATGTTTTTTGCCATAAGCTTTTAAGCGATCATAATGAGTTGTCGCAACGATCATCGCATTCAAGTTACGCAGATAGTCTAAAATAGCGATTGCTAAACATTCACCTTCTAAAGGATCCGTTCCGCCACCAAGTTCATCAAGTAAGATCAAAGATTTACTTGTGGCATGTTTACAAATATGAGCCAACTGCTTTAAATGTGCTGAAAATGTTGATAACGACTCTATGATTGACTGGTTATCACCCATATCCACAAACACTTGATCAAACAATGGTATCTCAGCTTCTTCACAACTAATAGCGATACCACAATATGTCATTAATACAAAAAGCCCGATGGTCTTTAAACTGACGGTCTTCCCTCCAGTATTTGGACCAGTTATCAAAAGCGTATTACATGGTGGCATGATACGATACGTATTCATAATGACTTTTTTAGGATCAATTAAAGGGTGTCGTGCTCCTTTTAAAACTAATCTATCACCAATTTCAGCTACCGTAGCATTATTAAGCTTAGCCCAAATAGCCTTTGCATTATAACTATCTAGTAAAGCCAACGTTTCAAGATTAGCTAAGTATGCTTCTGCTTGTTTTTTAACCATTTGACTTAACTCAAATAAAATACGATAAATCTCATCTTGAATTTGATTGACAAGACTTAGCCGTTGATTATTAAAATGTAATAAGCTCTCTGGTTCCATATATACAGTCTGCCCACTAGCACTTTCACCATGAATAAAACCTTTGATCATTCCTTTATCACTATTTTTAACCAAAACTACATAACGCTCATTGCGCATAGTACTAATAGTATCGCTTAAATGATTAGAGTTCGCTCTGATATACTTATCAACTGCAGTATGAATATCAACTTCACAACTGGTTAATTGTTTTTTCAAGCTCTTAAGTTTTGCACTAGCGTTATCTACAACCTCTCCATTTAAACTAATGCATCTTTCAATTTCCTTGCTTAAAACAACTGAATAACTTAAAGCATTTATTAAATCACTGATTTCATCATACTGACCATCAACACTTTTAATGAAATCATTTAGTTCTTTACAACAATATGCATGGGCTGCTACATCAAGTAGTTCAATACCAGTACAAACACCATCCTTTTGGGCTATCGTTATAATATCAGTGATATCTCTTAATCCCACAAAAGGTAAAGGTCCATACTTGATAACCAATCGCAAGGCCTCACTTGTTCGAGCTAGTTCTTGTTTTAACACTAAATGATTAAAAGAAGGAGTTAATTCAGCGATTATCCTTCTTCCAAGTGCAAATGTCGTATATTTGTTGATATGCGATTTTATTGTTTCAAGTTCAAGTGTTCTAATTATTTCTGTCATTTTCCTATTTGTTGAAAAAATTCGATTATCGTATTCTCATCGATGTTTTGAGTTTGTAACCATTCGGTAAGAAAATCAAAGTCCTCGGCTGTCAAATTATCTTTGTTCGCAATCAAATTCTGTAACTTCTCACTTTCTGCAAGTGGCTTTTCGATAAACGCAAAAGCGGATGTAGCCACATCTTTAGCCGGACTTAACCAGCTTTGTTGGATTATCTGGGCACCATTGGTGAAGAGCGGTGTGTTTAAGGCATAGATTATGATCAAAAGATAAATACTGTAGCCAACAAGCGCAAAAGCCATACCTAATATCTTGTTAATTTGTTTTAATACTGGTATTTTACCAATTGCCTTAACGATTGGCCTTAATAGTAGCATTACCAAGATAACTACAACAAAAATAATTAAAAACCAAATAACTTCATTAATCTTACCATAGAAAAGATCACTTAAAACAGTATCATGAAAAGGTGTAAGCTCATTTGGCCAAATATTAAATGCCTTTGCCAAGGCTGGCGATAAAAGCCAAGCTAACACAACAGCCACTATCATTGTCAAGGCTTGTACTAGTTGTAACAAAAATCCTTTCTTAAATCCTATAAATAGCGCTAATAATAGTGAAACTACCAAAGCAATATTAATATAAGTTACATATTCAGTGGGAATGAACATATTTTATCCCCCCTTCTTCTTTTTATTCTATTAGAATATATGTCAAATGTAAATGGATGAAGATATTATGATATGATAGTTAAGGGTGATCATATCTTGACAATAACATTAGAATTAAACGATAAACAGATAGCATTACTAAATTCGCTATATCAAGAATATAAAAGAGATAACCCTATCTCCCCCTATGTTCTTTATATGTATCAGCCACAAGATTGCGTGATAACTGTCTACAATTCTAAAAAAGTAGTCTTTCAAGGTAATCAAGCAGATTACTATGCTAGTTTATTTAAAGATAACGAATTATATTCAAATCATGCTGGAAGTGATGAAGTAGGCACTGGTGATTTTTATGGACCAATTTGTGTCTGCGCTTGTATTGTTGGTGATAATGATGAAATGTTTTTAAATAGTTTAGGCATACGTGATTCAAAAATGTTAAGTGATTCACAGATCATGATAATAGCACCTAAACTGATCAAGAAATTAAAACACTCGTTGCTTATCTTAGATAATCTAAAATACAATCAAGTTCACCATACTAACAATATGAATGTCATTAAAGCTAAAATGCATAATCAAGCTTATATTAACTTAGCGAAGAAACAAACATTACCAAAATTAATCGTTATTGATCAATTTACACCACAAAAGAATTATTTTAATTATCTCAAAGATGAACCAAAGGTCATCAAAGATATTATCTTTGTCACTAAAGCTGAAAGCAAATATACTGCTGTTGCATGTGCTAGTATCATAGCTCGATATGCTTTTTTAGAATCTTTGAAGAAAATGGAAGAACAATATCAATGGCAGTTTACAAAAGGAGCAGGTAAGATCGTAGATGAAAACGCTAAAGCCTTTGTGAATAAGTTTGGTAAAGATAAACTGAAATTAGTTGCTAAAATGAATTTCAAAAATACAATAAGAGTACTAAATGAAATTTAGATGTTTACATATTAGTACTCTTTTTTCTTATTTTTATTATAATTATTAAACATCTGATTGTTTTCATTCTTATATCTTGATCAATTTTGCTTAACTTAAAAAGTATTCTAGTTTCCTAGAATACTCATGTTTACTTAATCCTTATTTGGTTAGCCTACATTTGACCTTGAGCTTTAGTTATTTAAGTAAGCTCTTTTTATTTACAAGCTGCCATCGCTTTGACCGTATTTGGATCTAATTGATTCTTAGCTAAGCCATCAATTCGCGCAGCACTACTAATATGTACTTCTTGAACTCCTGCTTGTTTTAAAAGTGGTAATGAATTTAGATTAACTCCACCAGCAAATGTGACTGTTAAGCCATTACTTGTACAAAATGCTAAATATTCTTTTATCTTATCAAGATTCTCAGCGGGATTTTTTAAGCCAAAATTAGTTAAGATCCTCTTTACCTGTGGATATTTCGACAAAGTCAATACAGATTTCTTAAAGTCTGGGGTTTTATCGATCGCTTTATGAAAAGTGATTGGTGTATCACCAACAACACTTAACAGTTTAACCAGTGTCACCTCGTCAATTTCATCATTTACGTCAAGACATCCTAGTACAAAAGCTGAAGCGTAAGGTAATTGATTAATGATATCATTTTGCATTTCCTTAATATCATAATCACTATAGATAAAACTATAGGGATGAGGTCTGATCATACAAAAAGCTGGTACATTAACGTCTTCTTTGATGGTCTTGACTGAACCATAAGTTGGTGTCAAAGCTCCTTCGGTAATCGCACTTACCAACTCTACGCGATCGGCACCAAGTTGATGAGCATAAGCTGTTTCATCTGCTGTTTGAGTTACAATTTCTAATATCATTAAATAGTCCTTCTTTCTATTAAGCGTAATCACAAACAATGATTACTATTCGATACTAAACCTTTACCTTTTCAACCGATACTATGATCGTTTGTTCAATTTGACAAAGACTTACCCCAGCTGCATTTAGTATCCTTTTGCTTGCTTTTACAATATCAGTATCAGCGTATTTATCACTTTCATATACAACTCTTTTAATACCTGATTGAACAATTGCCTTGGCACATTCATTACAAGGAAAAAGCGATACATAAAGCGTACAACCATCAAGTGAAGTTGTACTATTTAAAATAGCGTTTAATTCGGCATGGACAACATAAACATACTTAGTGTTTAGTGTATCGCCATCACGCTCCCATGGAAATTCATCATCATCACAGCCAGTTGGTAAGCCATTATAGCCAATACCAACTACTTTTTTACTTTTATTCACAATACATGCACCAACTTGTGTGCTTGGATCTTTAGATCTTAAAGCTGATAAATGGGCCAATCCCATAAAATACTCATCCCACGAAAGGACATTTTCACGTTTCATATTTACCTCACCGTTTTATAATAAGCAACGAGATTGCTTTCAAGATATTCAGCGTACCAACTTATATTTAAACGATCATAACTATTAATTATACCTTTATCTAGAGTGGGATCGATCGGTCTTTTTCTTTCATCATTATAAGCCATAAAAGAAAGAGCTATGATCAATACGACACTAGCAACAATCGTATTCTTACGTAATAATTCCCATGTTGGTTTTTTACTAAAGATTAAACCAAACAACACCCCAGCCACAAAGCCACCAGCGTGTCCTAGCCAGCTGATATTAGGTACTAACGCCATGATGACAATGTTAATGATAAATATCTGTACAAAGCTTCCCATAACACGACGATCACGAATACTGTTAGTTTCAAAAGCATAGATGAAAAGCATTCCTAATAAACCAAACAAACCACCGCTGATACCAACTGTTATCGTATTAACACTACCAACCAAGGCAAAAGCAGAACCAATAACGATTGATCCTAATAATGATTTTATGTAGTTTTTTCTACCATACAAACGTTCGATCGTCGGACCAAGATGATATAAAGAATACATGTTAACTAATAAATGCATATAATCAACATGAACAAAACCCGCCATTAATAAACGCCATAAATCAAGATTAGCATAAACAAATGTTTTATATAAAGCACCACTCATTACGGCACTGATAAGTTTACTTCCAGTAAATTGGGTTAACAATAAACTAACAACAAACATACCCATACAAATTGCCATGATAACATATGTAGTATTCATGTGTGCTTTGACCCAGCTATTACCTTTGCGATAACCTTTGATCTGAGCAACATTAATTGCCTTACTCATATCCTCATATTCTTTTTGTGGATCGCTAATTGGTTGAATGATCGATGTTATTGCAGGATAATCCTCTTTGATAAGTTCATCACTAAGATAACTCTCACTAATACATACTTCATATATCTCACTATATATCTTATCAGTTGTTTCATTTGATATGTGCAAACTTAACATAAGCCCCGTTCCACTGATCAAACTTAAAATTGCCTGTTTTGTTTTAACTAAACGATCATAATCAAAATAATTAGCTGTCGTTGATAAAGTCGATACCCTTATAACTGGATATTTACCTTTAGGGTTAGCTAACCAGATTTCATCCTTGATCGCATTTGGTCCTGTACTGATCAAACGATAATCATATTTATCTAAAAACATGTAGACGATCTGTAAAGCCCAAACATCTTCTTGTTTCATTAATAACCACTCCTTAACTGATTTAAAACAGCCACAAAATCTTGTGGCATTTCACATGTGACTGTTTGTTCTAGATTAGTACGAGGATGCACAAATGTCAATTTATACGCATGTAATAATTGACCATCAACAGCCATCGTCTTGCGACGACCATATTTTTGATCACCAACAATTGGATAACCAATGTATTCCATATGAACTCTTATTTGATGTGTTCTACCTGTTTCAAGTCGACATAAAACAAGGGTATATTCTTTAAAACGTTCAACTACTCTAAAATGCGTAATCGCATTACGAGCATTTTGATCGGTTACAGCCATCTTTAAACGATCTTTTTTGTCTCTTCCAATTGGTGCATCAATCTTTCCCACATCATGAGGAATAACCCCATGGACTAAAGCATAATATTCACGATTAACAGTTTTATCTTGTAGTTGCTTCACCAACGATTCATGAGCAACATCATTTTTAGCAACTATTAAAAGACCAGTAGTGTCCTTATCAATACGATGAACAATTCCCGGACGATTTATACCATTAATACCAGATAGATCCTTGCAATGAGCTAAAAGACCATTAACTAGTGTTGGCTCACGATAAGTCTCTGCGGGATGTACAACCATGCCTCTAGGTTTATTAATTACAATTACATCGTGGTCCTCATAAACAATATCAAGTTCCATTGGTATTGCGGTGATCTCAAGTGGCTTATCTTCTGGTATTTCACATGTGATCAAGTCGTCAATCCTAAGTTTATAATTGTTCTTTGTTTCTGTGTCATTAACCAAGATATAACCTTCACCAATTAGTTGTTGGATACGCGAGCGTGACAAGTTCAAATGATCGACTAAAACTTTATCGATACGGTTTTTACTTAAATTTTCATCAACAATTAACTCAAGATCGATCATTACTCTTCCTCCGGATGACGTATGATATACCATGTTAATAAAACATAACCTAATGATAATGACATGTCCGCAACATTAAATACGGGGAAATCATATCCAAAAGGATAGAAGTTTAGAAAATCACGGACATAACCAAACACAATTCGATCATAAAAATTGCCTAAACTACCAGCTAAAATAACAACCAAAGCCAACCTTAATAATATTTTACGTCGTTCGGTTGTAAAAAGCATATATGTGATAACAACAATCACTACAATAGTTATGATAAAAAACAGTTCTAACCTGCCAGATAAGATACCCCACGCTGCTCCTTTATTATCCACAAATGTTATATAAAAGAAATTTTTGATTACCATGATCGAATCACCAAAAGTCATGATTGATTGGATATAATATTTACTGATCAAATCAATCATAACAATTAACGACAGTAATATAACTTCACTTTTTTTCATCTTTTCACCTTTTCAAACTAATCTATATTATAGCAAATCAAACAATGCTAACCAAGTTATATAAATGAAAACTGTTGATTTCTCAACAGTTTAACGATTATATGTTCTGATTTTTTCCAATTGTTCACTGTTCATGCGCTTACATAATTCAACGATCACATTGACAGTATCGACATAGTCCTTGCGATGAATGATCGTATGATGTGAATGGCAATAACGACTTGGAATTGACATAGTCACATTTATGATACCTTCATATGATTTGTTGATCTCACCTGAATCAGTACCACCAGCCGTTAATTGTTCAAGTTGAAATTCAATGTCCTTTTCTTTACAGATGTCCTCAATATACTGAATAAAGCCACGATGTCCTAAATGACTAGCATCAAATAGTTCAACTGTAACGCCTAGTCCACATTTGATTCTGTTTTCACCAGCAGGATAATCAGATGCGATAGTTACATCAAGTGCAATCGCTAAATCTGGCTTAATAGCATAAGCTGCTGTTTTAGCACCTCTTAATCCTACTTCTTCTTGTACCGTACCAGCCGCATAGATGTCAAAATCATGATCAACACCTTTTAGCTTTCTAATGACATCAACCGCTATTAAAGCACCAACACGATCATCCCAAGCTTTAGCTACTAAAAAGTTAGGATTATTCATAACTTCAAAGCTTGAGCGCGGTGTTACCATATCTCCAACTCTAATACCAAGTTCTGTTAGTTCTTCTTTTGAACCAACACCCATGTCAATAAACATATCTTTGGTTTCCATTACTTTGCTACGAGCTTCAGCTGGTAAGCCATGAGGAGCAGCTGCTCCAAAAATACCATGAAACTTCTTACCTTCGCGAGTAGTAATAGTTACTGGTTGTGCTGGCAATACATGTCCCCACCAACCACCAATCGTATTTACTTTGATAAAACCATTATCATCAATATCTTTTATCACAAAACCTATCTCATCAATGTGTCCAGCCAACATAAGTTTCAAGCCACTACCTGAACCCTTTTTAACACCAATAATAGAGCCTAAATTATCATATTGAATACTATCAACATATCCTTCAAGCCATTTCTTCATAACCCGACTTGCTTCTTTTTCATTACCTGAAATACCATCGGCTTCAGTAAACTCTTTAAACATTTGTAGATCAATGTCACCATAAGGCTCTTTGATCACTACTTTTTCTTTATTTGTTTTTTCGCTCATATTCTTTCCTCTTCTTTGTTTTATATTATACGCTTTTGCGTTTTGATTAACAACCGATTTACTCGTTGATCAATACTGTTGATCCTGTCTTTGGTGATTGATCTCATTCTTCATTAAATAGTATCTTCTAATATCTTCTGGGGTAAATCCTAGTTGCTCACCAATCTGCAAATACAACGCGAAAGCTTCATCATATCGTTGTTTATTAAAATCAAAAGCTAAGTTACTTAGTTTTTGATATAAAATCAAACCTAAACTATTCAATGATTTATCTTTGATTTCTGTACTATCTTTAAATATATCATTATCATTCAAGTCGATTCCTAATGATAAAAAGAAATGAATACCATCGCCATACTCTTCCAATATAATTTCTTTATTAGAAGCTGGCTTTAAGCTCCAATATTTAAAACTCTTTGTTTCGTTGATCATCTCACCAAGTTCAACTAAAAGAGCCAATAATCGCTCTTGTCTTGTTGACATACGGGTTACATTATGCAAAATGAATATTCTTTCATCAAGCTCTTTTTGCATGGTCACTAGATCATCAATTCTTAATCTCATATTATCACCTTCAAACATTATACCAAAAAAAGACTTCCTTAACAGAAGTCTTTACGCATTATATCACAAAGTT
Source organism: uncultured Erysipelotrichaceae bacterium (assembly GCA_964553255.1). Taxonomy (GTDB): domain Bacteria; phylum Bacillota_I; class Bacilli_A; order Erysipelotrichales; family Erysipelotrichaceae; genus JAQUCI01. Next base: position 24,070 of record CAZKJS010000006.1, on the reverse strand, counting down.
ACCCTTTTCAAACACTTTGACTGTTTTACCATCTTGGGTTGTACCAATTATTTCCATATCAGCACTACCAAACATAAAATCGCTATGTTCCATAGAAGTATTAGCACCAAGTTCTTTTAGTTCTTCTTCTGTCTTAGCAGTACCACCCTTGATATTCATAGGATAGGCAGCGCCAAAAGCCAAATGACATGATGCATTTTCATCAAACAAAGTATTATAGAAAAGAATGTTGCTTAAACTTATTGGAGATTGATGTGAAATCAAAGCCACTTCACCAAGATAACAACTACCTTCATCAAAATCGATCAAGTTTTTTAGTGCCTCAACTTCTTTTTTGGCACTATAAGCAATCGCTTTTCCATCCTTGAAAGTGACATTGAAGTCCTCAATCAATTTACCACTATGATTTAGTGGTTTTGTCGCATAAACAATACCATTGACTTGATATTTATCTGGCATCGTGAAGCATTCTTCAGTAGGCATATTGGGATTAAATACTGTATTTTTTGTGGATATTTCACTACCACCAGCCCAAACATGATCTTTAACTAAGCCAACCGTTAGATCAGTACCTAAACTGTTTTTAAAATGTAGCGACCTAAAATTTAAATCATTTAAAGTTTTAGTATAATAATGAATACGTTCATTATGTTTACGCCATTCTTCTACTGGGTCATTATCTTCATCAATCCTAACAGCTTTCAAAATAGCGTCCCATAGCTTTTTAACTGCCTCATCATCAGTAAGTTCAGGAAACACTTTTTTAGCCCACCCAACGGTTGGAACTGATATAACAGACCATTGTGTTCTATTACCCATTGTATGAGCCATAAACGGTTTAAAAGCACGACTTGCGGCCATTTGCGCACGTTGCATCTTCTCAGCATCAATACCCGCTAATAATCCTGGCGTACGTGCTGATATGCTTAATAATGCATAATTGTTCTCAATCATATAATTACGAGAATCGATTCGATATTGTGGTATTTCTTCTAATACTTCAACTGCTGCGTATTCATAACTAAGCTTACCTACAACTTCATCATTCCATTCTACAAGCACATATTTAGCTTTTGCCTTGTAAGCCTCTTCAACACAAAGCCTAACAAAACCAGCACATTCAACTGGAGCATTGATCAACAACGGTTGATTAGGTTGGATATTAGCACCAACACACACCGCAAGTCGAGCATACTTTCTAAGTAATTCTTCTTTAATCATATTTCTCCTTATTTAACCTCGACGATCTTCATCATATTAGCTGTACCTTCGCCAGTTGGATAACCAGCAGTGATAATAACAAACTCACCAGGTTTAACACCATAGTTTTTAGCGATGATACTAGCAAGTTCATCATCGTTAGTCATCTCATTTTGAATATCACTAAATATGGGGATAACTCCCCAGTGTACCGCTAGCTTGCGTTGAGTACTTTTGGTAAATGTGACTGCCAAAATAGGCACTGGAGGTCTAAATTTAGATATTCTTCTAGCAGTACTACCACCTTGGGTAAATGCAACTATCGCTTTGATCTTTTCAAGTGTTAATGATGAATCACTAACTGATATGCCAATTGCGTCTTGAACTGTTTTACGACTACTTTTCTTTGCATGTTCTAAATTGTCACGATAAGGTATTATTCTCTCAATAGCTTTAGCAATCGTATCCATAGTCACTACAGACTCAACCGGATATAAACCTGCAGCTGTTTCACCCGATAACATTATTGCATCACTTCCATCTAGGATAGCATTAGCAACGTCACTAGCTTCTGCTCTTGTCGGTCGTGGATTGCCCATCATCGATTCTAACATATGAGTGGCAGTTACTACTGGTTTACCATGAGCGTTGGCTTTTTGGATCATTTTCTTTTGATAGATAGGCACAAATTGCGTCATTACTTCAACACCCAAATCACCACGAGCGACCATAACGCCATCAGCTTCCTGTAATATTTCATCTAGATTATCATAGCCTTCTTGATTTTCAATCTTAGCCATAATATGAATTTTAGGTTTTCCCATTTCATTGATGATATTTCTGATAGCCAAAATATCTTCTGCTGTTCTAACAAAAGAAGCAGCGATATAATCAACATCCATTTCACAACCAAACCTAAGATCAGCATCGTCTTTAGCAGAAATAAAAGGCATTGATATGTGAACGTTAGGAACATTTACACCTTTTCGAGTCTTAATTACCCCTGGGTTTACAATACGACATACTAAATCTTCATTAATGCGATCAATGATCGTTAATCGCATCTTACCATCATCAATCAAAAGATAGTCGTTGATCTTAACATCTTGATATAACTCAGGACAATCGATATGAAAGCGTTCATTAGTGCCTATGATGTCTTCTTTGGTCACATGCACAATATCACCCTTATTAAACAACAATTGATCATTAGCCATGACGCCACACCTAATCTCTGGACCTTTGGTATCTAAAAGGATTCCAAGTGTGATTCCCGTTTCATCTTCAATTTCTCTTACCGTCTTTATAACTTCTTTATAGTGTTCGTGATTACCATGGGAGAAGTTTAATCTGACGATATTCATTCCGGCATTGGCCAGTTTGATCAACATTTCTTTAGAATCGCTAGCTGGACCAAGCGTACATATAATCTTAGTCTTACGATATTCTGTCATATTTACACCAACCTTTCATGTAACTCATAGAGGTGATCACGCGATTTTTTATTCATCGCAAGCGCCTCTGCAATTGGATAGGCGATAACATCTGAACCATCAATGCCCACACATTGTCCACCATTGTTAGATATTAAAAGTTGTACAGCTTTATCTCCCATTCTTGTCGCTAGGATACGATCAAACGCTGAAGGAGAACCACCACGTTGAACATGTCCAAGCACTGTTGAGCGACCTGAGAAACTAGTATAAGCACTGATTTTTTCCGCTAGTATTTCAGCATCGGTAATCTTTTCCGTCAATAAGATAATGGCATGACGTTTACGTCTAACTTGATCCATATATAACATCTTTTCTAATACAGCTTTTTCATCATATCCTTTTTCAGGAGTAATGATCATTTCCGCTCCTGATGAAATTCCCGCAAAAAGTGCAATATCACCACAATGATTACCCATTACTTCAACAACTGAACATCGATGATGAGAGCTACTGGTATCACGCAGTTTATCTATTGCCTCAATAACCGTATTAAGAGCTGTATCAAATCCAATCGTATAATCAGTACAAGCAATATCATTATCAATCGTCCCTGGCAAGCCAATACAGTTTACACCAAGCTTTGTTAGTGCTAAAGCACCACGATAAGTACCATCACCACCAATTGTGACTAAGGCATCGATTTCAAATTTCTTTAAAATCGCTAAAGCTTTTTTTTGTACATCGATATCTAAAAATTCAGGTAAACGAGCTGAACCTAAGATTGTGCCACCTCTAACCATTATGTCACTGACACTGCTGGTATTTAACTGTTCAATATGTTCATCTAAAATGCCTTTATAACCGTCATATATGCCAAAAACCTCAACATTACTTGACAAGGCACTTCTAGTAACGGCCCTTATTGCGGCATTCATACCGGGAGAATCCCCACCTGATGTCAATACTCCAATTCGTTTGATCATCTACTAAACCTCCTGACAACTTATCTTATCATTTATCTTCGCTTTTTGGTAGAGATATCAGTTTAAAACGACGATTATTCCCAGGTACCATTATCGGATCCGCTAACATTCTGATGCGCTCCATGATACGTTGCGCTTTTAACTCATCAACTTCACCTTTTTGATTATATTTGAAGTTGATGCCTAACTCTTTTAGATCGAGATTACTACTAAAACACGTTAATTTTTGTTTAGTCATTCTTTCATTTAAGACGGTAGCTAGTATCTCATCGCGATACCAACCAGTAACAGGCTCAGCACCAATATCGTCAAGAATCAATAGCTCAGCTTCTATTAAAGCTGACATAATATCATCTTGCTCATCATCATCCCCAAAAGCTGCTTTAAGTCTAACCAACAGTTTAGGAGTATGAACAAAAGCAACTGATTGGCCACGCTTAGCAAAGTTATTAGCTACACAAGCCAATAAGTATGTTTTGCCAGTACCAACTGGTCCATGTAAATATAAGCCCTTGCTTGTTTGATGATCAAGCCAATCCCATATCTTTTTTACCGCTTCTAAATATAGTTTGTTGTTTTCTTGAGTTAATTCAATACTACCAAGCGTTATACTACGCATTTCATCAGGTAGATCATTGATAAGATATTTCTTTAAATGAGCATTATCCTTTTCATATTGTAATTGATAACGACAAGGACGATAAACGCTTTTCAAGATATCATCCTTGACTAATGCTTGATAATGCCCTTTATTCGCAAGCAAACAATGATCAAGACCACTGCAGCGCTCACAAATCTCTAGTTGCTCAACAAGTCGCAAAAAGCGCATCGGATATTTTTTCACGATATTTGGATCAATCGCTTCTTGCATCAAGTAACGCTTCAAAAGGATATTGTTTAATAGTTCTTGCTCAATCTTACTTCTTTCACTTTTAAGTGTTTCATTATCTTTAAATAAAGTATCGATTTTTTTCATCTATTTTTGACGCTCAACTTTCTCTAGTATCTGTCTTTTTAAATTTTCAAGTTCTTCTTTTGAACCGTTGTGTTGATTCGTTGTGTTAACTTTTGACTCACTAGGTTTATTTGCACGCATGGCTTTCTCTTTACTAACCTTAGAAACCTTCTTGATCAGTTCTTTAGCACTAGCAATGTCATTTACTTGATTACGAAAAAAAGTCTCAGCTGTTTTCTCAACATATTTTTGGTTTAAAACATTGTTGGTATTATTCAACACATACTCCACTAAAAAATTGATCACAGGGGTTGAAAGTGGTGTATCATTAACTAAATACTCTAATACTTTCTTAGATGATAAGCTAACAGGCATATTGGGTTGCTTACGTTGTAAGAAGATAATTGGTGCTAACTCATAACTATCTATTTGACTATCATCAAATATTACCTGTTCTCTTCTAACTCTATTGATCAAACCATTAGTATCAAATGAATTATCTTTCATATTAACACTACGACAAGCTAGTACACGCATTCTTTGATCACTAATACCATAAACAGTAGCTAATTGCGCTATCAATCGCATATTCTCGGTAGTCCTTAGTTTACGTGGAAAAGTAAGTTCGCTCAGATCCTTCACGAAACCTTGATAATCAAATTCTTTTGGAAATCCCATATTAGGATCTTTATTGACTTCATCTTGGTTTATTGTGATGAACTCTAAGATGTCTTTACTGGTGATACGATGTAAATCTGCTTGATCAAAATGAGTAGTTATATCCAAAAAATCCTTTTTGTCATAACTACTGATCATGTTTTCTTTTGTTAGTTCATAATCACTTAAACCCATTATTTTCTTATATTGAACACCATATACATAATGACGTAAAAACTCCTCTGTCTTTAAAGGTTGAACAAGAACATAGATATACTCATCATTTTGTTTATCATGATAAGTTTTGATCAAATTATATTGTTCAAGCTTGATTCTTGCTTTATGAACTGCATCAATATCAAGACTTAATAGTTTGCATAAGCGACTATGACGATAATACTCTTTTTGATGATGAGCCTCACTTAATAGCGTACCATAAAGCGAAAGCGCCTGTATTCCAATTAATGGTTGATAAAGCACAAACACTACCTTCATTTGTGAAACATCAAAATCACGAGTTACTTCACATTGATAGACATCTTGTTCAAAAAGTTCCATAGTCTCTCCTTTAGCGTTTAAGCAGAATGCTTTAACCATTTGATAAACTCATCAATATTGGTTACTAATACCTCTAGTGAATCATTATTATCAATCACATAATCAGCCAGTCTTCTTTTCTTTAAAGAGGAAAATTGACGTTTTAGACGTTTATCAACATCATCTTTTGTCATGTTTCGATTTATAGATAAGCGTTTATATATGTTTTCTTTTTTAGTATACACGACAACTGATAGATCAAAATACTCTTGCCAATTGACCTCAAACAACAATGGTACTTCTACAAATACATATGTTTTATCTTGATACAAGTGCAATAACCTTTGTACTTCGATTAATACCATCGGATGTAATATAGCTTCAAGCTTACGTAATGCTTTTTTATTATTGAAAACATGATCAGCTAAGAGTTTATATGAAAAAGTTTGGTTTACAAACAATTCATGAAACGCTTGTAATACTGCATTATAACCAGCCTGGTTTTCTTCTAAAAGCTTATGAGCTATAACATCACAATCAATCGTTGGATAATCCCTACTTAGCAAAGACATTACTATGGATTTACCACTTCCGATTGTTCCTGTGATCGCAATAGATTTCATTTTTACTCCTTTTGACAATTGGGGCAGAAATATGTCCCTCTACCATTAATTTTTATTTTTTTGATCGCGTTTTGGCATTCATAACACGATTCATTAGCTCTTGTATGAACTTTTAGTGTTAATTGGAAACGACCACTGATGCCAAGTGATGAAGTATAACTTCTAATGGTTGTGCCACCAGCTTTGATCGCCGCTTTTAAAATTGTTTTAGTACAAACAAGGATCATTTCACACTGATTTAAACTCAATGTGCTTACTATCTTTGTAGGTGCTAGTTTAGCCATAAAACAAATCTCATCAGCATAGATATTACCAATACCCGCAATAATACTTTGATCAAGCAATGCTTGTTTAAGAGTCGTTTTTCTTTTACTAAAAGCATTCTTTAAATAGACAGCTGTTAATTCTTCATCCCAAGGATCATGACCAATCTTAGATAAAGCAGTTAGTTCTTCATCCTTACGATACAAATACATGCGACCAAATTTACGAGTATCGTTATAATGAAGTTCTTTGTTATCATCTAACTTAAATATAACATGAGTATGTTTTGATCTTTCACTATTAATGCTTTCAAGATAAAACTTTCCTTCCATCCTAAGATGAATGATCAAAATGTATTGGTTTGTATGTAGAATCAAGTACTTACCTCTGCGATCAAACTTAATAAAGGTTTGACCAATCAAGGCATCTTTAAACTCTCTAATTGATGGTCTAGCAATGATCTTGTCCCACCAAACAGTGATGTCGATAATCTTACTGCCCATAATTTGTGTTTCAAGGGTTCTTATAACCGTTTCAACCTCTGGTAGTTCTGGCATATTATTTACTTAGCATCATACCAATTTTTACCTTGTACGCATTTCGCTTCTAAGGGTACATTTAGTATCATTGCTTTCTCCATCTCGTTTTCAATCAATTCTTTCATTATATCAACTTCATCTTCATAGACATTAAAGATTAATTCATCGTGTACTTGTAAGATCATTTGTGAGCGATAACCATTAGCTTTTATTCTTTGTGCGATTTTAACCATTGCCAGCTTTATCAAATCAGCTGCTGTTCCTTGTATTGGAGCATTCATAGCTGCTCTTTTACCAAACTCTCTGGTCATATAGTTCTTATCGTTTATCTCAGGAATATATCGACGTCTATTTAATAAGGTTTTAACATAGCCATTGGTTTGACAGAAACTGATGACTTCATCCATAAAACTTTTGATCTTTGGATAACTCACGAAATACTTATTAATATAGTTTTGTGCTGTCTTAACATCAATTTGAAGTTGTTGAGATAAACCAAAATCGGATATACCATATACAATTCCAAAGTTAACTGCTTTAGCTTGTCTTCTTAGTCCAGCATCAATCTCATCAGCCTTCACATTGAAGACTTCCATTGCGGTTGTTGTATGAATATCTTGTTTATTGATGAATGTTTGGATTAGCTTATCTTCATTTGCCATATGTGCCAATATCCTAAGCTCAATTTGTGAGTAATCAGCAGCTAACAAAACACAACCTTCATCAGCGATAAATGCTTTTCTGATTTCCTTACCTTCCTCATCTTTTATTGATATGTTCTGTAAGTTTGGATCAGTAGATGATAAACGTCCAGTTTGGGTTATCGTCTGATTATAAATTGTATGAATACGATGATCTTCATTAACAAATTTCTTCAAACCTTCCGCATAAGTACTATATAGTTTCTGATATTTACGATACTCAATCAAATACGCTATGATCTCATGTTTTTCAAGTAGACGCTCTAATACATCAATTGCCGTTGATCTTTTCTTGTATGATGGTAGTTTTAGTTTATCAAACAAAACTTCCGCTAATTGTTTTGGTGAATTGATGTTAAACTCGCATCCTGCCACTTGATAGATATTTGTAGTAATCTCATTTAGTTTGCTCAATGTCTTGCTTGCTATATCATCTAGTATATTACTATCAATCAAAACGCCCTTGTTTTCCATTTCATAAAGAATCTTAGTAAGGGGCATTTCGACTTCATAAAATAATTGCTCCATCGCCATTTCATCTATAGTTGTCTTTAGCTTCTGAGCGATCATCATACAATCATAAGCGCGCATACATGCATGTTTAATCTGTAATTGCTCATCTATCTCCTTACTTTTACTTACAGTACCATATATCGCTATTTGTTGGTCTTGTGTCATAAGTTTGTACTTATTGCAGAGTTTATCCCAATCATTGATGAAGTTATCAATTAAGAAAGCTGCCACTTGAATATCAAAACCAACACCATCTAATGTTATACCATTAGTTTTGGCCACATGATAAGCATTTTTCGCATCATAGATAATCTTTTGATTATCTGTCTTTAGCCAAGCTAATAACGCTTTATCCTCATATACATCATTCATCTTGATATAATAACATTTGTCATTGTTAACCATAGCTAAACCATATAGTTTCGCTTTGTAATAATCTTTGATATCCTGATCAAAGTAAATCGCAACAGCTTGATCAAGTATATTAGCAGGTATTTTATCAACTACATAGTGATTAAAACTATCATTATTTACTTGTTCTTTATTACTCATGTCTAGATTTTTTAAAAATGAGTTGAGTTCATACTTTAAATAGAACTGATATAACTTATCATTATCAGTATTAATAGTTAAATCTTCGTTACTAAGTGGAATATCAACTGTGCATTTAATCGTCGCCAATTCCTTTGATAATAGTGCTAACTCTTGATTATCTCTAAGATTTTCAGCTAACTTACCCTTCATTTGATCAATGTTCGCTAAAACATTTTCAACAGTGTGATATTCACCTAAAAGCTTAAGTGCTGTCTTTTCGCCAACATTTGGTACACCAGGGATATTATCACTGCTATCACCCATTAATGCTTTTAGATCAATGATCTGTGATGGCGCTAAATTCATGCTTTCATAAAGTGCTATGCTATCCATCTTAACAATTTCACTTAAACCCTTTTTCATCAACCATACACTTGTTGTATCATCAATCAGCTGTAATAAGTCTTGATCACTTGTCAATATATTTGTTTGCCAATCCTTATACTTGCGCGATAAAGAACCAATGATATCATCAGCTTCAATTCCAGGCAGTTCATAACGTGTTATGTTCATAGCATCAAGATATTCACGCACAATAGGAAACTGAACGATCAACTCTGGTGGTGCAGCTTTTCTTGTTCCTTTATATTCACTATATAATTCATGTCTAAATGTTTTTTTCTCAGTATCAAACGCAACCAAAACAGCATCAGGTTTAACCAATTCTAAAGCTTTAGTGATCATTGTCGCAAAACCATAAACCGCATTAGTATTGATCTTATTAGATGTTGTCATTGGCCTACTGTAAGCTGTCGCATAATAAGCCCTAAATACTAAAGAGTTACCATCAATCAGTAATAATTTTTTCATACCATACCTCGTTATTATTGTAACACATACCAACCTAAATTTAATAAAGCCCTTGCGGGCTTTTAATCAGTAAGAAGTTCAAGTTGTGCTAAATTCTCATACATTATATGAATATAATTACGTTTCTCAGTTACTTGCTGTGGTGTTAATGTCGCTAAATTACTAAGTGTTATTTCAACTAATCCTAGCTCATCTTTGATTTGGTTATATAATGCGATCATGTCATCTGATAAATTAGGTTCTAAAGCAATATACTTAACATCATCATTAATTATTCTTCTTTTGATTATGTTTAGCTGTTCATTAGTTGGTAATACCCCATAACGAGACATAATAATCGGATAAACTTCAATATTATAGTTTTTTTGCCATACACCAAAACTAGGTGTCATAGTGACAACTTTAATATTTGAAGATGATAATCTTAACATTTGAAATTCTGAATCTAATCGAGCAAGTTCAGCCTCAAGCAAATCATACTGTTTTTCAAAATAATCAGACTCTTCAGTATAATGAGTTACTAACCAATCTCGAATTTGACTTGCTAAACTTGTCATTGCGATTGGATCAAGCCAGATATATGGATCACTATCATATGTATCTACTGAGTTAAATAACGAACTTTCATAGTATGGCGATTCTATAAATACTTTACTTTCACCTACTTGTACTTGTGTATAACGTTTAAAGTTATAGATACTGGTAGTTCCAGCAAGATTAATGATGTCCATATCTTTGTTTTGCTTGATCTGTGATAAATATATGTGCATAAAAGGCTCAACTTGTCCCATGTAAAGGAAAAGATCAGCGTCACTTAATTGCTCTTGATAATCAGCAATGATCTGAAAACGAAGAATATTACCATCGGATGTAATCCGACATGTTTTTACTTTATCACCGGCTAAACGCTCTACTAAAAATTGTATAGGATAGACGGTATAACATATCTTAGGGCTTTTTACCTGACAAGCTGTTAATGTAGTAGCGCACATTAAGGTTATCAAAGCAATCAATATTTTTTTCTTCATCATGCGCTCCTTTCTTAGTTTTGATTATACCACAATTGAAATTGAGAAAAATAAGTAATATGCTATATCAGTTACGATATCCAGCATGTTCTTTCTTTTGTTTTCGTTGATCAGACAAAACAATCAATCTATTAATATGACGATAGAAAATAATGACTAGCAATATAAATATGGCATTACCAACAATCGCAATAAATAGATGCGATCTAACCCAGAATAAGATGTTTATTGTAGTCGCTCCAGTTGTATACATATATGCATATAGAAAATAGTCTTTAAGTGCGATAGCCACTAAACAAATGATCATTAATTCTAGCACTGACTCATTGAGATTACTTGACCAAATTCTAGTTATCAATACCACGATCGCAAAAAGCAATGGATATAGAAATAAAGTCTGCGGAATAAACAATCCATAGATAAAACCACAAGATAAGCTGGTTAATAAGGCATCAAGCAATGACATCTTTTTAACAGTTAAGATCATAGCACAAAAGCCAAGTGCTGGTATAAAGACTAATGCCTGCTGTGCAAAATCAACAGGAAAAGCTATACTAAGAGCAAAATCGAAACTGAAACAAATGATCAAGTATAATATTTGAAAGATCATTCTTGACTCCCAATAAGCTTAACCACGCTCACATAATGAAAATTATCAAAGTTCGCTGAAGGTACTACATAAACGTTCATACCTACCGCATTTGTTAGTACTTTTACCTCTAAAACCGTTCCTACTAGTAGTCCTGAAGGGAAAACACCACCCATGCCAGATGTTACTACTGTCATGCCAGGAGTGACTGTATAGCCTGTACTTAACAGTTTCAAGACAAAAGCATGCTTGGTACTATCATATGATTCTAAATACGCTTCAGCAGTGGTATTAGCACTTATCTGTATCTTTACACTTACTTTATTTGATCCATCCTCAACAGTAACAAGCTTTACTATCGAACTGTTTTGATTAGCTTTGCTAATACGACCTATCAAGCCCCCAGTAGTAATAACCGCATAGTTTTCATCAATACCATCATTAGTACCGACATTGATCATTATCATATCATTCCACCCAGAAACATCTCTTCCAATAACCGTCGCATTGATCAGTTCGTATCGTGATAATGACATTTTTAAATTTAATATATCTTTAAGCTCATCAATCTCGCGATTAGCTTCCATTAATTGTGCTTTATAGAGGTTCAAACTATCAATATCTCTTCTTAACAAGTCATTCTCTTCCCGTAATTTATAAAACTCAGTATAATCATCAACCCATCCGAAAAGGGTTTGAAATGGACGATCGATCAAAGTATATTTTGCCGACGAAAAAAAAGAGAATAATTTGGTATCGATATCATCCAATACATGTGTTCTACGAATGATAACCATCCCCATGGTTAACGTTGTTAAAATCACAACAAGATATATTAATATTTTACGAAATCCTTTGAACTTCAAATTTTATCACCAAATATATTATAGATACATTTAGCCTTTTTAACAAACCTTTTATTTTATATCATGTAAGATACTAAAGTAACTATGCTTACTGATGATTAAATGATCGATCAAAGGTATGCCCATCATTTTACCAGCATTACTAAGCAGTTTAGTCAAACTTATATCTTTATCGCTTGGTGTTACATCACCACTAGGATGATTATGAGCAACGATTATCTTAGCTGCACTACACGCCACTGCTTCTTTAAATATCTCACGTGGATGGGCTACACTAACATCAAGGCTACCAATAAAAAGTGTTTTATGAGTTATAATATGATTTTTAGTATTTAAAAAAATAACGATAAAATGCTCTTGTTGCATAAAACCAACCTGAATTTGAAGCCAATCAATCAAACTTTGTGGATTATTGATAACATCTGTAGCTAAAGTCTGTTTAGCCATGATCCTTTTATTCAGTTCAAAGCTTGCCATCAGCTCAACCGCTTTTATCTTCTTAATTCCTTTGATCTTAATTAGTTGATTCAATGATAATAGTGGTAAATCCTTTAGACCATGTTGATTAAGCAATTGATCAGCAACCTGTAAAGCACTAACTCCTTGATAACCATGTCTTATTAAAATAGCTAACAGTTCACGATCATGTAAGTGACCTAAACCATTTTTTATTGCTCTTTCTCTTGGTCTTTCAGTTAATGGTATTTCATGAACCTTCATTATCCAATTCCTTTCATTTATACAAGATAATAGACCCACATTGTGGATCTATCATACTACTTCGACCATTGAATAGTTATACCAGGGATACTTACCTTTCCCCGACCACTACTTAATACCTTGATGACAGCGGCAACGCTTGCCGCAATTATCACGTATGTGACAATACTGGCTGTTGTCATGTTATCTCCTTTCACTAATAAGATTATTAATAAAAGAGTTTATTCCTAGATCATTCTTCTGATTTCAATAAAAATTCTACAAACTCACTAAGTCCGCCATCTGCACAACTACCAACCAAAACTTTAGCTGAAGACTTTGCGAGTGCGGTTCCATTTGCCATAGCAGCACTAAATTCTGCTCTAGCTAAAAGCCAACTATCATTATCACCATCACCTATTGCAGCAACATCCTTAAAATCATAACCAAGCTTCTTTAAAAGATGAGCCACCGCGGTTGATTTATTAACATCTTTGAGTACAATATCAATAAAGTTATCACCAGCATGACAAATATAAAGTCGATCACCAAAAAGCTTATCCACTTTAAGATAATGTTCATCTATTAGTTCTTTACGTTGGGTAAAGCTTACTTTATATGGTTCATGAGTAACTTTCGCCCAATAATCATTAAGTGGACTAGTCAACATAAAATTGACACCAACAATTAAATTATCAATCGCAATTCCTGGATCATAACCATTAGTTACCACATATTCGTCTTGTTCAACATTAAAATGTAGATCATTATTTAAACCATACTTGTATAGTTCATATAGTAAACTCATCGGTATCGGTTTTTCATATATTAAGCTCTTATCTTTAGTATCATAGATACTGCCACCATTACTAGCTATTAAATACCCAGGTTTATTTTCCATATCAAGTTCTTTTACGATAATTTGTGAACTTGCATATGTGCGAGCAGTAGCAATAACAATAATGACACCTTTTTCTTGCAATAACTTGATTGCTTCAATATTAGCTTTAGGTATTTCCATCTGCTTGTGATCATAAAGCGTTCCATCTACATCAGTAATAAATACTTTAATCATTCAATTCGCCATCACTTTCTCTAATTAAATAAATTGGTCTTCTTTTAGTTTCCAAATATGTTTTTGCCATATATTGACCCAGAATGCCAATAGTAAACAACTGAATCCCACCAACAAATAAGATGATAGAAATCGTACTAGCCCATCCAAACGCGCTTTCAACACCCATAAAATGGCGAACAAAGATTACTATTATGCCCAAAAATGCAATAAAGCAAAACAAAACCCCAAACAACGAAGCAATAGCCAAAGGTGCAGTTGAAAATGCGATAATACCTTCAAATGAATAAGTCAAAAGATTCCAAAATGACCATTTAGTATTACCAGCTACTCTTTCTATGTTCTCATAAGACAACCATTTAGTCTTAAAACCAACCCATCCAAATATTCCTTTGGAGAATCGATTATATTCACTCATCTTTAGAATCGCATTAACCATATTACGATTCATCAAGCGATAATCACGAGCACCATCAACGATATCAGTTTTTGATATCTTGTTGATCAACCAATAGAAACAACGCGCAAAAAAAGATCTAATCTTGGGTTCGCCTTTTCTCGTACTGCGTTTAGTCGCAACACAATCATAATCTTCATTTTTCAAACAATCATACATTTCAAATAGCAACTCAGGAGGGTCTTGAAGATCCGCATCCATCACAGCTATAAAGTCGCCAGTCGCATGTTTTAATCCCGCATACATGGCCGCTTCTTTACCAAAGTTACGTGAAAACGAAATATAGCGAACTCTTTCATCTTTTTGATCAAGTTCTTTTAATACCCTTAAGGTTTCATCCTTTGAACCATCATTGATAAATAAAAATTCAAAACTTACATTACTCATTTTCTTAGCAATTTCAATTATAGCTTGATAAAAATAAGGCAATGCTTCTTGTTCGTTATAACAAGGTACGATGATTGATAATTTATCCATTAATTTGACCTCAACTAAAATGATTATAGCATGATATTACAGTTAAAAACGTAAAAAAATAGGCTTTCGCCTATTCAATGAAAATTTTTATCGTATCACCATTAGCAGCCTCAACACTAACGATCTCACCCATCATCTTTGATTGGATACATTGCTTTATCAATTCAAAATCAATCTGACCCATATCAAAGTTGTGATCATTAAACTTCAAGTTATTAAATTTATGAGCGATATCAATTCCAGCTAAGATCAATACTACCGGAATGTTCACTCTAACAATATCACCATCAATCGCCTTAACTAAAACTCTAAGCATTCTTTGTTGGTAATCAGAATCAATTAATTCATTTTTAGTAGCTATAAGTGGTTTTTCTTCAAGTGCATTGATTAATTTCTCTGCTTCCTCTATTGAGATAATCTCATCTTTTACCATCTTTAATATCTCATTTATCTTACTCATTTTTATTTCCCTTTCAAAAGTTCAATTGCTTCATCAACTGAAATTTCCTTGTCTTTTATCTTTCTTAAAACTTCTTCACTATCAAGTTCGTTTTTTGATGATAAACTATATCCCAGTTTGAGAATAATGTTATCTAAATATTTCTTGACTGTTGGGTAAGATATACCCATTTCTTTTTCCATGTCTTTAATGTTACCTCGCAAGATAACGAAATTCTCAACAAATCTAAGTTCATCTCGCGTTAAATAACTAAACTTAGATAATGCAAACTCACCACTAATCTCCGTGTGACAATTACCACAAGTAAGCTTTGTCGCAAACAATTGTCCATGACATACCGGACAAATGCCGATTACTTCATTGGCCATAGTACCTCCTTATAGTACCTCAATATAAATACGTTCAGTTTGGCTTTTTACATCTACTAAGATAAAAGGATCCATGTCATTCAACATATCAATAGTCACTTTAATTAATTCTTGAAAATATTTTTGATTCTGAACAACAAGCGCTTTTACATTATCATCAGAAAAATTGTTGTTTTGTGAGAACTTAAGCGCCATTTTAGCTAAAAAGCCTGCCGTTGATAAAGAAATTTTGGGTAAATTGATATTGTGATCTGCAGTCTTTATGTATACCTTAATTTTTCTTTTCATCATCGTACCTCGTTGATATTATATAATCAGTTATTAATATTGTCAATTACATAATTAATATAATTAATTATTGATTTAATTTTATAACAAATAAAAAAGGCATTCATCATGCCTTTATCCTCTAAACTTAAAGAAACTTGGTATTTCATCAGCACTGATCTCTTCCTCAATATGACCATCTTTAAGTGTTTCAGTATTAACCGCTTGTGTATTAATAGGTTTGCTTGTAACAATTGTTTTTTGTTTCGGTATATCAAAACCAGTAGCGATGACATTCACAATGATCGCATCACCCAATTTCTCGTTGATAGCTATACCAAAGACA
>CAZKJS010000006.1:0-7616 GCA_964553255.1 uncultured Erysipelotrichaceae bacterium | reverse complement strand
ATCACCACCAGCTGCTTCACGAATAAACTCCACAGCATCATTAGCATCATAAGCGGTAATAGAATTACCACCGGTTACATTGACAATTGCATTTCGAGCACCTTTGATCTGTGCTTCTAAAAGTGGTGATTGAATCGCTTTTTGAGCAGCTTCTTGTGATTTTTTATCGCCCTCTGCCATACCAATACCAATCAAAGCCGTACCTTGTCCCTCCATTATTGTTCTTACATCAGCAAAATCAAGATTGATTAAAGCTGGAACAGCTATTAAATCGGTTATCGTTTGTACACCTTGTCTTAAAACATTATCAGCTTCTTTAAAGGCGTCAAGAAAGGGAATCCTACCAATGACTTCTAACAATTGATTATTTGAAACAATTATCAATGAATCTACATACTCTTTTAATCGTTCTAAGCCATCAACTGCTTGTGTTGTTCTTTTTTTACCTTCAAATGAGAATGGTTTTGTGACGATGCCAACAGTTAATGCGCCAAGTTCTTTAGCAATCTTGGCAAATAAAGGGGCCGCACCAGTTCCAGTACCGCCACCAAGACCAGCAGTAACAAAAACCATATCTGCATCTTTCATGGCATCACGAATTTCATCTTCGCTCTCAAGAGCAGCTTTATAGCCAATTTCAGGATTTGCTCCAGCACCAAGACCCTTAGTTGTCTCCTTACCTAGGATTATCTTATTTTTAACCGGTGATACATTTAAGACTTGTAAGTCAGTGTTAGCTACGAAAAACTCAACTCCTTGTACCCCTTCTTCAACCATTCTGTTTATGGCATTGCAACCGGCTCCACCTACACCGAAAACTTTAATTCTTGCGACTTGTTCATATTTTAACTGTGTCATTTTATTTCCTTTCCCGATTACTTGAATAGTTTCTTAAAGCGATTTGTTAGTGTGTCATCTTTTTCAACTACTTCAACAGTTTTAACACTGTTGGCCATCTTTATAAATGCGTCATTATCAACGCTGTATAAACTATTACTTCTTAATGATTCATGATCATTATAACAATAGAATGCCCCAGCAACAGATGCAAGCGCTCCATCTCTTATGCCTAATGTATCAGGAACATATAAACTGAATTTAATATTCAACGCATTCGATATAAATTCACTAAGTTGTTGAATTATTGCACCTTCACCATACACAATTCCCATTACTTTTTCTTGTTTCAATATTTCTTCGCTAATCTCTTTGATCTCATCAATCCATTCAGTAAGTTTTAAACGCGCTAAGTTAGCTAATTCTTCATCACTTATGGTATGGGTTTTGTTATCATATGACCAAAGATAAATTGGACTATCACTTACTTTTGATATCATCTTACAGTTGTATCTTAATAAACGATCAGCAACATCTGTTGACAGATGACATTGTTCGACTATATGATCGACAACACTTCCATAACCATTATGAATCACTACGCTGTTTTCAATACGACCATTAGCTAAAAGACTCAGTGTTGTCGAGTCTTTTTCAAGTCTAATCAAATAGAGATATTGTCCAACTGCTTTCTCAAACAGTGCTGCTTCATTGCAAAAAGCATATGTATCAAGATAGATATCAATAATTTCCAACTCAGCTTTTTCGATACATTTAACGTATTGCCAAACCATTTCTTTATCTGCGCATAAAAGATCTACTTCAACAGTTAATGTGTCAGCTTTCTCATTTATCGGCATCCTTCTTGTCGCGAAGCCATTGACGTTATAACGCATATAAGCGAAGTTAACAAGTTCCAAGTTTTCCGGAATTGGCGCATTTAACGACAACTTAAGAGCACTTTGAATATCATTTATAGAAATCCTCAAACCAACTGGTTTAACGGTGATTTTTTTTGTTATCTTGTTAGCAGCTAATGAAGGAATTAATAAAAGTACTCTTTTAATTGGTACACCAATCATCTTCGATGCATTCTGCACCGCTTTCTTAATACCTTCTATTACCGTTTCATGATCGATGATCATTAATTCTTCGATTCCATCGATTGCGACACGCTCAACCTTCAACACATTAAATTTAAGATTGTGCAGTTCGCTTACGACTAATCTTATTTCATGATCAGCTATCTCCAGGGCGGCAAATATCTGTTTATTACTCACTTAAGCCCCTCCTACCAGCAAATCTTATCGCTAATATAATACCATATTAATATCATATAAAAAAGTTTAATCAAGCTATGAAAACAACTATAAACTATGTTTCTTGACGATATCTACCACATGAACAGAAGTTTGGACAAGTATCATTGCATGAATGAAAACCTAACAAACGTAACTCCGGTGGAATAAAAACATCTATTTCTTCATTATCATATCCCACAAGAAAACTTCGTTCATTTATGATAATAGGTCTTTTAAGCACTGAAGGATTCTGCTGAATGAAACGTATCAAGTCTTTTGTTGTCATTTCATCAACATCAATCTTACCTTCTTGGATTATTTTAGACCTTTTACTTATAATATCATCGGTGCCATTTTCACTTCTTACCAAAAGCTGTTTGATCTCATCTTCCTTTAAGATGATTGAAAATATATTTTTTTCCACAAACGGTAGTTTTCTGTCTTTTAACCATCGTTTGACTTTACGACAAGATGCACAACCCGGTGATGTATATACAACAATCATTTAATTCACCTCTTTTTCATTATAATATAAAACATAATTAAACAATAGTAAAAACTTATTAGGGATCAAGATTGAAAGTTTTTTCATGTTATTACATTATTTTACATTTTTTGTTGACTTGATAATATAATCTAATATACATTATTACTATGTGAATGTCGGGAGAAAAACAATGGAAAAGAGAATAATTTCAGAACAAAAGGTAAAATTCGGATTACCTACCGCTATCACCATGATCGTTGGCATTGTCATCGGTTCTGGTATCTTCTTTAAAGCTGACAGCCTTTATGTCATCACCAACGGCAATATTTTGCTTGGATGTCTATATTGGTTCATTGGTGCTTTAGGTATCATTTTTGGTGGTCTCACAATAGCCGAATGGGCAAAAAAATCAGATACTGTAGGGGGTTTGATATCTTATAGCGAAATGGCTTTTGGTAAAACTTTCGGCTTTTTAGCTGGTTGGTTTCAAACAATCATCTACTTGCCTGCTTTATGTGCCATTATTAGTTTTGTTTGTGGCTTATATTTGATCCAACTTTTCGGTTTAGCATTTAGTTGGATTTGGGTGTTGTCACTATTGTCATTAGCTGCTGTTTTTGCATTAAACATCTTCGCTACTAAACTGGCCGCTGCTTTTCAAACAACAACCGTCGTTGTTAAGCTTATCCCTTTATTTTTACTTGCGATTGTCGGTATCGTCTTTGGTAATCCTTCTGAAGTACTAACACAAGGTGTAAGTCTTCCTCTTATCTTTGCGACTAGCAGCGGTATTGTGGCGGTTGCTTTCTCTTATGATGGTTGGTTAGTAGCTCCAAGTATTTGTCATGAGATAAAAAACGCCAAACGCAATCTTCCTTTGGCTTTGACGATCGCCCCAATCTTTATTATGTTTATCTATATCGCTTATTATGTCGGTGTTAGTGTTGTAGTAGGTCCTGAGTTTATCCAATCAGTCGTTAATGGTACCAGCACTGTACCAACTGTTTATAAAGCAGCTCAAATTCTTTTTGGCGCGAATGGTGCTAAGTTGATCCTAGTCGCTGTTGTATTATCGATATTTGGCGTACTAAATGGTTTAGTCTTAGGTTTTACCAGAATGCCATACGCATTAGCCTTAAGAAAAGAAATCCCATTTAGTGATGCAATAGGAAAAGTGAACAAAAAGTATGATATGCCTTTATTATCATGCGTGATCGCAGTTGTTATTACTTTACTATGGTTAGTGATCCATTATCTTTCAACTGTGATTCCATCACTTGCAACACTAGACATATCGTCTCTACCAATCATTATGACCTACTTCTTCTATATCTTACTTTATATTGGCGTTATCAAACTTTACTTCAATAAAGATATCAAAAACGTCTTCTTAGGTTTGGTGTTCCCAGTTTTTGCCATACTTGGTGCTTTAGTAGTCATTTATGGTGGCGTTACAATGGAGAACTTTGAGATATATTTACTTGTTTCATTTGTATCGGTATTAGCTGGCCTATTGATTATTCCTAAAAAACGTGTTTAAATAACTTAAAGACATTGATGAAAGATAGTAGTTCTTACTTAAAGCATTAGAAAGATTGTGGTTGATGCAAACAATCCTTAGAAGTAAGAAATGAATTGGACTTTCGGAGTTGCGGTTTAACCGCCGGTGATACCGTTATAATAGAGTGACTCATATTGAGTAAGTTGGGTGGTACCACGCATTGTAAGCGTCCCTTCAGGGACGCTTTTTATATGAAAGGAACTTTTATGAAACGAATGTTAAGTGGCATTAAGCCAAGCGGTCAGTTGACCTTAGGAAACTATATTGGAGCTCTGCGCAATTTTGTTGGTTTTCAAGACGAGTATGAAATGTTTGTTTTCATTGCGAATCTACATTGTATTACTGTTTACCAAAACCCAGAAGAATTGCGTCGAAATTTAAGAGAAGCTGCGACACTTTATCTTGCATGTGGTCTAGATCCAAACAAAGCAACAATCTTTTTGCAATCAGATATAAAAGAACATTCACAACTTGGTTACATATTGGCATGCAATAGTTACCAAGGTGAACTTAATCGCATGACGCAATATAAAGAAAAGCTACAAAAAAAAGAAAAAAGTATTACAGTTGGTTTATACACTTATCCTGTTTTGATGGCTTCTGATATTCTTATTTATGATGCTGATTATGTACCAGTAGGAGAAGATCAAAAGCAACATGTAGAATTAGCACGTGATATCGCTGAGAGATTTAACAATAACTATGGTTCAACTTTTAAATTACCCCAACCATTAATCCCAAAAGTCGGTGCTAGGATCATGGATTTGCAAGAACCCACCAAAAAAATGAGTAAGAGTGATAATAATGCGAAGGGTTGTATTTATCTGATGGATGACCTTAAAGCTGTACGAAAGAAAATCATGTCAGCAGTAACCGACAATGAAGCTAATATTCACTATGACAAGAAACAACAACCAGGTATAGCTAATTTATTGACGATTTTATCAAGCTTAACCAAAGAAAGTATTTCATCAATCACCAAACGATATCAAGGCAAAGGTTATGGTGAATTTAAAAAAGAAGTCGCTGATGTTGTTTGTGCTACTTTAGCTGAAATCCAAGCTAAATATGAACAGATAGATAAAAGTAATGTTCTTGATGAAGTTTTAGTACAAGGTGCCAAAAAAGCAAGTATTTTAGCAAGAAAAAAACTACACGATGTACAACTAAAAATAGGAATAGAAATTAAATAAACAGCTCATTGAGCTGTTTATTCATATGGTTTTTGATTAAAGTTACCAATAATTCTTTGTGATTGCGAAAGATTAATAAATACATTTGGATCTACTTCTTTTATGATCGTAACTATTTCATCAACCTCAAATGCATTTAATACCATATACAACATACATTTAGGTCTTTTTGAGTAAGCCCCTTCACCCCATAACTTTGTCAATGAATGTTGTGAATTAGCCAAAATTGCATTTGCGATTGCATCAGGCTCTTCTGATATTATCGTCATTGTGACAAGCTTATATCTTTGATGCATTGTGTTAACAATCTGTGTTGCCACAAACTGGAATATAATCGAATACAATGCCTTTTCCCATCCAAATAAGGCACCAGCAATTGTTAAGATAATCGCATTACCAACAAATATATAATTCCACATTGCTTTATGATAACGATTAGCCATATAGATAGCGATAAAATCGGTACCACCACCACTTGCATTAGCTTGTAATGCTAACAATGTTGAGATACCGATAAATAGACCTCCAAATATAGCAATCAACAATATATCATCAACGATATTAAAACTTGGTAATAATCCAGACAACAAACTAGTTAAACCATAGTTTATAACTGATAAAATTGTGAAACGCTTACCTATATATTTGTAAACCAAGATTGTCGGTCCGATATTGAACATGATGTAGATAACACCAAAGCTCAATGTAATATTAAGATATTTGTCAAAAATTCGTACGATAAGAAGTGCTAATCCTGTAAAACCACCTGGAAATAGCCCACCAGCATCGATAAAAGTTGTTAAAGCTAACGCATAGACAATACTAGCTATGATAACCATGATCAACGATTTTAAATCGATATTCTTTTTAGTTGCCATCCTACTTCTCTATCTTTCAGATTATCATTATAACTAACTTTTTGTATGTTGCAATCTATTTTTGATCAATCAATCATTTTTAGTAAGATATTAGCTCTTTGGATCTGTTTATTTATCACGCGATCATTAACCTTGATAATCATATTACTATTATCTTTAAAGTAAACAATTGTTAAATGATTATATAATCGTTTTGTCTTTGAGATCATACAGTTATTCAGCCATAACTTAGTTTGATCATAATCTGTCTTTATCATTATTAGACATAACTTGCTTGAAATATATAACGGAACATTTTTAATACTACCTAACCAAAACAAGGCACTTTTTTTTGCCCCAACAATACTTCTTCCGTGATTTAAGCACCATGTTTCAATAAGCATGTTAGCTTTGGTTGGTAAATAGAAAGCTTTTTCTGTTGTTTTAATATAAGTCAGATCAAGTTTAATATCCTCACTAACAATTAATACGTCTTTCAAGTTATCACCGTATCATAATTAGGGGTGCTTTAACAATTATCCTAAAAAAAAATACGCTTACGCGTATTTATTCACAGCTCTCACAACAGCCATCAGTACATTCAGAACTCTCGTCTTCACAACTACAACAACCGTCACTACATTCGCCTTCTTCATCATCACAACCACAACATCCTGAACCACAAGCGGCTTGTTCATAAGCTAATGTATCAATGACCATACACTCAATTTCAACTAGTGCGCCTTTTGGTAGTGCTGCAACTTGTACAGTTGAACGAGCTGGAAATGGTTCACTAAAATAAGCGCCATAAACCTCATTCATAGCTTGAAAATCATTTAGATCAGCCATAAAGACTGTCGTCTTCAGTACATGACGTAATTCAAGATTCATTTCAGCTAATACTGAAGCAATATTAGCAATTACTTGTTTGGTTTGGCCAGCAATTCCTTCATCTACCAAAGCGTTAGTTTTAGGATCAATTGGTAATTGACCTGAAAGGTAAACAAAATCACCTAATTTAACAGCTGGTGAATAAGGACCAATTGCTTCAGGTCCGTTAGTTGGTTTAAATACTTTTGTAAACATTTTTCCTCCTTAGGGGTTACCGCTCTCTGTAATACTCGATTTCTTCTTTAATGAGTTGCCTTTCACGTACACGCAGATAACTTTTGATAACGAAAAAAACGATCATTAAGATTACGAATACTAAACTGGCTAAAGACATAAAATCACTGAAATCTTCAATCATTGTGGTACCTCACGTTTATTATACTATCATCATTATTAAGCTAATACAATCAATACGCTTAATCAAAAATTATTGGATTGAATTCTAAAAGTTAATTCCGTTTTGATAAAGAAACGGCAATAAGTCTAATA
>CAZKJS010000005.1:0-54573 GCA_964553255.1 uncultured Erysipelotrichaceae bacterium | reverse complement strand
TCTTTTTCCATTTATTGCTCCTTTAGTAATATTTACTAGCCAAATAATCTTCTAATATAGCCGTATCTGTTTCATTGTATTTATCGATGAATGTCTTGTAATCGTCTTGTAATCTCTTTAATGCTTCTGTATAGCATTCTTCGCATAACTCAACATCATCAACCTTAGGTGTCATAAACCATTGTTCGCATTCTTTGCATTTAAACCCTTCGTCTAGTTCCCAATTATCACATTTAGGACATTGCATTACATACTTGCCATATTCCTTAAAGTAGTGTGATTCTTCTTCGCTAAACTCGGTTTTGCAATCTGGACATTTATAGTATTTTTCCATAAGTTCCTTTCGTTAAACTTTTTCAAACACATAGAAATATGTATGTATTTTCCTTAAGTGTCTTTGAATTAAATTGCCATTATATACTTTTAGTGGTTTTACTAATATCGCTAAATCTTTAGCATAAAAACCATTATCTATCGCTATGTCATGGACTAATATGTGTGTCATTGTTGTTTTACTATCTGTATAGTCTTGGCATTTAAATATAAGCTTGCCCTTCTTTTTTAATACCCTACTAGCTTCTTTAATTATTCCTTCATATGTTGTTTTAAGATCTTCGTAGTCTTGAAACATTGTGTGTGTTTTCGCACTGTAATAATGTTTGGTTTTGCCATGTATTCCGAATAAGAACGGCGGATCGAGAATTATGCTATTTAATTGTTTTTCTTCCAACGGCAAACAAGTTGCATTTCCAAGTTCTGTTTCTATGGTTTGTGGGTTAATATCAAACTTATATTTTGGAGCATTTATACCATCTTTATAAAAATTGCCTTTAAAATACATTGGATCGCATTCTATATCATTCCCGTTCAAATGAATGTCTATCAAAGCTTTTAATAATTCTTGCTCGTTTTCAAATACGCTTTTATAATGTTTCATAATTTCCTTTCTGTCCTTTTTGTTGGACAATATCGCTATTGTTTTGTTCGTTGCCCTAGGGAGATGTGAAAGAGGTAAAGGAGAATTGGAGTTTTCTCCCTAGGCACAACTTAGTTCAATATGACCTTTCCGTTTTCTTTGGTATGGTCAAAGTTATGTTCGACTAATATATCTACCCTTTGATGTTCTTCGCCTTTATCGACGGAGCATGAACCACAACTGTCAAGCACGATAGCATCATAGATTTGTCCCCTAAACTCGATTTGCATTTCATCGAAATAGTTAAACGCTGTATAATCTTCTGGTAGTTCTTGTATCTTCTTACAAGCTCCATGTGAGCTGTTTAAGCATTCGTAGGTGGCTGTTGCTATAACAACCTTATTGTTGTAGGTAAGTAGTCCTAAATCGTTTGTATCGAGTTCGTGGCGTTTAATTCCAGACCCTAATACTTCATCGGTAAATGTTGTGAATATTACTTCTCGCTCTGTAGGTTGTTTAATCAAGTGTGCTAACTGAATAGGACTTGATGTTACGTATGTTTCTGAATATTCGTAAGCTCTTTTTAATTCGGCATCGGCTAAATGTGCTACGTAGATCATTGAAACTAAACAGATAACACATGCGATAGCGATTAAGGCCGTTAGCCATTTAATGATTTTTTCCACGATATACCACCTTAAAATCTGGTAAGAAGTAGCCATCATCAATCGGCATAGCTAATTGACTTAAGTAACCTACCATTCCATTCATCACAATACAAATCTTTCCGTAATATAAATGTGTTCCGTAATACATTCCATCTGAATTCTTTAGTATGCAACGCTCTTTTATGCGTTCTTTGTTTTTATCGAAATAGATGTCCATAACTTGCCTTTCGTGTTATAATTTAAGTGTAATTTTAAGAATTACATTGAGCGTTCTTTCTGGTCGATAAGCGCTCTTTTTATGTCGTCAATATTAAGTCCGTATAGCTTACAGAAGTCTCTTGCTAGGCATTTGTTGTTACCTACTGATATCACTCCTTTGCTAGTTGAATAATCTAATACTTTGCGTTTGATTTTGCTCGCTGTTCCTGATGAACAACCAACTAGAAACATAATGTCTTTGTTGCTTAGAAAAATGTTTATCACTCCTTTTAACTGTATTTTTTGTATAAGGTTGAGCTTATCGACAAACCTAATTCAAACTTGTCATTTACCGACATTAGATCAACTGTATCTTCAAGTATTTCTTGTCTTTCAATAAGCATTTGTGGTGTCATATCGTTTTTATGTATCATTTTTGAATAACCATGCTTGTTTGATACTGCTTTATTCGTGATGATATTTGCTTTTATAAAATCTACTCTTACAGGCTTCTTTAGTGATTTAGACAAGTTTTTCATCATTTCTTTTTGATGTTCTTTGTCTAATAATCTGAATACTTGGAATCCATCTAGACCACTTTCTTTTCGTAATTCTTTAATTACTTTGAATACCCATTGTTTAAACTCTTTAGCTTCGGGTTTACGACTTGAGAATATTGTTTCGTAAATGCCAAATTCGTTAACAACAAGCATTTGTTGCACGCCGCCATTTGTTATCAGGGTATGGGTTGAAACCATGTCCTTTTCTAATCGTTTTCTAACATCAAAAGTTTTAAGTTCAAGTGCATCGGTTACATCTTTTAGCACCGCCCACCATTCGCCATTCTTTTCGACAAATCTAATCTGATAATCTAGCCATTTTTCAATTTTCATTCAATCGTCCTTTCATTAAGTTTTGTAAGTTCCCAACTTACATTTGGGGTAAAAAAATTAGATAAGTATTTTATCTAGTGGCACATTACTTATTTCTGATATTCTGCGCAATTCTTTAGCGGTCAATTCAGACTTTTCATTTTCTTTTTTTACATATGTAGATAATTTAATATTCAGCTTGTTTGCAAACTCTTCTTGGGTTAGCCCCAACATTCCCCTAATCTGTTTTACTGTTAAATAAATTTCCATTCGGTTTCCTTTCTTGTCAGTTCTCAACTTACATCTACCCTTATTATAATAGATATTTGTAAGTTGTCAACTAACATTTACACATTTTGTTCTTTTTTTATTCTTTTTCTTTTTTTGAGTGCTGTTGGTCGTTCACACTTTACATTTTTAGTCAAAAGTGCTATATTTTAATTGTGAAAGAAGGTGTTTGTATGTATGATGATTTTGATGTTTATTTAGGAGAAAAAATCAAATCACTTAGAATTGCCAAAGGAATGAGCATAAGACAACTAGCGGAACGCATCAATCGTTCTCATACGACTTTATTTGACTACGAACGTGGCAAAATACCAATTACAGCAAATATGCTAAAAGATATGTGCAATATTCTTGGGGTAAACTATGTAGATGTTTTAACTAGCTATCGTAAGAAATTATAACATTTTTGTTTTTGATAATTTACAAATATTACTTTATTATTTATAATATTATAAAAATAGATTATTTTGATATGTTAAAATTAAGAAAGGAAATATTTACTTATGTCAACATCTCTTCAATGTAAAAAATGTGGAAGCACCAATGTCAATGTTCAGCTTGTTAATGAGCAACAACTAAAGAAGAAAAGCAAAGGTTTATTTTATTGGCTATTCTTTGGTTGGGTTTTAGATTTAATGTTGTGGGTTTATTTTTTCGGAATTAAACTGATTATGTTATTTTTACCAAAAAAGAAACAAATAAAAAACATATCGCACTCAATCGCAGTATGTCAGAATTGTGGCAACCAATGGGAATTATCAAAGCAGATAGTAAAATAAAATGTCCGTTGGTCGCAATAAAGATGGTGTTATCTACTTTTCGACTTATTATTTAGATCATACAGGTAAGCGTAAACAGAAAAAAGTAGAGAACAAAGAATGGAAAACACTTAAACAAGCGAAAGAAGCTGAAAGACTTTTTCATGCTTCTATCAAGAGCTTAGACAATATAACTTATCAAGAATTATACAAACTATGTTTGGCTTTTAAAAAGCAACAATATAAACCTAGAACCGCTAAATCTATCATTGAAACAAACAAGAATCACATCTTGCCTTTTTTCGCTGATGTAACAATAAATAAAATAGATCGTGTGATGATTCAAGAATGGCAGCGATTGTTACTAACAAAAAAGTTTAAAGGTAAATTATATTCAAACAGAATGTTAGAGCGAATGCAAACGGAGTTTAAATCGGTCTTGAATTATGGTGTGCAATATGGTTATCTGCAAGTCAACCCTTTTGTCATTCCTAAGGTGTCCAGGATTGAGCAGAAAAAGGAAATGCAAGTCTGGTCTGTTGATGAATTCAATCAATTTATATCGGTAGTCGATGATCTAAAATGGAAAGCTGTGTTTACAACTCTATACTATTCAGGTCTAAGAATTGGCGAATTGATAGCGTTAAATGTTGAAGATTATGACGGATTTAATCTTATAGTCAATAAATCATACGATAGTCACCATCACGTGTCGACAACACCTAAGACAAACAACTCCTATAGGTCTGTGGCTTTAAATAAGGTCACTAGAGCGTTGTTAGATGAATTGGTAGGTATTTACATTACCTATAAAATAGATGTCTCAAAACAGCCATTATTCAATTTTAATTCTCGACTAGCTACTACCACGATTGAAGAACGGAAGAATCGTTATTGCAAACTAGCCGAAGTCAAACAGATTAAAATACATGAGTTTAGACACTCACATGTAAGTTTACTAATTTCTTTAGGATTTAGTCCGTTTGATATCGCCAACAGACTAGGTCACACTGTAACAATGGTCAATGAAGTTTACGGACATCTGTTTGATAAATCGCAATCAAATATCGTGTCGGCGTTGAATAATCTGTAAAAGTATTACGATTATATTACGCTTAAAATAAAAAACCCTTTATTTAAGGGCTTTTTTGTTACATGGTGGAGGTTGACGGGCTCGAACCGCCGACCCTCTGCTTGTAAGGCAGATGCTCTCCCAACTGAGCTAAACCTCCAAATACTGCTTTAATAATATACCATAAGAATTTTAAAATAACAATATGTTTCTTATCTTATGTTAGGTTTTTATGATTATGTTATACTATTAGAGTATTGGAGGAATTATATGTTTAAAGTTTATAACAAGACAGCCTTAAGTAAAAATCAACGGTTTAGAAACGCTCTTATCTATGGAGGTTTAACCGCGATAGGCTTAACTATCGCTTATGGAATCATCGTAAGCATAGTAAGAATTCAGTTTTCAATTATGTTTATTGGAATCGGTTATTTGATTGGTAAAGTAATCTTAGAAAAAGGTCGAGGTGTTCAACCGAAGTTTTCAATCTTAGCTGGTGTATTAGCTTTTCTTAGTTTTGTGATTGGTGATATGATTGGTGCTTTTGGCTTTGGTATTTTCTTATATCCAACGCTTTTACCTTATGGTTTATTAAATGTTTTAATAAGCTGGTTTAGTGTTAATAGTATCAACGGTTTACTATCTTTAGCTTTTCGTTTAGCGGGTATCTATTTCGCATACAATAATGCAAGGGTGGTCTAATAATGTTTTACCGTCAAGCTTGGTTAGATGTTAATCTTGATAATCTTGATTACAATATAAAAACTATAAAAAATAGACTAAATGATAAATCACTTTTTGCGGTTATAAAAGCCAATGGTTATGGTGTTGGTGATTTTCAGTTGGCAAAATGCGCTATCGCAAATGATGCTACCTATCTAGCTGTTTCATCACTAGATGAAGCTTTATCACTACGATTTAAGAAAATTGATGCTCCGATATTGGTTTTAAACTATGTAAGCGCCCAACACCTAAGAGCGGCACTACAAAACAATGTTACGATAACTGTTACCTCTTTTGATCACGCAAAAAGGATTGCAGGTTCAAGAATCAATGGCTTAAAGTTACACTTAAAAGTTGATACTGGTATGAACCGTATTGGATTTAAAGATGTTAGTGAAGTTACTGAAGCAATCCAGTTGCTTTATCCTAATCATGATATTGAAGGTATATATACTCATTATTTCAACAGTGATAATCTTGATAAAACAAACACTCAAAAGCAATATGAGTCATTCAAGTTAATCCTTGATACTTTAAAACACAAGTTTAAATATATCCACGCTGCCAATTCTGATGCCATCTTTAACTTCGATGAGAATTTATGCAATGCGGCAAGAAGTGGAATCGCAATGTTGGGTATCTCTGATTTCAACAGTGAACTAAAACCAGTCTGCTCACTATATACTAAAATCGATCATATTAAAAAAGTAAAAAAAGGTGAGAGTATCAGCTATGGTGCTACTTATACATGTGATGAAGATGAATGGATCGCGACACTTCCCATCGGTTACGCCGATGGTCTAAATCGCCACAATCAAAATCGAAATGTATATGTGGCAGGTGAGACGGCTTTGATAGTTGGTAGTATCTGTATGGATCAATGCATGATCAAATTAAAAAAGCACCACCCAGTAGATACCATCGTTGAGATATTTGGAGAACACATATTGATAAAAGATGTCGCAAAATATCTTAACACAATTCCATATGAAATATTAACATCAATTAGTGATCGAATGGCACGTGTTTATCGCCGAAAATATCAAATTGAAGAAATATTAAATATCAGACTTGATAATAGTCAAAACTAAATAAAACGACGGAATTCCGTCGTTTTTTCTATTTTAAGCGTTGGCGATATTCGACCATTTCTTTTTCATTAGCCCAAATCCAATGATCACCCTTAAGTTGTTGCCATCTTGGTTTATCAATATCATATTCATGAACTGATTCATCATAGATAATAAGTTTTTTATTCTTTTCAATTTCAGGGTCTGGCATTGGTACCGCTGATAAAAGTGATAATGTATATGGATGCATACTATTCGCAAATAGTTCATCAGCAGTAGCTAATTCAACAATTCTTCCTTTATGAATTACTGCAATACGATCAGATATGTATCTTACAACCGAAAGATCATGAGCAACAAAAATACAAGTCAATCCTTTTGATCGTTGTAAGTCTTTTAGTAGGTTTAACACCTGTGCTCTAATTGATACATCAAGTGCCGATATTGGTTCATCAGCAACTAATAACGACGGTTCCATGACCATTGCACGGGCAATACCTATTCTTTGTCTTTGACCACCTGAGAATTCATGAGGATATCTTGTCATATGCTCTTGTAATAAACCAACATCTAAAAGTGCTTTTTCAACTTTTCTTAAACGATCTGCTTCATCCTCAAATAAGTTAAAATTATACAAACCCTCAGAAACTATGTAATCAATAGTAGCTCTTTCGTTTAATGAAGCAGCTGGATCTTGAAAAACCATTTGAATGTTTCTTACAACCCATTTGTCTAGTTCTTTGCTAATCTTGCCACTTATTTTTTGATCTTTAAAGATTATTTCACCATTAGTAACTGGATTAATACGAACAATGGCACGTCCAATCGTTGTTTTTCCAGAGCCAGATTCACCAACTAAAGCAAATGTTTCACCTTCATAAACATCAAAATTGACGTCTTGAACAGCAACAAATTTTCTTTTACCAACTTGGAAAGTCACTTCCAAATCCTTTACAGATAAAAGTACCTTTCGATCATCCATTATAATTACCTCCTTCGCTCACCATTGATATTAAACGCTCATGGAGGTTTCTTATTTCAATAGGCGGTTCTACTTTTGGCGCCCGAGGATCAAGCAACCATGTTTTAGCGCGATGGGTGGCGCTAATTTGAAAGAATGGAGGTTCTTGCTCAAAATCGATCTGCATAGCATAAGGATTTCTAGGTGCAAAAGCATCCCCTACTACCTCTTCATATAATGATGGTGGTGTACCAGTAATCGCATATAAATCTCTACCTGGAACACCTAATTGTGGTAAAGAAGATAATAATGCCCATGTATAAGGATGTTTTGGGTGATAGAATATATCATCGACTGTTCCATATTCAACAATTTGTCCCGAATACATAACAGCAACTTTATCCGCCACATTAGCAACTACCCCTAAGTCATGAGTGATATAGACAGTTGTAAATTTATACTCTGATTGTAAATCCTTGATCAGTTTAATGATCTGTGCTTGAATCGTAACATCAAGTGCTGTTGTTGGTTCATCACAAATGAGAATTTTTGGACGACAAGCCAAAGCGATAGCGATAACTATTCTTTGTCTCATTCCACCAGAATATTGAAATGGATATTCATCAAAACGATTAGCCGCATTGGGAATACCAACTCTAACCATTAGCTCTATAGCTAATCGTTTCGCTTCTTCCACTGCCTTCATTTGGTGTTTGACAATAACTTCGGATATTTGCTTACCAATAGTAACAATCGGATTCAAGGAAGTCATCGGATCCTGGAATATCATTGCTATTTTCTTACCTCTAATCTTTTCCCATCCTTTATCGTTAGTAATATCAAGTAAGTTTTCACCTTCAAAAAGTATTTCTCCTTGCGGAATTATACCATTATTTTCTAACATACCCGTGAACGTCTTCGTTAATACACTTTTTCCACTGCCTGATTCGCCTACAATAGCTAATGTTTCTCCTTCATAAAGATCCAAAGAAATATTTCTTATAGCAGTTAATAAGCGTCCTCTAACTTTAAATTGAACAATTATATCTCTTGCAGACAAAATAACATTTTTTTCCATTACAATATATCCTTTCTAATAACTACATGTGCGTTTTTGGGTCTGAAGCATCAGCTAATTTCTGACCAACTATATACAAAGTAATAGTTATAACGGCACTGATTGCTACAGGAATCCAAAATAGATATGGAGTTTGTGCAAGAAACACTCTGTTATCACTGATTGTTCTGCCTAAAGATGCAACTTTTTCTCCTACTCCTAATCCAAGGAATGATAGGAAAACTTCAAAAGATATAAACATAGGCACGTCTCTTGAAACAGATGTTACAATAACGGATATTAAGTAAGGTAGAATATTATTCTTTATTATTCTACTCTTTGGTGTTCCCAAACATCTTGAAGCAAGATTGTACTCTCTATCTCGTAGTATCATTACTTGAATTCTAATAAAATAAGCTGTACTCAGCCACGATGTTACAGATAAGGCGAATACAAGTTGCCACATGCCTCTACCTAAAATATACATTAAAACAGTGACAAGCAAAGTAAATGGTACATTAGCAACGACATTATATAATTCAATCATATATTTATCTGCTTTTTTTGAGTAACCCCAAAAAGCACCTACAATAACACCCAATACAGTAGTTATTAAAGTGGCTATTGATGCAATTATAAGTGAATTCCTTGCACCAAGCCAAACGACATCCCATAATGAATTGCTTAAACCATCAGTACCAAACCAATATTCGGCATTTGGTCTAATAAACCTAAGTGATAAATCATTTACATTCTTGTTTAGTGTCGGATCGTAACCACTTAACATAGGTTGAATGGTTACCATTAATACAATAAACAAAGCTATAAGAAACATTATAATTGTAATTTTACTACCAAAAAACTTACTGAATACAGATTTCCAATATGAATATTGAGGTGCTTTTATATGTTCTGTTACACTTTGATCCAATTTAACGAATTGGAATTTTGAATTACTCATTATTTACTACCATCCTTCTTCTCAGCCAAGTTGATTCTTGGATCAATTAGAGTTATCAATATGTCTCCAAAGAGAACAGATAAAATCGATAAGGACGTGAATATAAACGTTAAAGCAATGATCATGTTGTTGTTATAAGCACTAATAGAATCAGGTAATAGTTTTCCCATCCCGGGTATTGCAAAAACGGTTTCAGTTATAACGGCTCCACTGATAGTCAAAATTATAGCTGATGGTAATCCATTGGCGATTGGAACTATAGCATTCTTTAATATGTGTTTTTTGAAGATTTCTTTCTCTGATAAACCCTTAGCTCGTGCAAATTTTACATAATCACTGTTTGCTTGATCAATCATATATCTACGTGACCAAATTATCAATCCAGATGAAGACATTAGACCTAATACAATAACAGGCAGTATATAACTACGAATATCATGAGCACCAAGTACTGGAAATTTATCCGCCAAGCCTACTGAGGTTCCAATAAGTCTTGCAAAATATATAAAAGCTAATGATGGTACAGCAATCATAAAATTCACATAGACTGTTCCTATCTTATCAGCTAATTTGTCTTTTTTCGATGCCATCAGCATTCCCATTGGTAGTCCAATAACATATGACAATATCAATGCAAGAACACCAAAAACCATTGAAATATTTATCATTGAAAAATCGCTCTTAATAGTTTTACAATTTGCGTAATTATCATAAAATTTATTTGTATCTAGCGTATCTAGTGTTGAGGTTTGCTTATACTGACAAGAATGCAAATTGAAAGCAGATGGAGCGGTAACCCCAGTTTCAAAGACCATTTCATTTGTAATTATCGTTCCTTGATCATCTCCCATAACATTAACGATATCTGTTCCGCTATAGGTTGGATATGAATAACCTAAATCTAATTTTACGAAGTTCTGATGAATAAAGGGAAAACTACTATTAAAATAAAGCAAATACTTATGTTCGCAACCCGAGCATTTTATAGAAGGGATATTATTATGATCTAAATCTACATAAATCTTCCTCGCAAGGTTTTCATTTTCTATATCTGTAACTTTCCAAGGATGGTCAAAAGTAATAAGATTACTAAACCAATTTATAACTCTTATATAAATGGGTACATCTTTTTGAACATAATATAGTCCACTTTTGTATTGTAATACTTCCCAGCCTTTATCTTCATAATCAGTTACTATTTCTTTTATCTGTGTTGAATTAACTTCCATACAGGCATTATACTCATCACCAGTGTAATAAATACTACACATATCTTTTTGCTCGTCAAAATTTATATAACCCAAACTTTCTAGTTTAATGTTAACATAACGCGCTTTATCATCACCTTTGCTACCAAGTTTAGTATAAACGGTATCATTTCTAAAGACATTCATTCTTGGAATAAGTGTATATACCATAACAATAGCAATTGTAACGACCAAAAAGATAGAGAGTACTGACCGAACTAATCTTCTAAATATATATTTTTTCAAGCGTTAATCCTCCAATCAATGAAAGCAATTAGGAAATCACTTGTTTTCCTAATTGCTAAACTTTTATGATAAATCTATTTTATCAAAATACTATTCGTGACTTAACCAGTTGTCTCTTTCAGCATAGTAATCAGCAGCATTTACAATTTCAGTTCCAATTTTCATGCCTTTAAATTTGTATCCACAAATACCCGATTGACTATATTGTTTTGTAAACGGCTCAATTCTTGAGATTCTGTAGTTAACAGCACCCGATTGTGTTTGAACTGGTACTAATAAAGCATTGGAGATCAAATATGCTTCTGCTTTGGCATAAGCTTCATATCTTGCATTATTATCATCAACTATAGCATCAGCTGCTTCAAGTAAAGCTTGATATTCAACTAGTCCAACATTTTCAATTGCAGCATCGTTTTCTGCAGTATCACTTCCGTAGAATTCTAAGCCCATTGATGAGTACAATACATCACCATCTACAATTGAGAATATATTCAAATATGTTTTAGGATCCTGATAATCAGCTCCCCAACCTGTCGAAGTGTTAATGTCCCAATCACAATCATATGAATCTACTGCGTAATAAGACATTCCATAATATGTGTCAGTATCATGTAACCATGATCTAACTTCAACAAATCCTGCTAAATTTGTTTCCAACAATTGTTTTAATGATGCTGCTTGAGCAACTTGTGATTTACTTGCTTCAGCGGCAAAATGATCTAATACAATAGGGAATTCAACACCTTGGGCTGTCAATTCTTCAACAGCTAAAGCCATATATTGTTGAGCTAACTCAACGTTATAATAAGTATCAACACCCTCTTTTAAATCTGCATCAGTAATTGGAAAATCTGTTTCTGCCAATTTGTCTTCAACAACCGAACCATAAGGTTGTCCATCAACAGTCAAGAACGTGTAAGGTGTCCATGTGTTGCGAATTGCAGCTAATGCAATTTCGGGCATCAAGTTCTGTGATAAATATGTTACACGGTCAAATGCTAATAAAATTGCTAAACGGAAGTTTTTGTTTTGAAGAGCTAACTCA
This sequence comes from uncultured Erysipelotrichaceae bacterium, assembly GCA_964553255.1. GTDB lineage: Bacteria > Bacillota_I > Bacilli_A > Erysipelotrichales > Erysipelotrichaceae > JAQUCI01. The sequence continues at coordinate 42,491 of CAZKJS010000005.1, read as the reverse complement.
GTATCCGCAATTTGTTTATCAGTCTTTTCTGTAAATTCAAATGACTTACGATTGAAGTTAAAGTTAATGCCAAATGAGTAAGCATTTGGTAGACCGGTATAAGCGTTAGTTTCATATTTCTCCATATAAGTGCCGAAATTATCTCCACTAGTTAATAATACAGCCTGAGAATATCCACTACCTTCAAAACCAATAACTGTTGATGAAGGATCACTTCCATCATCATATACCCAAGTTACATTTTCGATGAACACATTTTCAGCATCCCAATATGAAGGGTTCTTTGTTAACTTAATTTCTGATTTTGAAACGTTAGAAGCCACTATATATCCACCATTATAAAGGATATTATCATTGCTACTTGCATTGCCAAAATCACATTGAGTTGTATCAGCTGCACCTAATTGACAGCCTACACCCTTTGATTCTAAGAATGCTTGATTGATTGGATACAAAATTGAATAAGTTGTTTTTGTATAGAAATAAGGTTCAGGTTTTTCTAGTGTATAAACTAAAGTATAGTCATCACTAGCTTCAATACCTACTTCTTCCCATGCGACAGTACCATCGATATAAGCAGCAAGATTTTTAATTGAGCTCTTTACAACGGCAATCGTTTCTGAATTAAATTCAGCAGCATGACGTAATCCAGTAACGAAATCGTTGGCTGTTACTTCTGCATATTCCTCACCAGTTGCAGTAACCCATTTTGCTCCTTGTCTTAGGTTAAATGTCCATACGGTACTATCCTCATTTGCTGACCACGTTTCAGCGATTGCTCCAACGTAGTCACCATAAACATCGTTTTCAAGAAGTCCATCAACTAGGTTTGCGTTGACTTCATGATCAGATGCATTTTGAGTTATAGTATAATCAAAAGTCTGAACGTCAGCACTGTATACATACAAGAAATCTTCAGATGCTTTTTCAGTAGGTTTATCTCCACCTGTACAAGCAAATAGACCTGTTGCTAGTAAAACAGTGACAAATAAAATCAAAATCTTTTTCATTCTATTTCCTCCTGTTTTGAATATATGATCAAATCATACTTTCATTCTTTAATTGTATATTATCAATACTAAAAGTCAAGTTTTTCAGTACTGTAAATTGTTTCATTTTTCACACAACTCTCATTTAAAATATTCCTTTTGTCAATTTCAGATCATATTTTATACCTCTAATTTCTTTCAATAATCAATCATGATTTACAATTAATAAACGATTTGCACAAAAATTTACAAAACTTATTGTCTTTTGTTAGCCTTTCGATTTATTATATAGGGGCTACGGAGAAATACCCAAGTGGCTGAAGGGACTGGTTTCGAAAACCAGCAGTAGTCGCAAGGCTAGCGAGGGTTCGAATCCCTCTTTCTCCGCCAATGAAAGAATAAACCGATAACGGTTTTTTTATTTGGATCAAAATAATGTTATTATACTTATATATTAAGAGGTAACTATATGTACTTTGAGATCAAGAAGGAAGCGATTACTCATCTAAAAAAAGTTGATCCCCAACTTAAAGCAGTAATCACAAGAATCGGTAAAATTGAACGTTTGGTAAATAGTGATCTATATTTATCTTTGCTATTTAATATAATAGGTCAGCAAATCTCAACAAGTGCTCATCAAACAATATGGCAGCGTTTAACTACAATCGTTAAAGACGTTAACCCACAAACGATACTTCAACTAAACGATGAGCAACTACAAAAAATTGGTATTAGTTTTCGCAAAGTCAACTATATTAAAAACATCACCCAACATGTAATTACCAATCCTTCTTTTATCAGTGATCTTAAATCAATGTCTGATCAAGAAATTATCGCAAGATTGATCACTTTTAAAGGTATTGGCGTTTGGACTGCTGAGATGCTATTGATATTCTCTTTACAACGACCTGATGTTCTTAGTTATAATGATCTGGCTATTCATCGTGGTATGCGTGTTTTGTATAATAAAGATAATATAGATAAAGCTTTTTTTGAACAGTGTCGCTTAAAATATTCTCCATACAACTCAACAGCAAGTCTATACTTATGGGCTTTAGCTAAAGAAGGAAACTAAAAAAGACAAACTCACGCTTGTCCTTAATTCATACTCTCATATAATGCACTTAAGTTAAGACTCATTCTTTCAAGATAACTCAAATTATCTTCCGGCGTCTCAATAGTATATATCTTAACAACCTTAGCTCCCACCTCATTTGCGAGTGTCTCTGATATTGCAGTATTACCCATTTTTTCAGTGAAAATAGTTTTTACATTATGTTCACGACAATACTCTACTAGTTCCGCTAATTGTTTAGCGGTAGGTTCGCCTTCAGCAAATACATTAGTTACACTATTTTGTATCAAATCAAAATCAGCTGCTAGATAACTAAAAGCCGCATGACTCGTTACAAAATGACGATCTGATATCATTGAAAATTTTTCTTGATATTCTTGATAAAGCGAATCAACATCCAATATGAATTGATCATAATTATCTTGATAAAAAGCAGCATTATCCTGATCTATCATAACTAAAGCCTCTTTAATATTATATGCTTGAACTTTAACTGCTGGTAAACTCAACCAAACATGAGGATCATACTCACCATGATGATGATGCTCTTCTTCATTCTCTTCATCATGATGCTCATCATCATGATCATCATGGTGGTCGTCGCTTATTGGAATCAACTCAACATTCAAAGAAACTTCTACAACAACAAGCTCATCGTTACTTACAGCTGCTAGTGTCTTATCTACCCACGACTCCATTTCTACACCATTGTATACAAATAGATTTGCCGTATTCAACATTGCCATATCTTTTGCTTTAGGTTCAAAATCATGTGGTTCAATACCAGTTGGAATCATTGTTGTTATCACTACTTTATCTTGTGCTATCGCTTTTGTTAGTTCATACATAGCATCAAATGTTACAACAACAACAATCATTTTATCGTTGTTTTCAACCGTTGGATTTTTTGTACACGATGTTGTTATTAATAACACTAATATAGTCATAAAAGTAACAATTACTTTCTTTATCATTTATTACCCTCCATTTAAATGCAAATCATTTGCATCTATTAAATATTCTAAGATTGTTGTATAATAAAGTCAAGAGATGTTATCACTGTAAAGGAGCCGCTCAATGATTAAAGCCGAAGATTTATGCTTTACTTATGATCAATCTAAACCTTGTATTTTAAATCATCTTTATTTTACGATCAATGATGGTGAGTATGTATCGATACTTGGAGAAAATGGTAGCGGTAAGACCACCTTGTTGCGCTTAATGCTTGGTTTTATTAAGCCAAATACCGGCTATATTAAACTTAATACAAACAATGTAGGTTATGTACCGCAAAAAAGCGAAGCTACAATGTCAGGATTTCCAATCACTGTCTATGAATTACTTGATTCTTATCGTCATCTATTAAAGATAAACGATAAAAGTATCATAAACAATCAACTATCAATTGTTAAGCTTGAAGATAAAGCCAATACCCTTATTGGTGATTTATCTGGTGGACAACAACAGAAAGTAATGATCACAAGAGCGTTGATGGGAAACCCTGATATATTAATTCTAGATGAACCATCAACCGGCATTGATGTCGAATCCCAAAAAGATATTTATCGATTGATCAAGCATTTAAATCAACATCATAAGATCACCGTTATAGCAGTAGAACACAATATTCAAGCAGCAATCACTTACTCTTCAATCATATATCATTTAGCTGAAGGAAAAGGTCATTTTTGTGATCCAAAGAAATATACTGAAGAATACGAAAGAAAGCGAATTCCCACCAATGACAATATTTAATTACACATTCATGCAAAATGCTTTATTCGTTTCTTTTTTTATCGCCATCCTATGTCCATGTATTGGTATCTTCTTAGTATTAAGAAGACAATCCATGATTGGAGATACGCTTTCTCATGCTTCACTAGCAGGAGTTACCATTGCACTTCTATTTGGCTTTAATCCAATTTTAGGTGCTTTTATCTTTACTGCTTTAAGTGGTGTTTTAATTGAGTCTTTACGAAATTACTTCAAGAAATACCGTGATTTGATATTAACAATCGTTTTGGCGCTTGGTGTGGGTGTGGCAATTACCATAATCAGTTCTGGACAGTTAAAAAGAAACGCTGATGCTTTCATGTTTGGTTCGATCTTAACTGTAAATACTACCGATATGTTATTAGTATTTATATTAAGTATGATATCAGTATTGAGTCTCATCTTTCTTTATCATCAATTACTCTATAGCGCCTTTGATGAGGATACAGCGATTATCGTTGGTGTCAAAGTCAAGATGTTAAATTATATTTTCTCATTATTAGTTGCTGCAACTATTGCCGTTTCAATTCGTATTGTTGGTGTTCTAGTATTAAGTTCAATGATTGCTTTACCAGTAGCGACCGCATTACAGTTTAAGAAAGGCTTTAAGATCACTCTTTTGTTATCAATCTTTTTTAGTTTATTTGATATCTTGATTGGTCTTGTAGCTGCGTATTATTTAAATGTTGCTCCTGGTGGTTTTACAGCTTTGGTGTCTGTATTTACATTAATGGTCGTAATACTCGCTTTAAAGATAAAACAAAGAAAAAGGGCTTATTAGTAGCCCTTTAATATATAACCTTCTTTTTAAACATTCGATAACATAATGTTAAAACTAAGAAACTGAGTATTAACCCAAACAACAAGTAAAGATAAAACGACATGTTTGATGGATCGTTGTTAGGATAAATAACATTTACGATTGCTTTAATTGCCCAGAAATTGGGAAATACACCCAAAACGTATTGTAACTTTCCGCGAAACGTATCCATGACCATGATCATTGGTGCCATCGCTATCATACTACTAAACTTCATGATCGCAAAGCCTTCAATCTTATTATTCGCAAAAGTTGCTTGTAATAGCGATAAAGCAGGAGCTACCAAAGCAGCCACAATTGAGTGAGCGATTATCATAACATAACTTAAATTATCAAAGATACTAACGCCATTGATCATATAATAATCTTTTGCGAAAAGCTTTAATCCAATCAATACGATTAAAATGCTAATTAGCGCAAAACAATAAACATACACGATTTTAAAGCGTAAATACCCATTAACACCAAGTGGTGTTACCGCTATTGTATTTATCGTTTTTTCATCCTTGTGTTCTAAAAGTAAGAATGAACCCATAGCCCCAATCAAGAAGACACCAAAAGACATCAACATGATCACAAGTAAGATTATGACATATTTTACCACTTCTGGGCTTACCGCTAAACTATCAATGATAAGCGGAAATAGATAAATTGCCATCAGAAGTATAACAAATGGGAATATGATCATTACCAGTTGAAAATAATCACGATAGATAGTCTTAAGTTCATATTTTAATAAATTAAAGTATTTTTTCATGATTAACCTCTTGTGATATTCTTTTTGAATCTTGGATATACAACAAACCTAAACAATATATAAGCAAGAGCAACCAAATATCCGATGATAAGCATCGTCTTTGCATCAAACGCAAATCCCTTAACTACCGCCGTCATTAAATATGAGGTACCATAAGCTGGTGAGACAATAAGATAATTCTCATAAGTAGCTGGTATGATACCAAAAGCCATAAATATGGGAGGAAGAGTAAAGATAAACATATACGCCATTAATAATCCTAGCAGTTGATTAAAATCACGTGCCCATAATGACAATACGAAACCAATAGCCGCATTTGCGGTAATGGTTATTAAAACATATAGTAGTAACAACAAGTAGTTCAACACTAAACCATAAATAACATACAATCCCAGCGATAACACAACCGCTGAAATAAGTCCCATGACAATTGAAGCAACTGTTTTAGCAATCAAGATATCCGCAATCGTGATTGGTAACATCAATGTTGCACTTAAAGTACCCTCTTGTTTTTCAAGATAGAATGAAGCTCCAAGCAAGAGAACTGACATAACTGCCATATCCGCAAATAAGAATAATGGTGCTAACTCTTGTGCCTCAGCTTGATCAACTAGTAAAAATAAAGCTAACCAGATAAAAGACACAAAGGTACTCACTGTTAAGATATGATACTTAAACAAACGCATCATTTCACCTTTAATAAGTTTAATCAGTTTGTTCATAGAGTTTACTTCCTGTAACTTTAATAAATATATCCTCCATGCTTGTTTCACCACTATGGATTGTTTCAAGACCTGAATGTTTTAATAATTCCATAAATGCGGTATTATCGCCAATATGATCCATATTGAAGCTTTGCGTATGAACTCCTTCTTGATCCTTATATTCAACCCTTACTTCTTTTTTACCATACTTAAGCTTTAAATCACGTACAGTGGCGATTTCATGGAGTTCACCATCGATACAAAAACCAACTTTATCACATAACTGCTCAACATCATTCATTAAATGCGTTGTCAAAAAGACAGTTTTGCCACTTTTTTTAAAATCAATGATCATATCTTTGATTATCTTGGCGTTTTTAGGATCAAGTCCATTTGTGACTTCATCTAGAAATAATATCTTAGGATCATTAAGTAATGATCTAACAAAATTCAAACGAACTTTCATTCCTTTTGAGTATTCCATTACTTTTATATCGCGATACTCCCACAAACCAACCTGCTTCATCAACGTTTCAATATCAGCTTGTTTTTTGTAGAAAGAAGAGAAATAACGCATATTCTCAAGACCAGTCAGTTTGCCAAAATGCACTGGCATTTCAAAACCTACTCCTATTTCATCATAAAATTCACTTGTATACTCACGGAGATTACGATTAAAATAAGTGATTTCCCCTTGGTAATCATTTAGTAAGCGCGTTAATATTTTTTGTGTAGTTGATTTACCAGCACCTGATGGTCCTAATAATCCAAATATCTCACCTTCTTGGATTGAAAATGATATCCCTTTGATAACTTCATTTTTCATGGATGGGTAAGTGAAGTGTAGATCTTTAATCACAAATGCTTGTTCCATATTTTACTCCTTTATTCCATTTTCTAAAACATCAAACACCATAGTCATTGTTTTATAAGCCATGTCTGGTGTCGTTTTTTCATCAATCATCTTATCAATATTACTCATGATGACAGTTAACAAACGACTCACAAACTCTAACGGATACTTATTGCTTATTTGTCCTTCTTCATATGCCTTCATCAACAATGGACCAAACGATCCTTGAATATCATAAGGGAAATATTTCATGATTACTTTAATCATTTCGTGATCGGTTTCCATCATTAAATTTGAAAAATGATATAAGCGTAAATCAATAAACATAAAATCCATCGTTTCTTTTGTTAACTGACGAACAATTGTAAAAAAGTCAGCATCATTATCAATATTAGCCATGCGTTCTTTGAAGAACGCCATCTTCTTATCACCAATAATATCCATTACGGCAAGATACAATCCCAATTTATCACCAAACTGATAATAGAATGAACTTTTTGGCATTTGTGCTTTCTTTAAAATATTGTTTAAAGAAGCTCTTTGATAATCTTTACTAGAAAATTCATCCAAAGCAGCCTCATAGAGACTTATATTAGTTAATAATGGATTGTTTTTACCAAAATTAGCTTGATAATTAAAACGCGGATTTTCCTTGATCTTGTTGTTAGTTTTCATCTTTTATTTTTGTTTTATTCTTTTTATTAGTCATAATCTTGTTGAAGACGTAGAGTTTTAATGCTCCGATTATTAAAATCGCCACGACGATTAATACTATATGCCACCATTGCATCGTTTTTTCCTCCTTTGTACTAGACGGTATGTACCATCTAGTACAATTATATGATTTCTTACTAGTATTGTCAATTGTGTTGAAAACTTCATCAAATGTTCACAAAACGCCCATAAACTATGCGAGTTATTCAACTGATATTTAGGAGGTTTTATGATTGACTTTATAAAACATGCGAATCATATTTTGTTTATACTATTCTCAATAGTTTATAGTTATCAAATATTCTACATACTGATTAGGTTTGTTAAGAAATTACCTCAACATCATGATGAATCTTTGAATAAATACGCTGTTTTGATTGCCGCTCGAAACGAAGAAAATGTGATTGGCGATTTAATAGATAGTATTAAGGATCAATCTTATCAATCAGAACTAATTGATGTTTATGTGATCGCTGATAATTGTAATGATAAAACCGCTACAATTGCTTCATATCATGGTGCAAAAGTAATAGAAAGAAAAAATAAAATCAATGTTGGCAAAGGATACGCACTTGATTATGCACTCAAACACGTTGATTTAAAACTTGGTATTGATCATTATGATGGCTATATAGTATTTGATGCTGACAATTTACTAGATAAACACTATGTTTATGAATTAAACAAAGTATTTAATCAAGGATATGACATTGTTACAAGCTATCGTAACTCTAAGAATTTTGACACCAACTGGATAAGTGCTGGATATGCGACATGGTTTTTAAGAGAATCAAAATATCTAAATGGTTCACGCATGTTGTGCGATGTAAACTGTGCCATCTCGGGTACTGGTTTTGTAGTTTCAAGTAAAGTATTACAACATGATAGAGGATGGAAGTATCATCTTTTAACAGAAGATATTGAGTTTACAATCGCTAAGACTATTGAAGGAAGAAAAATCGGTTATTGTGAGAAAGCGATTATCTATGATGAACAACCTATCGACTTCACTACATCATGGCATCAAAGAATGCGATGGTCAAAAGGATTCTATCAAGTTATTAGTGCTTATGGTTTAGGATTACTATCTGCACTTTATAAAAAAAAGAACTTTCAATACTATGATATGTTTGCGACTATAGCTCCTGCTACGATATTAACAATCCTATTGCTTATATTGAACGTATCATCATTAAGTTATGCATTCATTTTACAAAAACCGATAATGTTTAATGAAGCATTAATTGAATTCATTAAGACGATCGCTAATATCTATTTATCATTCTACTTAGTTGGGCTTGTTACAATAATATCTGAGTGGCGTATGATCAATGCATCAAGCATAAATAAAATATATCACAGTTTTACTTTTCCACTTTTCATGTTCACTTATGCACCTATTAGCGTTATTGCTTTACTGATGAAGGTTGAATGGAAACCAATAAAACATGGTTATAAAATACAAGCAAAGAATTAAATAGCACAAAAAAAGGGCGTTCACATATGTGAACACCCTTTTATCTAGCTTAACCTAGTGTAACAACAGCTTTGTTTGCAGCATCAATTGCTGTAACTAATTCATTTACGTGAATAGTTGTGCCAGTTTTTAAATCTGCATCTGCTGGATAGTTATCAACCATTTCAAGAGCTATAACAGTATCGATTGATTTGCCAACCATCCATGCTTCCATGAACTCAACTTGCTCAAACCATTCTTTGCTTATCGGTGATTTACCCTTCATGTTGTACGCGTCACCTAGTGCTTTTTTGCTATCGGTGCTCTTAGCTGTAACAACACCGGTTGCATCAATAGCAACTTTGCTTTGAACTACGTCAATGTTAGCATATAATACAATGCCATCAGCATCAAGAGCAACTAAAGCAGCATTGGTATTGTATTCAACTTTACCAGCAGGGAAACTACCTGATGTGAAGGTATCACTACCAACACTTACGATGTTCTTTACTTCAACTAGTTTATTAGCAGCATCTGCAACAGCAGCAACGAAATCAGTGATATGAATTGTTGTACCTGTTTTTAAGTCTGCATCTACCGGATAGCCATCAGCCATTTCGGTTGCTGCAACTTCAGCAATTGTCTTGCCAATCATCCATGCTTCCATGAATTGAGCTTGCTCGAACCATTCTTTTTTGATTGGTGAATCACCACCCATATTGTAACCTTCTAACAATTGACCCTTACTTACTTTTACGATTTGATCAACAACAGCTCCCGTTTGATCAAATGTTGCCTTATTGTTTTGAACAGTATCTAAATGAGCATAAACGATCTTGCCATCAGCATCTGTAACAATCCAAGCAAATGTAGTGTTAAGAGCTACTGTTCCTAACGCTTCAGCTGTTGCGTCTGTTGTATTGATAGTGCTATAAACACCTACTCCAACATTGTAAACTTTGTCTTCAACAACAGGATCTGTTGTTGGTTTTTTAGCACAGCCTGATAACAACACTAAAGTTGCCACCATTAAAACTAAAATTTTCTTCATTCTTTCCTCCCAGACGGTTATTACACCATCTTCTATATTATAAACATTTATTTTTTAAAAGGCAATAATCAAATTATTCACAAGTTATCACTCGTTCACCTTGAACTTATGCTGTTTTTCTGTTATTAATGATTGTGTTAATATAAAAATACAAGGGAAAAACTATGAACTATACTGATTTAAACGCAAAGACTATTGACCGTTGGGTTAATGAAGGCTGGCAATGGGGACAACCAATTAGTCACCAACAATTTATTGCCGCCAAGAATGGTGAATGGGATGTTTTATTAACTCCTACAAAACCAGTGCCTCATTTTTGGTTTGGTGATCTTAAAGGAAAAAAGATATTAGGTTTGGCATCAGGTGGTGCTCAACAAATGCCAATTTTTGCTGCCTTAGGTGCTATCTGTACGGTACTTGATTATTCAAGTATGCAGATTGCAAGTGAGATTAAAATGGCAGAACAAGAAGGATATCAAATCAGTACATATCAATATGATATGACTAAAAAACTGCCATTTGAAAATGATAGTTTCGATTTGATCTTTCATCCAGTTTCAAACTGTTATGTAAAAGATGTTTTACATGTTTGGCAAGAGTGTTATCGCATACTAAAACCGAAAGGAAGACTTATGGCTGGATTAGACAATGGCATTAACTATATCGTTGATGATGAAGAAAAAATGATAGTCAATAAACTACCATTTGATCCCTTAGTAAATCCTGAACAACTAAAGATACTAACAAAAGATGATTCAGGAATTCAGTTTTCACATACTCTTGAAGAACAAATAGGTTATCAATTAAAAGTTGGTTTTAAATTACTAGATTTGTATGAAGACTATAATGGCTCAGGTTATTTACACGAACTACAAATCCCTACTTTTTTTAGCACTTTAGCTGAAAAATAGTACTATACAATAATGCCAGACCATTTACCTTGTTTAAACCGTCGCGAAGATATAATGCTTCTGGTCAATTGATCAATCAGCAATGCGATCCAAGCACCAACTAAACCAAAACCTAAAGGATAACATAAGACCCACGCTAATAAAGGCCGTACAACTGTGACGCTTAATAACATCAAAAATGCTACAAACTTAACATCCCCAGCTCCTCTAAGAGCTCCTACAATTATTACCTGTGGAACTTGAAATAGAATTATTATCGATAAAAACATCATAGGCAAGGCGCCAGCAGCTATCACTTCAAGATCACTTGTAAATAATCCAATCAATTGATCTTTAAAACCAAAGCAGATCAAAGCTAGAATAATGGCTACAACTATGCCTATTCTTTGAGTTACTCTTGAATAAATCTTAGCCATATCTGGTCTTCTTGCACCTAATGATTGTCCTACTAAACTGGTATTCGCTATTTGTAAACCATCACCAAAGCCAAATGAAATGTGCATAACATTCATACATACTTGATGAGCAGCAAAGGCAACAGTTCCAAGAACCGCGATAGATTTAGCGTACATAAAGAATCCTAATCTTAGAAATATCTGCTCAATCAATGAACTCTTTGATATGTTTAATATATCTTTAAAGTATTTTTCTTGTGTTTTGAACAAATACTTTATCTTTAAATAAAGATATCTGTTTTTATGACTTAATGAGTAACTCGCCATGATAAACGCTACAACATTACCCATTGCAGTTGCAATAGCAGCTCCAACTACTTCCAATCGGGGAAAAAAGAACAAACCATTGATCAATAAAGCATTAAAAACTAGGTTGACCAAATTAGCTACTAAATTAGTTAACATACTTATTTTAGTATTACCCGCACCTCGTTGAGCAGCTGTCATCGTTAATCCTATCGAGTAAAAAAAGTTACCAATCATGATTATACGAAAGTACTTAACCGCTAAATCAATATAATCAGCATTTGCACCAGCAAATATCAAAAATGGTCGTGCAAATATCCAAGCAGATAATGATAAAATAAAACTCAACAAGATTGACATGACCAAGGCATTTCTAAGGTAACTATTAGCCTCTTCAGGTTTTTGTTCGCCTTTTCGCCGTGAAACAAGAACTGTTAAACCTACATTTATTGCCATTATCGGTGCTAATACAATAAACTTTGGCTGATTGGTAATACCAACCGCATTGATCGCTTCTTTACCAAGTGATCCTACCATCATCATATCAACCGCTCCAATAAGCGCTATTAATACGCTCTCTAAAGCACTAGGCCATGCGATATCAAATGTTTTTTTATATATCTTACGATTAGAAGGTATATCACCTTTTATTTCGCTTGGATTTATCATGTTTTGCCACTTAAACAGTTTTAAGATGTAGTCCATATCATTACCTCAACATAACAATGATTGTAACACTTTTTTATGTAGATTTCTTAACTATATTAAGAAATTAAAAGCGGTTTAACCGCTTTTATCAATTTTACTAGTCTAATCTGATTTCAGCAAGATAACTTTGATTAAAAAGTTCCTTATCGATCTTATGATCATATACTAATCTACCCTCACTATATGTATAAAGTGGATTATAATCATCATCAATAACTACCATATCAGCGAACTTTCCAACAGTTATACTACCTCTATCTTGATATCCATATTTTATTGCTTGATTAAGACTACTCATCTTACATACATCATAAATAGGTAAACCAATAATATTAACCATGTTCTTTATGCCATATATGACTGGTTTACTTGATCCCATTAAGCGACCAGTATCACTTAACAAAAAGCCATCAGCACCTACTGAAACTATCATGTTTGTATTAGGGCGACGATATCTACCAATTGGAGCTCCTGATAATTCTGAACAATCCGATATCATCATTATCTTATCATTATCTTTTATCTTCAAAATTAGTTGAACCATTGGTAAACTAACATGTAATCCATCACAGATCAATTCACAATATACATCATCATCAAGTAAACAAGCCCCAGCACCACCAATATCACGATGATGAAGCCCAGTCATAACATTCATTTGATGAGTAGATACTGTTAAGCGTTTCTTAATAGCCGCTTTTGCATCTTCATATTGATAATCGCTATGTGTAAAAGCCATAGTAACTCCATTCTTTAAGAAAAAATCAATGATCATGTCACTACCAGGTATTTCCGGCGCAATACCAACAAGACGCAATAATCCAGCACCATCACTCAACATTTTCTGAGCAGTTATCAATGATACTTCTGGCCAACCTGTTTTAATCCCTTTTTCACCAACACGATTTAACCAAGGTCCTTCGGAATGAATACCAACGATTTTAGCGCCATCTACAGTTTGTGTTGCAACACGTGCGCAAGTAGCGATTGTATCTAAACCAGCTGTTGGAAAAATGCAAGTCACGCCCTGAGATGCTAAACCCTTTAAATAACCCTTAACTACTTCTTCGTTTTCTTTGCTATCTACTCCTCTTAAACCATAACCATAAGTACCATGATTATGCGTATCAAAGATACCAGGAAGAACACGAAGATTTCCATAATCAACATCAGCATCAATTTGCTCATCAGCTGGTAATAACGCCGTTATTTTCTCTTCATCAATAACCACAAACCCATCATGAATTCGGTCTTCTAATACAATTTGTTTTGATTTGATTATCATACTTACCTCTTTCTTAATATATCTAATTATAATATAATTCACCAATGACATTAGTGTAATCTAAATCACCTACTTCAATAATTTTTAAACAAGAAATTCAATTATAAAAGCCGATATAACCATAATCCAATAGTCACCATTAAAGTTATGAGAAGATTGTTTAACATTGATTTCTCCTTTCGTTATATAATTATGTGGTATATATTGATACTCCTAATCAAAGCGAGGATAATGATGATTAAATCATATCGAAAAGAAGATTTCGTAATTATTGAAAAACTAAGTTATCATCAAAATAATGATATTGATTTGTCACTGCTCAACATTAATAATAATCTTAGTCAAATTGAAACATTGATAGATTATTGCACAAGCGAATCTTTGTTATTCTGCTTGACTTATCCCGAAAACCCTGCAGAATTTACCATCGCAACATCATTCGCTGGTAATTATGATCACAATAAACCTCTTAGTAAAGGGTATCGTATTAGGAACATTTCAAGTTGCTTTTGGTTAGTTATTGATCTTCAAGATCAAAATCGCTGGTCATATAACAAACTAAATAGTGAAATAAAAAAGCTATCTAAATGCTATCAGATAGCGGATGAGGCTGTTTTTGAAGTTTTTAGTTGGCCACTAGATAATGATTACCAAATATGGATACCACTTTCTGATCGTTAATCTCAAAAGTAGTGATCGATGGCAGCCTTTTTTGCCTGACTTCTAAGTGATTTAGTTTGTAAGTAATAGTGTTTTTCATCCTTTACAAAATTAGTTGCACATTGACGAAATTCAAAGCTGACATTTTGCTTTAAACATTGCTCTTTGATTGCTAAAACCCAATTATAATCAAGCAAGCGACCATTTCGATCAGATTCGCCACCAACAACAACTAGTTCTATTCCCTTTAAATACGCACTAATATCAACCGATTCAATCAAAGGTTGGAGAATGATGTTTTTATGCTTAATTGGCAAATCATTAAAGATAGTCAATCGTTCTTTTACAGCATTCATATTCTCAACCGATACACCAACAATCACATTATCATATCCATCCTGCCAGTCATCAGGTAATATTTTCATAAATCTATCAATTCGCTTAGTTAAAAACAAGAAGGTAACATCTGGTCTTGCTTTTATCATTTCATAACATTCAATTCGCCAACAATCAGCCTCTGCGATTAAAAAATCAGAGCAAAAACACATATAAACCAATGTATTACTTTTTACTTTATAATTACCTTTTTTGTCCTTCAAGATTGGTTTGTAAAAATCTTTACTTTTGACAATATCGTTTGTGTCTATATTGCGCTTTTTGTCACCTTTATGAATATAACAAAACTTACATCCATCACTATAGCGATGACATCCACGCCAAGGATTCCATAACATATTTGACCTCTTATTTTACATCAATATATCATAAATGCTATCAAAAATGTAATTCACTTATCAGAATCCTCACACAAGACTTTACCTGCTTTATCACTTAATTAAGTGAAAGATTTTATTAAATAATCTAAAAAGACTAAAACCATTCTTCTAGTCTTTATTATAAAACAAGTAATGTTACCAAAATAATATATTATCAGATATAATTACCCAATTCTAAGCGAGAAACACTCGTACAAATAGATTGATCAATTGTGGCATTATTGAAACAGCATATATTAATCTCACAACCTGAATCAAGCCAATCTTACCCAGATCAGCACCTAGATCAGCCGCAATCAATGCCATATCAGTAGCTCCTGCAGGACATGAAGCGAAAAGTGCTGACTTCATATCAAGATACTTATATCTATGACAAATCAATCCGTATAATAAATTGACCAACCAATAACTGAGAAGCAGTATCAGAATCGGGATAATTAGCTTCGGTAGATTTATAAATGTAGCTCTATTCATCGTTGATCCAACCAAAGATCCCGCAAACAATTGGCCGATTATTCTTACATATCTTTCAATATAAATTTGATTTGTGGTGACATTTAGTATCATGATCGTAAACATTGAAAAAACCAACGGTCCAGCTGGAATCTTTACAATACTACCAAGATAACTCGCACTAAGTGCAACTATTATCGTTAGCATCATTCTAAAGTGTTTACTTGATGATGGTTCTGTCTTTTTAACGCTGACTATTGAAACATCACCTTCAAAATCCTTTAATTTAGCTTTCTTTGAGAAAAATATTATCCACAATGGAAACAGTGATAAAGCGACAATCAACCTTGATGTCTGCATCAATGCCACCGTTGATGTATTTGCATGCATATCAATACTGATCAAAGACATGTCGGTGACGCCTCCCGCAACACTTGATAATAGTGCAGTAACAACGTCTATATTACCAATCCATGCAATAACATGACCTATCACAAAAGTATTTATCGTAAACATCAAGATTAACAATAAAATAGGTTTTGCCATTTTCTTGATGTTTTTAAGATCTTCAATCTTTAACTGTGTTCCAATAAATATTCCTGCGATACCTTGCGTAAATATCTTTAATGATACAGGCATATATGCATAACCCGTAATAATGTTATATACACCAACTGATATCATACTACCTATCATAGCTGGAGCGGGCAATTTTAAAAGCTTAGCAACTAAATAACCAACAGCGCCTACTAATACTGTATATACTAAATTCATGTTTCCTCCTAAACAAATACGTAAACTTTCAATTAATAAAATAACACTAACCTTCTTGCTAAACAAGCATTTTAGATTATTAAAAAAGATAATAATTTTATAGTTGCTTGTTCATTATTTAGCTCAGCTTAGTTAGCACATCAAGCGAGTTGATGTCATTTTTGATATCTAACTTCATTTATAATGATAAATATGCTAAACTTTAATTGTAATTTAGATCCAATTAATAAATATGATAAAGAGGGCAAAATGAAAATAATTGTGTTAGGAGCCGGTGGTTTTATTGGAAAAAACTTAGTACTTAAACTACTTAAGCAAAACTACCACGTTGTCGCAATTGATAAATACAAAATAAGCATTGACCATCCACTTCTATTAAAAGTGAATGATGCTATCAATGAAGATTTTGCATTAGAAAACTATATTGAAGAAGGTGACTGTTTAATATATCTTCTAGCTAATAGTATGCCCATTCACTCCAATGAAGATATATATAATGATGCTAAAAACAATGTCATGTTAGCGATAAAGCTGTTTGATAAAAGTATACAAGCTAAAATCAAGAAGATTATCTTTGCTTCTTCAGGTGGAACTGTTTATGGTCCTTACCAGTATTTACCACTTGATGAAAAGCACCCAACTAACCCAAACAGCGCCTATGGAATTGCAAAGCTTACTACTGAGAAGTATTTAGATCTAATGTGTAATAACGCTAAGATCACTGGGATCAGTTTAAGAATTGCCAACCCTTTTGGACCTGGTCAACTTCCGTTTCGAGGACAAGGGGTAATCGCAACTTATCTAGCCAGCTTTCTTTGTGAAAAACATATTGAGATTTGGGGAGATGGTCAAGCAATTCGCGACTACTTATATATTGATGATGTTGTTGATGCTTTTATCAAAGCTATTGAATATCATGGCGCAAGTGATGTTTTCAATATTGGTAGTAACGAAGGTCATAAACTAACTGAAATCATTGACATCCTTTCAGAAATAACACATGTTTATCCCCATATCGCATACAAAACTACATCAAGCATTGAAGTTAACGCGAACATATTAGACAACACAAAAGCTAAAACGATGTTAAGTTGGCTACCCCGTTATAAATTTAAGGATGGAATACATGCGATGTATGACACATGGGATGAAGAAAGCACCTCATTTAAAATAGATACAAATATTAAATAAGCACGATCATTGATCGTGCTTATGTTTCAAATTGGGCATTAAACATTTGGGCATAAAATCCCTTCTGCTCAAGCAAAAACTCATGGGTTCCTTTTTCAATCACTTTACCTTGTTTTAATACTATGATCAAATCAGCTTTTTTGATTGTTGATAGTCGATGAGCTATCACAAAAGAAGTTCTTCCCTCACTTAATTTCAACATCGCTTCTTGAATATGAATTTCTGTTTGTGAATCAACATTACTAGTTGCTTCATCAAGTATCAACATCTTACCCTTTGATAACATTGCTCTTGCGATTGTTAGTAGTTGTTTCTGACCTTTTGAGATATTAACACCATCATCAGTCAGAGTGGTATTATAGCCATCCTGTAATGATTCAATAAAGTCATGAATTTGAGCCAGTTTACATACCGCAATTACTTCATCAAGACTTGCTTCATCTGTACCATAAGCAACATTCTCATATATTGAACCACTAAATAACCATGTGTCTTGTAATACCATCGCAAACTGTTTACGCAAGGATTCGCGAGTACAATCAAGAATATTATGGTCATCAATATAAATTGCACCATCATCAATATCATAAAAACGCATTAATAAGTTTATGATGGTAGTTTTACCCGCTCCTGTTGGTCCAACAATTGCGATTGTCTTTCCCTTTTGTGCTTTAAAGGAAAGATCATGAAGTATTATTTTGTCATCAATATAGCTAAAGTCGACATTTTTTAATTCAACATCACCCACTATATCTTCCAGTTTATAAGCATTTACACGATCTGCTTTTTCTGATGGTTCATCTAATAACTTAAAGACTCTTTCAGCTGCGGATAAAGCTGATTGCAGATCAGCCATAATATTAGCTATTTCGCTAATTGGACCAGATAACTTACGTGAATATAAAACAAATGATGATATATTACCAATTGTTATTGTTTGCGCTAAATAAAGTAACGAACCAAAGATACTGATAAAAGCAACCGTTAGGTTATTTAAAAACTGAACCGATGGACCAACAATACTTCCCTCATAGTCTGCTTTATAATAAGAATCAACTGCTTCTACATTTTTATCATCAAAACGTTTAACTATCGTTTCTTCTTGCCCATAAGCTTTTATTGTTTTATACCCAGAAAGCATCTCTTCAACAAAGCCATTTAATTCACCAAGTTTTCTTGATCTCACCCTAAACAAAGGTCTTACTTTTTTGGTTCGATATCTGGTAAAAAAGATAATTAATGGTACTGTGACTAAAAAGATAAGACATAATACTGGTGATATTCTTAACATCATGAGCAATGATCCAATCATAGTAATAAAACCAGTTAACAAAGTTATGAAATCGCTTGATAAAGATGTATTGATCGTATCGATATCATAAGATATTTTTGATATGATATCACCCGTACTGTTTTTATCAAAATAGCTTATCGGCAGTGTTAATAAATGATTAAATACTTGCTCACGCATTTGATAACTAATTTCTGTTGTTACATTAATCAATATGATCCTAATGATATAAGCAAGTACAGAACTGAGAAAATAAAACACTAACATCAAACCACAATAATAAAATACTAGATTGAAGTCTACTTGCAAGCTCTTGTATCCAATCGCATCGATGGCTTTACCAGATAATGCTGGTCCAACTAACGCAAAGATGTTACTTAAGATAGTCAGTATAAAAGCAAAGATCATTAATGATCGCTTCATGAATAAGTATTTAAGTAATCTAACTATCGTTTTACTTTTAGTCAATTAAAGCACCTCCCATCTGTGAATCACTGATAGAGGCATATAAAGGACTTGTTGTCATAAGTTGTTCATGAGTACCATAAGCATTGATCTCGCCATTATTTAATACGATAATCTGATCTGCGTTTTTTATACTAGATATCCTTTGAGCAATGATTATCATTGTTGCATCATGATAATGTTCATTGATCGTTTTACGCAGTTCAGCATCAGTTTTATAATCTAGTGCACTACTTGAGTCATCCAAAAGAAAAAACGCTGGATGTGATGCAAAGGCTCGTGAAAGTAATATCCTTTGTTTTTGACCACCAGATAAGTTAGTACCTTTACTAGTTAATGAATATTCATATCGCTCTTCAAGAGCACTGATAAACTCCATAGCTTGGGCATTTTCAACAGCACTATCAATGTCTTCCTCTTTGATCTCACGACCAAAAGCGATGTTTTCTTTGATACTATCACTAAAGATAAAATCATTTTGCATTACAATACCAAATTGTTTTCTAAGCTCGTTTGGTTTATAACTACGTATATCTTTTCCATTTATATATATTGCACCTTCATCAATATCATAAAAACGTAGTAATAATTGCATTATAGTGGTTTTACCAGCTCCGGTTGCCCCTATGATTCCCAGAGTCTCACCTTTTCTTAGTTTAAAAGTAATATTTTTCAAGTTAGGTTTTACTTTAAGATATGAAAACGTTACATCTTTAAACTCAATAGCGTAAGCTGGATCTCCTTCAGGATAATCTTCACTTACTAATACAGGATCAACAGGATGATCAAGAACCGCTCCTATGCGATCAGCACTAGCAACTCCTCTTGAATACATAACAAATATGCGGCTAATTGACATCATCGCATTAGAAATAATTGTAAAATATGACATAAAAGCAATTATTTTCCCTGTTTCAGATGATCCTAGATTAACGCGATAAGCACCAACAACAATGACCAATGTTAGTCCAATATTTAAAAATAGATTCATGCTAGGATTAATTATAGCCATTTTAATATTGGCTTTTTTCTCAGTTTCTTTGAGCTTTTCATTTACATTTTGATAACGTCTTTGCTCATGACTCGTCTTGCTAAGTGCTTTTATCACTCTTATTCCTTGCGCATTTTCTCTTACAACAGTAATCATCTTATCAGCGGCTTTTTGTACTTTTTTAAACAACGGTACACCTTTAGTAGCTCTAATATAAATAATAAACGTAATAAAAGGTAAGATGGCTATTAAAACCAACGCTAATATTGGCTCCATTATCATCGTCATTGTAATACCACCAATAAGTAGTATTGGTGCTCTTACTCCCATGCGTTGTATCATTCCCAGCATACGATGAACATGATAAGTATCACTGGTTAATCTTGACTCAAGTGAAGGAATTGTAAAATCATCAGTTTGTTTACATGATAAATTGATTGTTTTATCAAACAAAGCATGACGAAGGTTTTTCGTTGTATTTCGCGCAACCATCGCCGCTTTACGATTAGCAAAAATGTTAGCTAACCATGCAAAAATAGCACAACCAATCATGATCAAGCCCCACAAGAGAATTAAATTTGTGTTATTAGTCGGTACAATCTCATCAATTATCAAAGCTAAAATATAAGGTATAAACAACTCCACGATTGAGCCAATGCCTTTAACAAAAAGGCCTAACATCATGAGTTTATAGAATGGTCGTAAAAAGGTCTTAATAGTATTCATAACTGTATTTTAACACCTTTCAAAAAATAGTAATAACTAAAAATGGTGCTTTTAAACAAAAAAACAAAACAGATCTTGATCTTAACCCGTTTTAGTTGTATATCAAAAATAAAGCGGCTAGATTTCATACTAGCCGCTTCAACAATTAGTCTATCTTTAACTCTTTAATGAAGTTTTCATTAAAGGGGATAGCCTCTTTATCTCTATCAAAGATCACTTTACCCAAACTATAAGTCTTTTTAACTTTATAGTCATCAGTAATGACAACAAAATCAGCATCCTTATTAACTTCAATACTACCCTTGTTATCGAATCCATATTTTAAGCTTGGAATCAAACTAGTCATTTTGATGACTTCTTCAAGTGGCATCTTTAAAATTTCAACAAGATTACTAATACCATACAATACTGGTTTACTACTTCCCGATAATCTTCCAGTTTCACTTAACACAAAGCCATCTTCGGTTACATGAATTACCTTACGATCATTATTAGCATTCTTGCTTAAGCCACGATAACGACCAACTGGTGCACCTAAATAAGCGCCATTATCTGATATGATCATAATCTTATCATGATCTTTCATTTTTAATACAAGTTCAACCATAGGTAAACAAACATGTAAACCATCACAGATCAATTCACAATAAACACGATCATCAAGAATTGAAGCACCCGCTGTTCCAACATCACGATGATGAAGTCCTGTCATAACATTCATTAAGTGGGTGGCGACGGTTATGCCACGATCAAATCCTGTTTTCGCTTCTTGATAATTAGCATTTGTATGAAACGCTGCCACAGTAACCCCTTCAGATACAAAGTAATCAATAGCTTCAAGCGCATTTTCAACTTCAGGAGCAATATCAACAAGTTTCAATTTGCCTTCAGCTAATCTAACCATTTCTTTCGCCATTTCAAGATCAACCGGTGGATAACCTAAGTTTATACCTTTTTCACCCACACGTGATCCCCAAGGACCTTCAGAATGAATGCCTAACACTTGTGCTCCATCAACAAATTCTCTACTCAATTTTGCTAGTATTGGATACGGTTCTAAATTGACGATTGTTGGTAATATTCCAGTAACACCGTACGCCGCTTGTCCCTTCAATGCTATTCTTATTTGTTCTTCATTACTCTCATCAAAACGAAAACCACAAGCACCATGATTATGTGTATCAAAGATACCAGGAATTATTCTTAAATCCTTAAAATCTTCATCTGGTGTTAAGTTAGCTTCAAGTGGTAATATTTGTTTAATCTTTTCATCTTCAATAATTAGATAACCAGCTTGACAGCCTTTACTGGTATAGATGCGATTTGAACGAATTATCATTTTTCTACCTCCGATATTAAATCACGATATGATACCAATATCATATCATTCGCTTTAAGCCAGTCTCTGAACTTCTCTGATGTAACAGCGTATAAATCTTTTATCCTAATCACTGTATATGTTGAATGTTCAAATATTTCTTGATCAATATAGCCACAATGGGTACCAATAATACCAACACCACCATCAGGTAATTTTTCAAGTTCCGTTTTTCCACTAATGATAAAATCTAAAACGCTAGTTTTCAGTTGATCTTCAAAAGCAAACGGTTTGATGTTCCATGATTTACCACGAACTATGTTAAACCGCTCAGCAAGATCTTCACCATAAGGTATTTCGTACTTATCGGCGATTACTTTATGTGCCTTTCTTAGAGTTGGTGTACCGTAAGAATGACCTTGGAGATACTCTGGTTTTTTCTTAGCTAACGCAATGAAACGTTGTACTTGGTTTTCAACTTCTAACAAACATTCCTCATAGACTAAATGATCATTATTGACAGCTTGTTTGTCCAAAGCGCGATGCATTTGAGCATCAAGAAACTTACCATTTGGTTGAACTAGATTAGGAATTAATTTTGGATCTGTAACTGGATACCCCGCCACAATGTTGATGTCTTGACCAAGACATACCTCAGGAAAAGCCGCCATTCTTGCTAATGCATAGGAGGCAGTTGGCATGTTTGAAAAAAGACCAGTACAAGTTATTCCTTTCTTTTCACAACCATAGATGATTCCATCGGTGATAGCGGGGGTAAAGCCGTAATCGTCTGATTTTATGATAATTTTTCTCATTATCATACTCCTTTCTTACTCTTTCGAATGCTCCCGGTGTTAAATGGACTATTGATGTGTTATAAATTATTTAATTTTTATATGAGGTAGATATTACCTCACTTTAATTACTAACGCAACTTTATTATCAATTATTCATATTACTACGTCAATACATGATTTATGACAAAATCAGCAAATCCTTCTTCATCATTGGTCTTGGTAGTGACATAATCAGCAATAGCTTTAGTGTCATCACTGCCATTTGCTAAACATACACCAAAACCACTGTAAGCAAGCAACTCGTTATCGTTAGTCATATCACCAAAAGACATGACTTGATCAGGTGTGATATCATTTATACTACAAAACTCATGAAGAGCGACCGCCTTAGAAACCCTACTATCGGTAAACTCTAACATTGTTGTCTGTGTTTTAAATGCTTTATAGTATTCGCTTTTATTAGCATTAACATAAGCCAAAATGTCGTCAATCTTATCTTCACTAATTCTAAACATTATCTTAGCGTTTTCTTTCTCATATAATTCAGCGATATCGCTAGCAACAATGACACTCGTTTTGTTGTTCTTTGATGATATCATTGTTAAATCATCAAGCTTTTTACACATCATCTTACCATCAGCGTAAATAAAAGGATTTAGATCAAATGGTTCCATTAACTCAATGATCTCCTTTATCCATTCTCTTTTCAATAAGTAATAATCATGCCTTACATCATTTATACCATCCCACATTTGGGCGCCATTCATACCGATAAGAAGTTCGAAGTTTTGATCAAAGCCCCATTTCTTAGCTTGATCGGCTAGTTGCTGATCAATCGATCTTCCTGAAGCTATCCCAAAGTATATCCCTAATCCTAATAAACGATTTATTACTTCCTTTGTTTTTGTTGTTAATTCTCTTTGGTTAGTTACTAGTGTTCCATCAATATCACATACGACTAATTTTAAATCCTTAAAATTCATCTTTATCCTCTTTCTACAAATTCATCGACAAGCAAACTTTAACTTCTTGTTGAATTACTAAATCTTAGTATCAAAAAAATGCTTATCCAAAAAATCAGAAAAACCATCTTCTTCATTTGATTTCTCAGTTATATAATCAGCGATAGCTTTGGTATCATCGCCTCCGTTAATCAAACATACACCAATACCACTAGCTTCTAATAACTCATTGTCATTAGTCATATCACCAAAGGATATAACTTGACTTAGATCAATATTGTTAATAGTACAGAAATCACGAAGTGGAACTGCTTTGGAAACACGACGATCAGAGAATTCAAGTACTGTTTTTTGAGTCTTAAATGCTTTATAGTGATCAGAGCTATGTGCCATGACATAAGGCTCAACCTCTGCCATTCTTTCTTCACTCATTCGAAAAAGGATTTTCGCTGTTTCCTTTTCATACAATTCAGAAACATCATCAACAATACGATAGTTTGAACGATACTGCAAAGCCGAAGCTGATGCAGCTGGATCGTTTTTTAAGTAAAGCGACATTCCGTCAACATATACATAAGGATTTAAATCTAAAGGAGCCATCAACTCAATGATTTCTTTTAACCATTCTCTTTTGAGCTTATAATACTCATGTTGTTTTTGATTGATGCCATCCCACATCTCGGCACCATTTAAACCAATAATGATATCAAAATCAAAACTTAGCCCCCATATACTGGCTTGTTTTGATAAATGTTGTTCAATCGAACGGCCAGACGCAATACCAAAAAGGATGTTTTGATTATGAAGTCTTTCAATCGTCGCTTTTGTTCGTTTAGTTAATACATGATCATTAGTTACTAACGTACCATCAATATCGCAGACAACAAGCTTAATATTACTCAATTTCATACGTTACCTTCTTTCATGATTTTTAGCCTATTACGTTTATTATAGCAAACATTTGTATTATCAAGATGTCAAATTTTGTTACATTTATGTAAATTTTATTGCGAACTGTTTTATCATACGGATTATAACTCATATTATATTAATTATCATCTTTAAATAAATCAAATGTGCGCAAGCAAATAATTAGATTATAATAAATAGGTAATCAATGTATATAACAGGGAGCCATTATGATCAACTATTTATTAGAACTAATCAAAAATCCTTTTATCACCATGTTTTTGATTTGTAGTATCGGATACTTATTAGGAAGCATTAAGATTAAAAGCATATCGCTTGGTTCATCTGGCGTTCTCTTAGTGGCTCTTATATTTGGTCATTTTGGATTTACGATCGATGCTATTGTTCGTAACTTAGGATTAATTCTATTTGTGACGGCGGTAGGTTATCTAGCAGGACCTGATTTTGTTAAGTTATTCAAACGAAAAGCATTGTCTTTCATATTCTTAGGTATCACAATCGTTTTAGTAGGAGCTATAATCTGTTCATTTGTCATAATATGGGGTAATGTTCCACCTGCTTTAGCTATTGGAATGTTTACTGGTGCTTTAACTAGTACCCCAGGACTAGCAGCTGCAACCGAAACACTTGGTAACCTTGCTGCTACTGGTTATGGTATAGCCTATCCTTTTGGTGTTTTAGGTGTTGTGTTGTTTGTTCAACTAATACCAAAAATAGCAAAAAATGACGTTAATAATGATATAAATGATGATTCAAATGATCTTTCAAGTACTACAAATACTAAACATAAACCAATTGAAAAAAGCGGACTATTCGCATTTTCTTTAGCTATTCTATTTGGTATGGTTATCGCTAATATCAAGATTCCCCTTGGTTCAAATCTTAGTTTTTCACTTGGTACCTCTGGCGGACCACTTATGATAGGACTGCTTTTTGGACACTTTAAATATTTTGGTAACATATCACTAGCATGTCCTAAAGCAACTCTTAGTACCATCAAAGAACTTGGGTTAATACTATTTTTAACTGGAGCAGGAACACAAGCCGGAGCTGGCTTTTTAGCAATATTACAACAATATGGTATTAAGCTATTTCTCTTTGGTGCATTAATCACTATTATCCCGATGATTTTTGGGTATATATGTGGGAAGAAGCTATTTAAACTACCCCTTTTCGATAACCTAGGTGCCATTACTGGTGGCATGACAAGCACGCCTGCATTAGGTGCTTTGATAACTGTAGCTAAATCAGAGCGTGTAGCAGCTTCTTACGCAGCAACATATCCCATCGCTCTTACGATGGTAGTTATGATAACGCAAATCTTGAGTATGATTTTTACATAAAGAAAAGATGTTTCCTATGAATTGAACATCTATGGAAAAACACTACCTCAATGCTGTTCAATCGATGAAAAAACGTTAGATTGAAACAACGATTAAACACTTGTTGAGCCATATCTAATGATATCACAAGACTATGAACATCATGATCAAGTTAGTTATAATGACGGTAACTCCCGAATTGGCAAATTTATACAACAGACAATCTTTTTCCATCATCAACAAACAAGTCCTTAACTAAATTATATATGCTGTAAAAAGTGTTTTTTAAAAACCATATTTCTTACAAGCAGCTTTATCAATTTACGTAAAAGCAAATTTTTCCAATTGATAATCAAGCAGAAAGAATATACTATCTATAGTAATTTAAGATGGATTATACTTAAATCTCTATCATTTTTTCTATATACAATTATATCTTTTTCTCTTATACAAGCTTAACTTATTACGGTAAGCATCTTTTCTATTGCTATAATATTTCCTTGCTATTACCAATCAATCATATAGTTATCATGCAACAAAAGACTAATATCGTTTCTGAATAATTCCAAATCTTCCTTATTCCCATATATAATTTGATCAAAGTACTTTCTTCCACTAATTCTTCTTAGAATAAGCGTTGGTGATACTGCTGTGTTTGATAATTCATTACCCTTCAGAAGTGTCATTGGATATGATTTCTTTCCACTTGAAAAACCAATTGTTATGCTCATGTCTGTAGCAGCGATGGCACACATAACATTATTTTTCTTAAATGATTCCTCAACAAGAATTGGACCATCGAACAAGCGAATTAGTTTACTTAAAGAGCTAATTTTTCTTCTAACAGTACCTTTGACTTCTTTCTCACTTTGTCCTATTTTTGAAAAATCAAAATCATCGATCACCAAATTTCCTGTTATACATTTATTGAAAAATTCATTAGACGAGCATAAAGTATTCACTCCTAATAGGTGTGCATAATTGTCTCTTTCCCCAGCAATGACATAATGGTTCTTTTTTGCGAATGATTCACAGCATATTAAATAATCGTAATCAATGAAGATTTGTTTATAATGAGCTGATTCTTGAATTGCTACTCGCCTAACACGTTCTTTAAATGGTATTGTTTCATCCATAGAATCCCTTTCTTTAAATTAAAAGGCGATTCCTCGCCTTTTAAGATTTTTAGCAGTTATCTCTGTAATGGTGCGGGTTTTAGGTCTCCGCACCGACCAATGGATATGGGTTTACAAGGTCTCCATACCGACCTACTTATATTTGAATTATACCACAACTTACTGTCTTGTCAACACACATACACATTACATTGATTAATCACATATTTAAGAAAATATATTTAAAATGTTCCCACTTCGAATACTCATATTCATATCATAATACTATATCATAATTTATAAAAAACTAATTCTATTTCTTTGTATTGAGTTCTAAAAGTTAATTTCGTTGTAAAAATGAAGTGAAAATGAGTATGAGAAGGATTGTGATATTAATTTATTCTTGTAGAGAAGAAGTGAAGTAAATATCATTAGAATACATTTTGAAAAGTATATAATGGATTAAAATTTTCATGATCTTTCTGTTTTGTGAAGTCGTATTTAGTTGCTATCTTCTCTTTTCTTTTAGTGTATTGATAAACAGTGTCAAGCTATTAAGTAATCTCATCAACTCTGTTGAACCATGTCAATTTACAAATTCATATATCTGTTTGTAATTAATTCGTTGCGTATTCTTTGTTCAATACCAATTAAGAGTATTAAATAGTCCTGATTGAATAAATTTCTATATTTATAAATACTTGTAAAATAATTATAATATGGTTTTCTTGTATTATTTAGACATAATAAATCGTTGATTTATGCTTTCTTTTATTAATGTTTTTTAGCAATGTTTACTCTTTTTTATAATAACCTCTGTATTAAATCTCTAGCATTTTTGTCAGTGTTTACCTGAGCAACTCTTCAATTCTATTCTCTAAGTATTTCTTTAGTTCTTTATCCATAACATACAAATAGCATCCTTTTTGACCTCTAGTAAATAAAACCTTATATGTGTTTCTAATGAGTTTGTCAATAATATCGGTATCATTTTCTAATATAACTTTTTTATGAGGTCTTCTAAACTCATTTGCCTTAATCGGATGTTTTGTATAATCTGTAATTATTTTGCCACTTCTATATATCAAATCATTTGCAACTATCAATCCAACATATTCAAATTCCATTCCTTGTGAAGTATGTATACAACCAACTTCATCAATAGATTTTGGATCGGTTGCAAAAGCATTCGTTCTATTCCACTGTGCTCTAAAATTTGGCAACACTATATCAATGGCATTACTATCATTTTTACTTATCCAATCAAACACATCACCAGATAATATTCTTGATGGTATATTCGATGAATTATTTTTTTCAACAATCGCACTTTTTAGTTCGCCTAAATCATCGAATATTTTAATATCGTAAGTAACCTTTTCTAAAGACGGTATATATTGTGTATTATATAAAATGCTCTCAAGCCAAGCTATATACTCATCAGATCCGTTACATCTAAACTGAGACTGAAGTATGTATTTATCTTCAAAGTGAATAGTAGCTTTTTCTTCCTTTGCATATTTAATAATATTTTCTATCGTTCCAAAATCTTTTATATCTATTGATTGCGTTTCATCGATAAAGAATACTGTTGTTTTTGCTGCATGTATTATTTCTTTTATTTGATTTTCTCCACGATACATCCAACTTCGTTTACTTCTTTGTGTTAAGCGATGAGCTTAGTCAACAATTAAAACATCAAAATCATTTTCTATTGCATCAATAAATTTGCTTGAACTCATAAATAACGTTTTCAAGAATGTATAGTTTGGCACACCTTTAGTCAGTTGCTTAAAATAGTTTTCTAAGACATAACTACTCTTTGCTACATAAAAAGCTATATATCCCTTGTCATTGATTAAACTAGCCAAAAGATTAATCGCTATCAATGATTTACCAGTACCCGCACCACCTCTTATGATGAACACTTGTTTTTCTTTCTTACTTTGGTTTTGCTTAACAGCCTTTAATAAGTTTTCATATACAATGATCTGTTGATCAATTAACTCATATTCCTTATTACCGTTTAACATATTAGCCAATGATTTTATCAGCATTTTAGAAGGTTTGATTCTTCCATTATCGATTTCATATAGTAAATCTTTCTTTGAACTTTTTTTTATATATTTCGCTACAAACTTTGCCAGTTCAGCGTACTCATCAGCAATGAAAGGTTTTGCGACAGTTATTGCCTCTTTGTAGATATCATTACAGATTTCGTTATGATAATGTCTATCATAGTTATGTAAAAAAGCACACGGCTTAATCTCAACACCATTTGATTCAATATATTCATTAAAATTAGAAATTGTTGAACTGTATGTATAGGCTTGCCAACTTGGATGCACATGATCTCTGCCCTCAACACTAACTATTTTCGCCATGTCAGTATGTTCAACTTTCTCCCATTGTTTAAGTTCAACAACGATGATATGATCTTTATCATTTTCATCACTTCCAGCGATAACGAAATCTACTCGTTTATTGGTTAATGGAACTCTAAATTCGATACCAATTTGCACATCTTCACATATATTTTCATTCCTTAAAGCATTAGCAATTGCAGGCAATGAATTCTTAAATGCTCTGCGTTCACTAGCACCAACATTGATGTTTAGTTTCTCAATTACTTTATCAACAATTATATTCTGATTTATATGAGAATAAAATGTCGATAATGACTCATTGTATGTAATCATAATTACTTACCTACACCGTGTTTACTGTACTAGTAATAATATAATTAAAATGTGCGGAAATTTCAGCTAATACTTCCATTGATAATTTTCCATTCTTTCTTAATTTATCTAAGTTGTTTGAACAACATTTAGAGTCAAAATTTAGCTTGCTTATATATTTATCCAGTTTAAATAGATCCATGTAAATTGCTTTCACAATAGTATTAATAAACGTATTATATCATCTTTCATTTAAATATTCTTAGACATTTGATAATCTCAGTTCTCAAAAAGTTAACTCCTAATTTATAGTGAAGTGAAAATACGTATGTAAATAAGAGTGTTATCAATGTATTTCGTAATGAAGATAGACGGAAAATATCATTGATATCACTATATCAATTAGCAAATACAACTTCTATCAATAAGTCTTTCTATCTGAAAGTGTTTTAGGTTTCTATCGATTTAAAACAAACCTTATTACTATGAAAAAATTATATAGCTTTATTTCTCTAACATAAGAATTATTTCATTAGTAGATTTTTATCGATAAGTATAGTGTATTATTGAGTTTAATAATTCACATCTATACGAGTTAATACACTTATATTGATTACCCATTTTTACTTTATACTGCTATGAACATTTAAAATCAAGTAATTAAAATATTGCGTGACATTGAATTTTAACCAGAAATAGACAGTTTATATTAATCTAGTAAATAAGGTTGAATCTTGTTAAATCTAATTTATCATTTTAATTCCTAAATGATAAACAGATGTCGTTACCTTTTCTATGTTCATTAGTAAACTTCCTATATCTTTGATTATCTTTTTATTTCTCATATTTGCGTTTACACAACGAAAATGACACAGTGAACTTCAATTGTTCGCTGTGTCTTTTATAACTATATTATATGAATAAACAACTTTTTACATAAACATAAATTTAGATGGCTTATTATTCCGTGTGTAAAAGCAACCACGGGATTTCACACTTGTGTCTTGGTGACTGACTGCTAACATTTTTTCATATCCCATCACTAATTGAGAGATTGGTCATCAATCTAAAGTAAATATTAATCTTTCGATAAATAATCTTGAACTGTCTTAGCACTAAATACAGTATATTTTTTTCCTGTACTGTCCATAATTTGAAATTTAACTCTATCTTTAGCATTGATGTCTTTTTTCGATAAAGAATCTTGAAGAAAAGTCAAGAAGAATTTCTTATCGTAATATAAATCCAAACTCTCTTCAATATCTAGTTTATTAGGCAAAGAAACCTTTAGCAAGCCTTGCAAATCCGTCATAATCTTTGCTCTTCTCTTACTGAGAATAATCGACCAATCAGTGATTATTACCCCTCTATTCCCGACATTCACAATACTTACACCAATATACTCACCTAAGTTTTCTCCTGTGTTAGGATTCAGAATTGTAACTGGATCATTAAAAGATACATTCAATTTTTTTATGTTACTAATTTTTGTTTGCCATAATGCAACAATAACTGCTAAAGCAGTTGCAATTGAACCGATAGCAGTAAAAATAGCACTGAATATTATCCAAAAGCTATCATCTTTCATGTGTTAGATGCCTCCTTGATCTTTTGACTTCTCTAGTTCATTATCAGAGTCAAAAAAACCTTTGGTATCTATACCACCATTTATAAATCTTTCCTTGCAACTAAATAATCCATAAGTTGCATAATCTGATACATCATATAAATAACTATTTAGATTCCTATAACTAAGATTACCAGCAAACTTATTCATATCTGCTATTGCATGTTTATATTCAGAATATAGTTCAGGTGGTGAAATATATTCCTTATAGTACATCTCATTAGCAACCAAATTCATTTCATGATACTCATTATGGATGATTTTACGTAAACCCCTTGCTTCCTGTATTGCAATCTTTTTTTCTCTTGCTTTACCACTCGTTGCTAGCGCAAACAACCTTTCACCTTCTTGGTTATAAAAATATAATCTATCAAATATTTCTTGTAATTTCGGAATTCTCTTTCTATTAAATAATGGTTCCATTCTTTCGCATCCTTCCTTGATAATATAATATCATAATTTGTAATTAGCACTTAATATCTTTATATTCTTTATAGATATTAAACTACTACATATGAATGACTGAAAATGTGTCATCAATTTCTCAACTTTCATAATCTTTTTGATTATCTAACTTCTTTAAAACTTTAAATTGAATATCAGTTCCTAGAGAAAACCTTATACTTTCTTTTAACAAATTCTCTTGTTCTTCAGAATATTCCTTGCAGACATAATTAATAACTAACCCATGCTCTGCTCTTGTACATGCTACATAGAACAGTTTGTGGGCTTTTAAAACCGACGTCTTTATTCTTTCGTGATTATTAATAATAGAATCAAAATCATACTTACTCCATGGTTGCCCTTCGAATAGGTTTACGATTACATTCTTAAACTCAGCACCCTTCACACCATGCATTGTACTCAACTGAGTTTCACCCCAAATTTGCTTACTTAAATTGGCGAATTCTTGAGTTTTAATTGAAAGTAGACGTTCAACAAATTCTATATCATCATATGATTCAATAACTTTCTTGAATCTACTTTCGTCTAATGAAAAATAATTACTATAAATTCCCTTGAACTCTAAAATAGAAATGTCCAATTTTGCAAACAAATTTCTTATCTCTGAATTAGAATGTTCAAGTTCTTTTACGCTTTTAACTTTTAGTAATTGCATCAAGCTAGAAAAATCACCTACTTCAAATAATTTCATACTACTAAGAATATTGTTCAGAATAAAATTGATTAGTGGATCATCTAGTTTTAATAGTTTCTCATTAGCATTTTGATTATACTTGGCACTGAACAGGTCAGATAATTCTCTGAATCCGATCTCATCTGCTATATTTTTATTACTTAAATATAATCGCTTATATTCTTTGAATTCTTTATTTAAAAAAGATCTTAAGTCAATATCATCCGAAGTGTTATATACAAATTGAAGTTTATTGAACTCTACTTTTGCTTTTTGACAATCACCGCTCTGTATTAACGAGTCATTTCTCAAAATATTATTTGCATTGATTATTTTACTGTTCGATCTATAATTTTCAATCTTTTCAATGACTTCATCAAATACATTAATGTCAAGTTCACCTTTATTATCATAAATCTGTTGCATTTTATCTCCAAACAAACCAATAGTAATTCGATTTGAAAAACCATATTCATTCGTTTTATTAACAATGTTAGCAATCAAGTTATAATTTGTATCTTGGTACTCATCAATGAATACATATGGAAAGCAAGAGACAAAGAGTTTCACAAAAAATTCCTTTTGAAAAAATGAATTAGCAATTTCTATAACGTCATCGTGCGAAATAACTCCTCGATAAAGAGCTGTATAATTATCGTACACAATAGAAAGACTTGAAAAATCAACTCCATCATACTTTAATATTTTTCTTTCATTTTCTTCTATAATTGTTCTTTGTTTTTCAATATTTGTATTTGCCCGAGGTTTTTCAAGTTTTCTCTTTGCTTCATTAATTTCATCAGTAAGTTTAGAAATTCTATTCATTGCAAGTACTTTAACTTCTTTCTGCAACTCGCTTTGAAAACTAGAGAAGAAACCCCACAAGAATTCATGCATTGTTGATACAATGTACCTATCACCAGCACTAATCATATTCAGTCTACTAATGATCTCTTCCTTAGCAACATTTGTATATGTAATACAAAGCACTTTCTGATTACCGATGATTTCTACATCGCTAAGAAATTGTAATGTTTGAATTAAAGTATATGTCTTTCCACTACCTGCGCCAGCTTCAAGAATAAAATTCTTATGATGTTCTATTGCGAGAAGAATCCTGTCTAAAGTCGTTACTTCATTAACCATAACAAGCCATCCTTTATATATTTTGGGATGACCCATTCATCATCACTTGCAATAATATCAAGAGCAAAATCTGTTTTTTTAATTTTTCTTACCAAATCGTAAGCATTATCTTTAATACAACTTATAGTTTCCGCTATTGATTCTAACGCTTCAAATTCAATTGGTTCAATGATCGTTTTCAAAGCCTCAATTAACGAACTATATTTTGAGTTATCTGGATTGGGTTTAAAACCAAAAACATTTTCTCCGATGATTTCTATATTCTCTATGATAAACTGTTCTTCAAAAGTTCTACCCCAAACTTTTTCATTATTTAACGGTCTTTGAAAAGCAAGTTTACGTTCATTACTATTTGGGCCTTTTTTTAATAACCTTTTATCTTTAACTTCTTTCAAATCAAAAATATATGCAGGTTTATCTTTAAACAACCATTCCTTAATAATTGGATTTGAAGTTTTAATTGTCCTTGTTCTCGAAGTCTCCTCAGTAATGTCACACCTACAACTTTCGCGTCCATTAACAGAGTCGATATCAGTTATAATAAGTGCTCTTAATTCAAGAAAATCTATTAGATTATAGAATATGCTTGCATATCGTCCTCCAACTTCAATTATGGATAAATGTTGTTTTGATAAGTTATTAGATGATGATAGTTTATCTATTTTTTCAAAAAATCGAGGCAATAAAAGTCTTTCTGACATACCTTCTATAAATATTGCTTTATCAGCAAAAAACAAATCACAATTTGAAACCTTGAAATACTTCTTGATGAAATCATCAAATTCATTATTGTCATGCAAGAATTGACTCAGAGATTTGATTTTCAAGAAATTCTTACTATAACAAAAATACCTAATTGATTCAATTTTCGCACTAGCCAAGATGTATGACGAATGTGTACTAATAACCTTATACACACTATTTTCTGAAACTAGAATATTCTTGATTTTTTCAAGAAAAGTCGATTGCACTTGTGGATGGAGGTGTGATTCAGGCTCTTCAATAAATAGTATGTTAACTAGAGAGCCTTTCTTTTTCACCTCAAACAAGAATAGTTTAACTCTTACAAAAATATATATTAAATTACTAAATCCTAGCCCATTATAAGATTCAGAAAAATCCATATTTCCTAAAACATACTTCAACTTTGAATTATTCTTTAAAATTGATTCTATCTCAAAATCGGAAGAAATCGAAACATCTAAACCATCCTCAGAAAATAGTATATCTGTCTTTATACTGGTAATCAAATCACTAAAAATATCTGTATAATTAAGATCTAGACTGGACCTGATTGAATCTTTTGCATTTTTGAAGTGATCTTCACTATCAAGTAAGTTGTTCTTCATTCTTGCAAAATAGTCCCATAAAGCAAGAGAAATTCTGTTTGATTTTTGATCAGATGTATCATCTACATCTCTTCTAGCGTTTATCAGATCTACATAGAATACATTTGTTATAATCGACTTTGAGTCTAACTTATTAAGAACAATACTATCCTTTTTTGTAGAATAATAATTTGTTGTATAAAATGCATTAAGCTTCCTAATAAGAAACTCATATAAAGAAATACTTTCTATTTTTTTCTCCTCAGGTTTAATTGTTTCGTTGACCACTTTTACATTATTCAAATAAATTGAGTATTCATTAATTAAATGCCTAAATTCAACAATTTCAAATCGACACGAAACTATTATTTTTTCATTGTTTTCAAATTCAAAAAATATGGGTTTTAAAACAGAGAAATCATCATTATCTTCAATAAGCAATTCTATATCTAATCTTATTGTTGGAAATAGGTTTATGTTAGTTTTATAAAATAAATCAACTTCCTTTTTATTCTCTTTATCTATCATAGAATATTGGTCAAAGAGAGAGTTAATTAGGTTATGATTGAACGCTTTATAATTGAAGTCTTCAATAACAAAAGAGGCATTTTGGGAAAGAAATTTTCTAAAAATCTCAGAAATCGATGTTTTACCAGTGTTGTTCT
This sequence comes from uncultured Erysipelotrichaceae bacterium, assembly GCA_964553255.1. Classification (GTDB taxonomy): domain Bacteria; phylum Bacillota_I; class Bacilli_A; order Erysipelotrichales; family Erysipelotrichaceae; genus JAQUCI01. The sequence continues at coordinate 6,341 of CAZKJS010000005.1, read as the reverse complement.
TTCCAACAAAAATCATTTCTTCTGCAAATTGAAATGAAGTAGGCTCTCCAATTTTCCTAAAATTTTCAATACAAATTTCATTTACTTTCATCTTCTACCCTCCTAATTCAAAAACAAGACAATAAAGGAATTACATTCTTCCTAACCGTCTTGCTTGAAGTTTTTTCCATATTTTCCTAAATTTATTACATTCTAATGATGATATACCAATAATATCCACTAAAATTTTTTGATCGATTACATCGAGAACCTTCTCAATATCATCTTTTTCTCTGATATTTTGATCAACAAACTTCAGTAAATCATCCTTAACTTTTTGATCTATCTTAGAAATAATTGGCAATACTACTTTTGAAAGTTCAGACGGAAGGATTTCAAGTACACCACCGCCATAACTTCTGCCACATATTTCAGTAAAAGCAAATGAAATGCTATTGTAGTATGACAATTGTACCAATTGATGATCAACATCTTCATTAAACTTTATTCGGTGCATAGTATCTGTCGAAACTGCGTTACATCCATTTAAAACAAACTTAGGATATAAGTTATTTCTTCTCAAAAAGAACGCATCAGGAACCCAAATTGATGGAACAACGTACCATCTATCTCTAATAGAACACTTATATCCTGTGTTCTGTTCATTATCCTCACCATACTGAATATAGTCTCTATATGATTGTGGAAACTCTTTTTTATCTCTATCATCAAAAGATAACAAAAATGCTCTTACACCTTTGTCAATATTAAATTGCCAGTCCTGCTGTGTAAAATTAATGCCATGAGCATGTGAACTTCGCCCAATCAAAGGCAAGGCAATATCCTTCAATTGGTACTTGTCAATAGTATCTTTATTCACAGTAAAATAACTATTGTTTCCGGTAGTGATTCCAACATTAATTGTGCCCAGGTCTCCAAAAGTTGTAAAACGTTTATCTGACTTAATCTTTTGAATTAATGAAATTTCTTCTTTTGAAGTAAAATATTTAGTCCATTTCTCTTTAACATGTAACATTTTTTGAAAGCCATTCGCTCTGTAATCAATGTTATCAAACATGTCCAGATTATCCATTTCATAAATTCGAATCCCTTTTTCCTTCGTTCCTTTTTCTCCGATGAAAACAAGAACTTCTTGTTCAATGTCAGGGAAAACTAATTCTGAAAATGTGATTAGAGTAATTGCTGAAAAATGATCTGAAAGATATAACCGTAAATCTTCAGCATATGCAACTTGAAGCAGCTCCGCAGGTAGCACAAGCATCATCTTTCCATTTTCTGATAACATTTGAACACAAGCCACAACAAATCCAACCCACGCGTTTATCAATTTATTTGATTTCATACCATGAGAAGTCAGTATTTCTGACTGAATTTGCCTTTGCTCTGGCGTTAAATATTGATAGCGAATGTAGGGTGGATTCCCAGCAATCAAATCATATTTTTCTGTTTGGTAATGCTCTGTATAGTATTTAAAAAAGTCTCCATGTTGAACAGAAATAACATTATTATTTCGGTAAGTATGCTGTACTTTTGCAACCTCTTCTTCTTGTATCTCAACTGCTACTATCTTTTCTAATTTGGTGAATAATTTAGAATTATAAATAGCATCGATAAAAACGCCGTCACCAAAACTTGGTTCAAATACCGTTTTTATATTATTATCATCACTAAAAAGATCAACCATCGCTTTCGCAAGTTGATTTGGTGTATAGTAAATACCTCTTAGCTTTTGATTAGTGCTATTCTTTTTCAATTTCATTTTATCACCTATTCTTATATACTACTATAAAGTTCACCAATAATCGAATTTATCCTCTCAATTAGTCGATTTTTTTCTTCCTCCAGCACTTTGCTTTCTGACTTAGAAGCATTTATTAAGCGTTCATTGATTTTGTATATGTCCAATACCACATTAGTAACTTCATCATGCTTGGATTTATTAGACGATTTTGACATGTCCATGTCTATAATATAAAGTTTGTTCAGCTGATACGTACCTCTTGAAACAAACCCACCTTCAAAATCACTTCCAATCAATTTCAATATTTTTTCAGTAAATGGATGATTCAACCACGCTTGAATAAATTGCAAACTATAAGGAGATTCAGGTTTAAGCAGCACCGCACAATATCCTGCAGTTCCTCCTGCTGCTACGAGCATATTTTGATTATCAAACGTGTACATTGGATCCTTACTAAGAATCCCCACGATTAACTTTTCCTGATTAAGAAAAGTTGTTAGATGCTGCGTTCTTCCATATTGATACCATGTTTCCTCTGTCGAATTTGGTACATCCCTTTTTCCATTAGAAGAGACTTGCTTTGGAACCAATTGACTATAACTGTTTTCCAAAAAATGATATGCTCCCAGATACTCACTTTTCATAACCTGAATCGGTATGAGTGTTCCGCTTTCATCATATGGAAAAACAATATACTTGTTAGTACTTAATAAGTCAAAACTGTTATTCTTCTTTTCAGATTTCTTGATGGGCTTAAAATATGATTTGAGGATATTCTTTTCAATTTCAAATTCATGATTACTTCTCTTTATAATAAATTTATCATTGGATTCAGAAATAATTTCGTCTGTCGAAAACCAATAGGCCTTGGTCTTTTCACCACTTGTCTGAATTCCGTTTACAAAATCAACATAATTAGATAACTTTACCCCTTTTTCTTCAAGATCTGATATCAATTTAATTAGTTGATTATCAGCAGTCAGTTTCCAGGGATTTTCATCAATATACTCGCTATCAAACTCCACTCTCTCAACAAACTCCTCAGACCAAAGAGCAGTTGTTGTTTTAACATCCGAATATACAAATTTTGAGTTAGTTCTTTTTCTTAATACCAAAATGGAACTATATACGGTTTTATCTTCAAACATCTGTAATGATCCAAAATCATTAAATTCCACAAGATATTTATTTTCACTAATTATCTTTCTTAAGGCTTTTGCTGACTTAATCTTTGAAAACTTGTTTGGAACTATATAGGTTAATATTCCATTTGTACTTAAAAGTGAGATACCTTTTTCAAGAAAAATGAAATACTTGTCAAACTGTTTCTCCGAAGATATATATTCCGACTTATAAACATCGAACTCTTCTTTTGGCAGTAGACTTATCATTCCTTCTGTACTCACATATGGCGGATTGCCTAGTATCAGGTTGAATTTATTTCCGCCATTTATATTACTCCAATCGTATGGTGATATTTCAACTTTTGTTTCAATAGGTACTTTAGTACTAAGGTTATCATTTGAAACTAAAGAATTACCACATTGAATGTTATATGACAAATAAGGAAGAATTGGCCTAGACTCAAATACCGAAGGTTCAGTTTCTCCCTCAATTAATTTTACTAAAAGTGAAAATCTTGCAACTTCTACTGCATGAATATCAATATCTACACCAAAGATACAATTCAATAATATATCTCTTTTATCTCTATAAGGAAGTTTTTTCTCTCCATTTTCCATCTCCAATAGATAAGATGGATTATTGGATAAATACCAGTCAACACAATATTTGACTAAATAGTCAAAGGCTGATTCTAAGAAAATTCCCGATCCACACGCTATATCAGCTATTTTTAGATTAAGAATTTCATTCGGATTCTTGCCAATGCATAAAGAATCCAAGGAAGTCTTAACCATATACTTCACTATTTCTAGAGGTGTAGTGATGACCGACTTGTCTTTATACTCATTTTTCTTGCTTAGAATAATTTTGTTATTATCAAGAATAAGTCGTTCAGTAAGAAAATTCTCATAAATTCTGCCAAGAATGTGTGGCTCAATAATATTAAAAAGATAAGGACTCTTTGGGTAATAAAGGTCTGTAACAATTGACATTAATAGATCATCACTCAAATCATAGACAATTGAGTTATTTTTGAATAATCCGGAGTTGTACAGCTGGTCAGCTTCTTTCAATAAAGAATGAAGCTTTTCTCTAATTTCACTTTGCTTTTTAGTTGAGTCATACAAACGATGATATAAAGGTAATCTTCTGTCTTCGCATATCCTCAAAAAAACAATTTGGTTAATGAATTCTTGAGTAACATCATTTATGATATCCAAATTTCTATACTTATTTCCAATATCATATAAATGATTACTTATAGCCACTCTCCAATGATTAATCTGATACAAGAAAAAAGTATCAATCGTCACAATATCACGTGCCTTATTAATAAGTACATCATTAGTAAATCTATCGAACAGGCCACTATACACAGATTCTCTGGAAAGAAGTTCGGAAATTTCATCAAATCTCTCAATGTACTCAGTATAGTGATATTTCTTAAACCTTGCAACAACAGTAGCATCTGATGGCTTGGGAGGTAATGTTGTATCATATATTATAAGATACTCGAAATTTGTTATAACTCCTATTTTATGACTAGCATTCCAACCATATCTTCTTATTTGAAATGATGTATCAGAATCCATATCAATATTTACAGATGGCTTTTTGGCTTCAACGAATATTTTTGTAACACCATTTAAAGTTAATGAATAATCCGGCCGATCTGTTGGACTTACATTATTCTCTACAATCACTTCACGATATTGAGGCGCTTTGCCTCTCTTATTAGCTATATCCCACCCTAGTATTGATAGCAGAGGATCAATTAATTCATTTCTGCATGATAATTCGTTATATTTTGAGGACTTGTCCATATAAAAAGAACGACTCTCAGAGTACTTGTTCACCAGATTATTCAATTCATTCTCAATTATTGCCATATGACTCAAATCCCTTCTTTTTATTTTAACATTTCATGTAATTTTTTACTATCACAATCAACTAATCGTTTCTGATTCATGTCCTTCTTAGTTAAATTTAAACAACGAAAAACTAAATTTGACATTTTATCAAAAACTTTAACTTGTGATAGAATTATAGAGTTATTCTTCCTTTATTTCATAATTCATTCCTGGATAAAATGTATTAATTCTAGTGTTTACATGAGCTACTTCCCCGTTAAGAAATCAGTTTAAATACATCACAATAAAGGGTTATTCCGATGAAGAGAACTATATCTTGACACACCTTGGCATAGCTTGGCACAGCTTGGCATAGCTTGGCACAGATTAGTGACCTTATTTCGGATCAATTTGATATTTCTAAGCAGAATACATCTTTTTAATTAAAACTCCAGTTTATATAACCTTTATTTCTCTACTCATACCTGCTTTAAAATGAATAACTATCTTCTTATTTTCTTTAACAACTATCTTATCAACCAATCCATTTACAATTGTCTCATCAAATTCCAGAAGATTCAGTCCGTAGTGATCGATATTCTTTTTAATCTTATCCATTCTCTCATTTCCTTCCATATCATTGAAGGGATTAATTACCGAATTGATGTTTTCAATTAGAGTTTCTCGTAGGTTATCGTCGCCCTTCACATCGCTTATAGCCTGCATCACCGCTGATTTTAATGCGTGTTCGTCCAAGGTTGGTGAGCATCCACAAAACCTCGTACCGTGCTTCATTCTGCTCGCACAGCGGTAGACATACTTTTTTTCATAATAATTAGTCCATGATGCTCTTCTGAAATTACTGCCACATTCTTCACAGACTAAGAAGTTTGATAGAATGTACTTACTATGTCTGCCTGCTTTATCGATCCTGCCACGTCTTTTGATTCCACTACGCGTACTCCGTTTGGATATTTCTTCCTGCGTAAGGATAAATACATCTTGTGGAATAATGGCTACATGATTATCTTCAATATAGTACTTTGATAATTCACCATTGTTAATCAGGTGTTTCTTATTAATGTAATCTGATGAATACGTTTCTTGAAATATTACGTTTCCTGCATACTTTTCATTTTTTAGCACTTTCGCAACTGAATTTGCTTGCCACTCTGCTCCATATATTGTTTTGTATCCTAATTCATTGAGCTGTGACGCAACTCTTTGGAAGCTTAGACCTCCAAGATATAATTCAAATACTTTGCGTACAGTGATCGCTTCTTCTTCAATGATTTCTATGTTTCCTTCATGGGTTCTTCGATACCCTAAGAAATTATTGGTGTTAAATCTGTAACTGCCTTCACTGAAACGTTTTCTTATCCCCCATTTGACATTTTCGCTGATGGAGCGACTTTCTTCTTGAGCAAGGCTGCTTAGTATTGTCAGTAAGAGTTCTCCTCTTTCGTCTAATGTATTAATGCTTTCTTTCTCGAAGTAAACTCCCACTCCGATATCCTTTAGCATGCGGCAGGTTTGGAGACAATCCATTGTGTTTCTTGCGAATCGACTGACTGAACTGATACCCAAAAGTTGTACTTTATAATACCATGAGTATATGCAGGAGG
>CAZKJS010000004.1:0-69265 GCA_964553255.1 uncultured Erysipelotrichaceae bacterium | reverse complement strand
TAGGAATGGGTACCTCAGAAGTACTATTATCTAGTGGCATGATGATGTTTAGTAATCTTAATTATGCGATTAAGATAAACAATGGTACAATTTATGACATACTTTCAGCCACTGATGCAGAAGCCATAATCAATAATGCGGTTGCTGCTTTGCCTGATGCGATCCTTTATTATGCGCTAAGTGCAATTGCGATAATTTTGATCAATGTGGCATTAACTTTTGTATTCGTAAATGCGCGCTTGATCAAAGAAAGACGTTTGTTGATCATTGGACTATCAATGATGATCATATTTAATGTGATCATTTACTTATTACCGATGTATGGTCAATTTATGCTTGCGGGTATCTTTAGTGTAATATTTGCACTATTGACTATGTATTTTGCCAAACTAAAAGGATTCTTTATATTCGATGTTAAATAAGAAAGTGGATGTAAATCCACTTTTTATAAACCACATTTTAATTGGGCATTACAATTGGTACAGGTATTACAACCACCAATTTCTTCAACGACGCCTTCTAAGCAAATAGGGCAAATATCACCAACCTCAATGCCTATGTTACGATCTTGACGATCTCCTCTTAAAGCTGGCTTGTTATCATCAGGTTGTTTCTCTTTAATGTTGACACCAAAATCTCTAACTAAATCCATTTGTGCCCAATTAACATCTTCTTCGTTTGATAGGGTTAAAACTTGTGAATCACGAGATCCATCAACATATACAGTACCACCCTTTGCTCCACCATCATACAGTCTTTCATAGATTTTTTGAACTTGTCTTACTGAAAAACCTCGTGGTGCATTTACTGTCTTAGATATTGATGAGTCAATCCATCTTTGGATTGCACATTGGGTATCAGCGTGTTCTTCTGGAGTAAGTTCCATTGCAGCAACAAAATAATCAGGTAAGCTTTCTCTAGTATTACCGGGATTTAGTGCTAACCATTCATCAACTATCTTAGCATTTACTTCAAAGAATTTTCCCAAACGTCCTGAACGGAAGTAAGAGAATGAGAAGTAAGGTTCAAGTCCCGTCGATACACCTACCATTGTTCCGGTAGAACCGGTTGGAGCGATGGTTAATAAGTGACTATTTCTAATACCATATTTTAATACGTCTTGACGAATTTCTTCGCTCATTTGACGCATAAATCCTGTTTCAATAAATGCTTTATGATCTTTTAAGAAAGGAAAGCTTCCTTTTTCTTTAGCAAGTTCAATAGAAGCCCGATAAGCACTTTCAGCAATACACCTAAAAACTTGATCAATAGTATCAATTGAAGCCAAGGAACCATAGCGCTTCTTTGACCATATTAAAAGATCGTGTAAACCCATAATACCAAGACCTACTCTTCTTTCACCTAAAGCTTGATTTTTATTAGCTTCAAGAAAATAAGGGGTATCATCTATTACATTGTCTTGCATTCTTACGGTTAGTTCGACACTGTTTTTTAACTCATCAAACTTAATCATGCCACTTTGCTTGTCAACGAAGTTTGCTAAGTTAATAGCTGCTAAGTTACAAACGCTATATGGCGCTAATGGTTGCTCGCCACATGGATTTGTCGCAACAACTTTTTGACCATAAGCTTTAGCGTTAGTCATATCGTTAGCGTTATCAATAAAGAATATTCCCGGTTCAGCAGAATATGTTGCACAGAAACAAATTAGATCCCAAATGTCCCGTGCGAATACAGTTCGATATGTTTTGATTGGATAACCCATTGCTTTCCACTCACGGACATCACCAATCTCATGCCATAAGCGATCATAATCTGCTTTTTGTTCAGGAGTGTAACTTTCAAGATCAGGGAAGCGAAGATCAAATGATAGATCATTTTTAACCGCATCCATGAATTCTTTTGTCAATGTGACCGAGATATTAGCGCCATTTAAGAATTCTGGTTGTTGTACTTCAAGTTTGCCACCATTTATCAATATCTCACGAGCATAATCAACGATATGGGCAGCTGCTTCTTTGTTATCAACAACTGCTTCATACATTTCTTTTTCAATACGACTTAAAGGAGTGAATTTCAATTTACGATTGGCTTGTTCTCTCACTACTTCATCACGAGAGTTTTCTGACAGCCACTTTAAAACGCGTGGATTCTGCATTTTTGAAATTATGAATTCAATGATATCAGGATGCCAATCAGCTAACATGATCATTTGGGCACCACGTCTTGAACCACCTTGTTCAACTAAATTAGTCAGATTCGATATATCATTTAACCAACTTACAGCACCACTGCTTTTACCACCAACTTCTTTTGCTGGTGCTGATTTAGGGCGAAGTGTTGAACCGTTTGTTCCAACACCACCACCACGTGACATGATTTCCATAACTTCTTTACGATGATCAGCAATACCGCCACGTGAATCTCTCACAAAAGGCATAACAAAACAATTAAAATAAGTTACCTTTGTACCACTACCAGCACCATATAAGACTCTTCCTGCTGGCACAACATTTAGGTTTTTAAGTTCATCAGCGAATAGTGCGCTATATTTATCACGCAATTCAGCGGTAACTTCAGTACCTGCTAATGCTTTACCAACACGCTTAGCTATTTGTTCATAGAATATTTCTAAAGGTTTATCAATGTCACGGAAATGTCTTTTGATAAGACCTGTTTCGGCTTCTTTTTCATCCTCTAGGGTTGCTCTGAACTCTTCATCAACCTCTATAATGACAGTTTCATTACTATGATCGATTTCTTTAACAATACCAATACCTCTTGCGGGATATTTAATATCTTCCTTTATTACTGTCAATACAATATCCCCAACACCAAGACTGATCAAGGCGCGATCTTTTTGGGCATAACGATCTAACATAACTAAACGGCTCACACCTTCGTGAGTCGTTTTGAAATCATTTTCAATCTTAAATAGGTAGGGGAAACTTCTTTCTATATCAGTATTTAGTTTGTTTATGGTTTGTAAGCTATATAACATATGATATCCTCCCCTGTAGTGTTAATTATGATTAAGCTGTGTTTTAATTCTAACATAAAAGCAGTTATGAAAATAAATCAAGATTTCAAATTAGATAAAAGTATAAAGAAAATCTGATAAACGATTGAGATAAACTCCGATATTATCATCGATTTCGTTAATCTGCTTGTATTTCCAAAACAACCGTTCTAAACGTCGAACAACTGAACGCGTTAAGTTGATGATACTTTTATTATAATCGTTATAAGGATAAGTAAAAATGTTAATATGATGAAAACTTAATGTTTTATCTTCCATCAGATTAATAGATTCATGTAAATCAATATTACCATAACCAGCAACAAGACCGGCAATAACTGAAAGTTCATCAACTATATTTTTAAATACAACTTCGTTTGTCAGATTGTAACATAATACTAACCACGCTATCGTCTCATCAATTGTTCCTAATAGATCAAAAATGATATCATCTTTCGCAATAGATTTATCTTTGATGTAAGTAAAACCCTTATCACCGCTTTTAGTCGTGATGCCCATATGTTACCTCCATACGTTGATAGATATTGTAGAATTGCTTGTTTATCGGTGTAAACAGTAATAAAACTATAATATAATTAGAAACCATATGAATCAAGTCAAATACAACACCTTTTAACCAGTAAGCGTAACCAGCACTAATTCCATGTAATAAACCCCATTGTAAAGCAAAGAAAAAGCCAAATGCCAGTCCCCAGCAACCGGCAAGTAAGGCCCATCCATCTTGATTGAGTTTGATCAAAGGTTTAAGAAGAGTAACAATAATCACTAATAAACTCCATATCCAAAGATAACCAATAACCCAATCGGAAAACCCCCATATTAAGCCTTCGATCAAAGTAAACACAACAATGATCGAAACAGCATCACCAAGGGAAAGATTGATCGCATAAATAATAAACAAAAGAGTTACTATTTCAACATTTGGGATAAATGATAATGCGACTTGAGCAGCTACCGTCATTGCAGCAAGCATACCAATGACCGCTACTTTTAATACGGGTTTCATTTAAATTCACTAGTAAATGAAAAGACAAAACGATCATTGTCATAAATAGGACAACTATCAACACCTGGACAAAAACCAGCTGCTAGACATTCAGGATTTGTGTCAGAGTTATACAACCACCAAGGACCACTTGCCCAATCTTCAATCGCATACTCAGCAATAGCTGTTAAACTACGGCCATAAGGATCACTTGCATTTCCAGTAAGAATTACTGATAATTCAGCTTTTTCATCAAGCTCAAGTAGTAGATCTGCAAGTATTTCGGTGTCAGTTTTAATGACTTGGTCAAATATGATTGTTGTGGTCTGATCTTCATTAGCAACTTCAACAATCAAATGTATTGATTTGTCACCACTTTCGGTTATGGGTGGATTTAATAACTTAAAGGTTAAGTATAATCCTACAGTTACCAACAAAGCTAATAAGACCTTAATAATGGTATTCTTTTTCATAAATTTACCTCTTTTCCTAAAAAAACACATTTATTCAATGTGCGAAAAAGACATAAATGTCTTTTTCTCTTTTACCCAGAAGATAAAAAGGATAAACCATATGTGGCAGGTCTACTGGCTCCTACTTCATCCGCTTCGACCCTTCCCGCATTCGCAGTGGTTTTTGTCGATTTGTCTATAGATACAGTTGCTGGGACAGCTTTGTTTATTCAAATTCCCTATTAAACTAATGTACCACCGTATGTAATTAAATTATAGATAATGGTAATCAAAAATACAACTGTTTAAAACATTATATTAAATGCATAGACAATTGTGATAAAATGTAAAGAAATAAAGGAGAGCCTATGAATTACGCGGTACTTATTGTCGCGGCTGGTAGAGGTAGCCGCATGAATCTAGGATATAACAAAGTCTTTTATGAGGTTGAAAAAGGGGTAACAGTTCTTCAAAAGACACTTACGCCATTTTTAGAAGATGAACGCTGTAAGCAAATTGTTGTTGTATTGAACAAAGACGATATGGGAAAACCTTTCAAAAAAGAGTATGGACGCCTTATAAGAGTGTTTGGTGGCGCCACAAGACAAGAGAGTGTATATAATGGGCTAATGGCTATAAAAGAAGAGTATGTCTTGATACATGATGGCGCAAGACCAAACATTGATGTTGCATATATTGATTTATTACTTGAAGCATTAAGCACAAATGACGCATGTATCTTAGCAGTTAAAAGTAAAGATACATTGAAAGAAGTTGAAGACGGTTATGTGATTAAAACTATTGATCGCAATTTGATATATCAAGCTCAAACACCACAAGCGTTTAAAACACAGCTTATAATAGATGCACATAAAAAGGCACAAAGTTTAAGCCTTCAGATAACCGATGATAGTCAGGCGGTTGAGCTAACAACAAATACTAAAGTAAAGGTTGTATATGGTGATGAGAAAAATATCAAAGTAACTTTTACAAGTGATTTAGATATGATTAAATAATAATCGAAAAATAGATTATTAAGTATGGTTGTATTAATCAGCGTATAGAATATTATAAGTATAAGTGCTATATTTTACTTAGAAAAGACGGTGATTTAATGAAACATATCCGCAAAATGATCGCCCCAATTATCATCACAGTTTTAATTGTTTTGTATTTTGTTGGTGTGGGACTATCGATGTCAACAGTTATGATATTGCCTTTATGGCAGAAAGTTTTGTATATTGGTATTCCATTTATAATGGCAATCGTAATGGTTGTTGTTTTGATTGGTAGAATTAAAGAGATAAGGAGCGGCGAAGAAGATGATCTTAGTAAATACTGATTATATTAGTGGCAAAGAATTTGAGATGCTTTCTTTAGTAAAAGGAAGCACCATTCAATCAAAAAATATCGGCAAAGATATTACTCAAGGATTTAAAACATTAATTGGTGGTGAACTGAAAGCATACAACCAAATGATGAATGAAGCACGCGCTTTAGCTACGAAAAGAATGGTTGACGAAGCAGAAGCGTTGGGTGCAGATGCCATCGTAAATATTAGGTATGCCTCAGCAGCGATCATGCAAGGAGCTGCTGAAGTCATGGCATATGGTACGGCAGTTAAGTTTATATAAAAAAATCTAGAGAATTTTCTCTAGATTTTTACTTTAGTAAATCAAATCCGTCTTGATACAGTGCTATAAGCTCATTAGTTTGGTCTTTGGTAAGCTTAGCTACAGAGGGATTATGAGCACTTACAATTCCTGTGTGGATGTTAACAACGTTACCATTTTTAAAGAAGAACGCAGCTGGTACATAGAAAATCGGATATCCTTCATCATCAAATTCGATATTATCTCTAAGATAATTAGTCAATATACCAAAGTCAATTTGATAAGTAGTTTTTGATTGTTCATCACTGAAATTCAAATAGTAAGCTTTAACATCATTTTTTGTTGCGACATCTTTATATACCGGTAAAGCTTCTACACACCAAGGACAACCATCCATTTCAAACAAAACAACAAATGTTTCATTACTGTTTATTTTTTGAATAAGTGTTTCAAGATCAATTTGAGTAGCTGCGTTGTTATTTGGTGTAGCAGTACAACCGACTAACAGTAATAACATCATAAATAATAATATAAGTTTTTTCATTTTTTCACCTTCGGGGTAATTACACTATAATTGAATATAATTGTCAATTAAAGTGATGTATAATGGTAATATATATATTGAAAGTTGGTGAAATAATGAAAATAGCAGTAATTACTGATAGTGGCAGTAATATCTTTCAAGAGAAGGTAACAATGGAAGGTCTTTATGTTCTACCATTAACCATTACTGATGAAAATAAAACTTACCTTGAAGGACTTGAAATATCAGTAGATGAAACTTATGATTTGATGGCACAGGGTAAAATGTTGAAAACATCACAACCGCCACTTGGACTCATTGAAGAGTTATTTTTAAGATTAAAAGATGAATATGACCTACTTTTCGCTGTTCCTATTACCAGTGGTCTATCTGGGTGTCTTAGTGCAATGATAACAACAGCAGAGCGCTATGATATTCCGTTTGACTATATTGACTGTTACTCAACTGCTTCAAATCAACTACATTTAGCCACAACTGCACGTCGTTTATTTGATAAAAATGAACCGATAGAAAAAGTTAAAGCATTACTTATCGAAGCTTCACTACAAAGTGTTACTTTTGTTTTACCAGTTGATATGAAACACTTGGTAAGAGGTGGACGTTTAACCAAAAGAGCTGCCACATTAGCTGGTTTGTTCAAAATTGTGCCGGTATTGATCGTAAACAAAGAATCTGGTGGTAAAAACGATGTCTTTGATAAAGTAAGAACATTAAGAAGAGCAGAAGACAGAGTGATCGAATATTTCAAGGAACATAATGTCGGTAAGGGTTATCGGATATGTGTTGCTCATGTTAAAGATGAAGCTGAAGGAACCAATTTCTACCATAAAATGAAAGAAGCTTTCCCAGAAGCTGATATATACCTGACGCAATTAATATCAACAGTTGGTGTTCACACTGGCTTAGGATGTGTTGCTTGTCAATTTATCAAGATGATCGAGCAATAAGCTCGATCATTTTTTAGCTTTATGCCTTGTCAGATCGCGATAAAAGTATTAGAGTAGTGTTAGCACTCGTTATATTAAAGTGCTAATAGGAGGATATATGAAGAAACAGTTTAAAGCAGAATCAAAGCGTTTATTAGATTTGATGATCAATTCGATCTATACTCACAAGGAGATATTTCTAAGAGAATTGATCTCAAATGCCAGTGATGCGATTGATAAACTTCATTTCATTTCTTTAACCGATAAAAAGGTTGAATTAAATAGCGATAGCTTAGCGATCAAAATCGAAGTTGATAAAGAAAATCGCAAACTAACAATCAGTGATAACGGCATAGGAATGGATAAAAACTCACTAGAAAGCAATTTGGGAGTTATCGCAAAAAGTGGATCTTTGGAGTTTAAAGAAATGTTTGAAAATGAAAAAGTTGATGATATCATCGGTCAGTTTGGGGTTGGATTTTACTCAGCATTTATGGTAAGTAAAAACGTTGAAGTCATTACCAAGTCATATGATAGTCAACAAGCATATCTTTGGACAAGTACAGGACAAGATGGTTATACCATTAAAGAAACAGTAAAAGAAAGTGTCGGTACAACGATTGTCTTAACACTAAAAGATGATAGTGAAGATGAAGATTACAGCGTTTATCTTCAAGAGTATAAACTTAAAGAATTAATTGAGAAGTACTCTGACTATATTCGTTACCCAATTCAAATGTTGGTAACAAAAAGTAGATTAAAAGATGGTAGTGAAGATGAGTATGAAGAGTATCAAGAATTTGAGACATTGAATTCAATGATTCCTTTATGGAAACGTAATAAAAACGAAATAACAATTGAAGAATATAATGAGTTCTATAAGAATAAATTCAATGATTTCGAAGATCCACAAAAAGTAATTCATTTCAATATTGAAGGTAATGTTTCGTTTGATGCCTTACTGTTTATCCCAAGTCGCATTCCTTATAATTACTACACTAAGGAATATGAAAAAGGGTTACAGTTATATAGCAAAAATGTATTTATCATGGATAAATCACAGGATTTACTACCTGAGCATTTTAGATTTGTGAAGGGATTAGTTGATTCACAGGATTTATCTTTAAACATATCACGTGAAATGTTACAACATGATCGTCAACTAAAGATCATTGCTAATCGTATTGAAAAAAAGATCAAAAGCGAATTATTAGCAATGTTAAATGATGAACGCGAGAAATACGAGAAATTCTGGCAAAGCTTTGGTGTTCAAATTAAATACGGCATTTATAATGAATTTGGTGCTAATAAAGAACTGTTACAAGACTTATTGATGTTCGTTAGTAGTAAAGAAGAGAAACTTGTAACCCTTGATGAATATGTTAATAATATGAGCGAAGATCAAAAAGAAATATTCTATGTGAGTGGTGATTCTATTAACAAGATAGCCCAATTACCACAAACCGAAAAAGTTAAAGATAAAGGATATGAGATTCTATATTTAACAGATGAGGTTGATGAATTTGCTTTACAAATATTGATGAGCTATAAAGATAAGAAGTTTAAATCGATCAGTCAGGGTGATCTTGATCTTGATAGTGAGCAAGAAAAAGAAGAGCGCACAAAAAAAGCAACAGAAAATAAAGATCTTTTAGAGGCAATCAAAGAACAACTTACCGGTAAGGTTAAAGATGTCAGGATTTCATCAAGACTTAAGAGTCATCCAGTATGTTTAGTGGCTGATGAAGGCTTATCGATGGAAATGGAAAAAGTACTAAGCAACCTTCCAGAAGGGCCTGGTGTTAAAGCAGAAAAAATTCTTGAGATTAATAGTGATCATCCTTTGTTTGAGGCACTAAGGAAAGTGCAAAGTGATAGTCCTGATGATTTAAAACAATATAGTGAGCTTTTATATGACCAAGCATTATTAATTGAAGGATTCAGCATTGAAGATCCATTAGCGTTTTCAACTAAGCTATGTGAATTAATGGTTAAAGCAAGTAAATAAGTCTATCTTTTGATAGGCTTTTTATTTGTCGTTTTTAATAAGAAAGCGATTAAAGGAAAATGTGGAAAATCAAGATTATCTAACCAAGCAAATCATTACTTACATTGGCAACAAAAGATTATTATTACCACAGATCAAGCAAGGGGTAGAAATAGTCTTATCAGAACTTAATCAAGATAAGCTATCATTTCTTGATCTTTTTGCGGGTTCTGGAATTGTAACTCGTTTATTAAAGAAGTACGCTGATCAAATCATCGCTAACGATCTGGAATACTATTCATATGTGATAAGTGATTGTTACTTAAGTAATAAAGCTGATGTTGATCAAGTCTTATTACACGATTATTTTATGATCTTAAAAGGACATGAGCATGAAAGTAATGAAGGGTTTGTGACCCAACTATATGCACCAAATAATGATAATCATATACAAAAAGGAGAACGAGTTTTTTATACCAAAGCAAATGCAATGTATATTGATAATATGTTATTTAATATCTTTGATAAAGTACCTAGTCAACTGAGGAAGTACTTCATTGCACCTTTACTATCAGAAGCGTCAATTCATGTCAATACAGCAGGTATATTCAAAGCATTCTATAAAGATGAAAATGGTATTGGCAGTTTTGGAGCAAGAGGAAAAAATGCATTATCACGCATAAAAGGGAAAATATGTTTAGAGTTTCCTATTTTTAGTAACTATAAGACAAGTAATACAATCTTTCAAGAAGACGCGAATCAATTAGTGGATAAGTTAGCAATGGTAGATCTTTGTTATCTTGATCCACCATATAATCAGCATCCATATGGTTCAAATTACTTCATGCTGAATTGTTTAGCGAAAAATGAAAAACCGCTCAACATATCCAAGGTTTCGGGCATTCCTAATGATTGGCAAAGATCTGATTATAACAGTACAAAGAAAAACAAAGCAGCTTTGATCGATTTAATCGGAAGAATCAAAGCTAAGTATATATTGCTTTCGTTTAATAATGAAGGATTTATTGATTACGAAGAATTAGTAGAAATACTTAACAACTATGGATTTCTACGTATTATCAAGACAAAGTATAATGTTTATCGTGGTTCAAGAAATTTACGAAACAGAGAGACGCATGTGAGTGAATATTTATTTCTTTTAAGGAAAACTGAGTATAATAAATGATTTAAATTACATAATAATAGGATATTTTAAGATTTGCTGGTATATATATGTAGGTGATAATATGCAATGTCCCAGATGTTTGAATGAAGATCCGCGGTATTTCTATTTGGGGAGCAAAGGTTATTATTGTCGCAAATGTGTAGCTTATAAACGTGTGTTGATTGATGAATCGATTACTAGTGTAGATTATCAAATCAGCACAAAATTGGATGATGTTGATTATTATTTAGGTTTTGATTTAACAAATGAGCAATCAGATATAAGCGCGAAACTATCAGATATGATTGATGTTTCAGACGTGTTGGTATATGCCGCGTGTGGAGCGGGGAAAACCGAAATAGTCCTAGCAAGTATTAAAAAATACTTGCGAAAAGGTTTGAAGGTGGGCTTTGCTACACCAAGGAGGCAAATTGTTCTAGAAATAGGTAAACGATTAGAAAAAGCATTTAGTAAACTAAACGTTATCATGGTGTGCGAAGGTTATACTAATGTTACACTTGGTGATTTGATTGTATGTACAACACATCAACTATATCGTTATTATAACTATTTTGATTTATTGGTGTTAGACGAGCCAGATGCTTTTCCTTATCACAACAATGAAGTATTGAAGGGTATTGCTAAAACTTCATGTAAAGGAAATATAATCTATCTAACTGCAACACCTGATGATGACTTGAAAAAGTTATCAACACTAAGTCTTTTCAGTAGACCGCACGGGAAAAGCATACCTGTACCAACATCTTTAACATTGCCAAAAAGCGTCGGCTTGATCAAGTTGGCTATGTGGTTAAAATCAAATGAAAAATCACTTGTATTTGTGCCCACAATAAAAACAGCGAAATTGATGGCAAAGTTTTTCAAAGTACCTGCAATTTATTCGCAAAGTGATAATAAAGACAAGTTGATTGAAGGATTCGAAAATGGAGAAAGCTCACACTTAATATGTACAACCATTCTTGAAAGAGGAGTCACTTTTAGTAATATAAATGTATTAGTGCTAAACGCAGATCATATGGTTTTCAACTTAGCGTCGTTGATTCAGATTGCAGGTCGCGTTGGTAGAGATGTTAATTTTCCAAAAGGAAAGTGTTTGTTTATTAGTTTTAGCAAGACAAAGAAGGTGAGTGATTGCGTAAAAACAATCAAAATGATGAATGCTTGATCTGTTTTGACAAAAAATATAAAACTGCTTATTTGCCAGATTTTTTAATACAAAGTGATAATATTTGTCAGAAATGCCGTAATGGCTTTGTTAAGGATAGAAATACGATAAATCATGAAGGATTCATAATAGAACATCTTTATGTTTATAATGAGCATTTCAGTCAGTTATTGATTCAATATAAAGAACTGAATGATGAAGCCTTAGCTCCTGTTTTTATAAAACCTTATCTTTCTTACCTAAAAAACAAATATCGTGGTTATGTGCTTGTGCCTGTACCAAGTCGACAAGCCAAAATAGAAGCAAGAGGTTTTGATCACATTAAGCTTATATTTTCTGAGCTTAATCTTTCTTATAGCGACATTTTTGAAAACAATGCTATGTATGATCAAAAAGGTAAAAATCTTGTTGAAAGACAAGCGATAAAAGAACACATAAATCTTTGTTCTTTAAGTTTATCGCAAGATTCTAAAATACTGATTATTGATGATCTGATAACTACCAAAGCTACTATGCTTGCTTGTTATCAATTAATAAAAAATGATTACAAATGTGTCAAAGGATTAGCTGTGGCATATCAAAAAAATAAAGAAAGGGAATAATATTATGAACGGAAAAGTTAAATGGTTTAATACTGAAAAAGGGTATGGTTTTATCTGTCAAGAAAATGGTGTTGATATCTTTGTGCATTACTCACATATCTGTCAAGAAGGCTATAAAACACTAGCTGAAGGAGAGCTTGTTGACTTTGAAATTGTTGAGGTAGATAAAGGCTTACAAGCCCGAAATGTCGTCAAATTATAATTTGCTTTATTTATGAAAACGGTTATAATATAGGTGTAGTTGACTAAAGTTGGCTCGAGGAAAGGTATAAGGTTTAAGATGACAGGCAAAGTTAAAAAGTTTAACAAAGAAAAGGGTTTTGGATTCATCAAGTTAGATGACGACAGAGATGTATTCTTCCACTACTCACAATTAGTTATGGAAGGCTTCAAAACAATCGAAGAAGGCGCAGATGTTGAATTCGATTTGATTGAAGGCGACCGTGGCTTACAAGCACATAATATCGTTAGACTTTAAAAACGGGAAAAGGTTGTAGTAATACAACCTTTTTTGTGCAAAAAATGAGATTTAAATTTGTTCGATATAATAGATGCCAGGGGCGCTTTCTAAAATAGCTAAGATGTCGCTATGGGACATGGACTTATAACTACTGACGGAAATAAAGGCATTTGAGATATCGTTATTTTGATATTTGCTGATGTTCATTTGGATATCAGTAACTAGAATGTCTTTTGAACGAATGAATTTCAAAAAATGACTAAAGGGCATAGTGTTATCCATTTCTATGTATATTTCCATTACTTTTGCGTGAGTGTGGATATAGGTGTCTAGATTGTGCATAAAAGCCATGATGATAATAATAGCTAATGCACCAATCAGAGCGCCTTCATAAAAACCAATACCTATAGCTAAACCACTACATGCCGCAGTCCATAATCCAGCAGCGGTTGTAATTCCTTTAACTTGATTTCGACCTGTGATAAGAATGGCACCAGCTCCTAAAAAACCAATACCACTTACAACTTGAGCTCCCATTCTAACTGGATCAGATGTCATATATACTTGAAAAACATATTGATTTGTCATCATTACAAGTGCTGAACCAACACAGACTAACATGTATGTTCTAAAACCAGCTGGTCGTTTTTTATAGCCTCGCTCAATACCTAAAATGCCACCAACAAATAGTGCAAGCAAGACTCTTACTATAATCGAATAAATATTAATATCGCGGATACTGTCAAACATAAGTCACCTCTTTTATTAATTATAATAAAAAATGAAAGCGATTACAATGATAGGTGGGTAAGTCTAGATTATGTTAGTCAATAATATTATGATATACTTAACTGATGAAAAAATCGATATAGTCGTGTTATAGATCTAATATGATATAATATATCGGTAATTAAAGGAGAGATTAAATGGCAAACTTCTTAAGTAATCTACTCAATTTTGATCAAAAGAGACTTAATGAAATAAAGAAAATAGCTAATAAAGTAGATTCCTTTGCTCAAGCAATGAGTCAAAAAAGTGATGCAGAGTTGCGTCAACAAACTGATATCTTACGTGATCGCTTAGCTAATAATGAGACATTGGATGATATTTTACCTGAAGCTTTTGCGACTATTAGAGAAGCCGCAAAAAGAGTAATTGGAGAATATCCGTATTTTGTTCAAGTAATGGGTGGTATCGTTTTACATAACGGTGATATAGCAGAAATGAAGACAGGTGAAGGTAAAACCTTAACTTCCATCATGCCGGTTTATCTAAATGCACTTTCAAAAGAAGGTGTTCATGTTGTTACTGTCAATGAATATCTTGCTGAAAGAGATGCTAAATGGATGGGGCAAATCCATGAGTTTTTAGGTTTAACTGTAGGTTTAAATTTAAGGACTCTTTTGCCTGTAAGTAAACGCAAGGCATTTGAATGTGATATTACATATACTACAAATGCGGAAGTAGGTTTTGATTACCTTAGAGACAATATGGTAACTGATGTAAAAGATCGGGTATTGCGACCACTAAATTTCGCTCTTGTTGATGAAGTCGACTCAATATTGATTGATGAATCAAGAACACCGCTTATCATAAGCGGTGGTGCTAAACAAACAGCTAACTTATATATGCAAGCAGATCGTTTAGTAAAGCGATTCGTTTTAGATGAAGATTACGAAATAGATGTTAAGACAAAAGCAGTACAGATTAAAGAACCGGGTGTTGAAAAGGCTGAACAAGCATTTAAGATTACAAATCTTTTTGATGTTCAATACACAAACCTTGTGCATCACATCAATATGGCATTGAAAGCCAACTATGGAATGGCTAAGGATGTTGAATATGTGGTAAATGATCGAAAGATTGTTATTGTTGACCAGTTTACTGGAAGAATGATGGAGGGGCGTCAATATTCAGATGGCCTTCATCAAGCTATTGAGGCAAAAGAAGGCGTGCCAATCAAGGAAGAAACCTCAACTTTGGCAACAATCACATATCAGAATTTCTTTAGACTATATAAGAAACTATGCGGTATGACTGGTACTGCAAAAACAGAAGAGGAAGAATTTCTTTCACTTTATAACATGAGAGTTTTAGAGATACCAACGAATAAACCGATTGTAAGAAATGACTATACTGATGCGGTATTTGGGACTAAGAAAGCAAAGTTTCAAGCGTTGATTGAAGAGATCATTGAATGTAATCAAAAGGGACAGCCAGTATTGGTTGGTACGATAGCGGTTGAAACAAGTGAGTTTGTAAGCAAGATGTTAACACAACGTCGTATTAGACATGAAGTATTAAATGCTAAGAACCATGCTCGTGAAGCTGATATCATAGCAAAAGCCGGTCATAAGGGGTCAGTCACGATCGCTACTAATATGGCTGGACGTGGAACTGATATCAAACTTGGAGAAGGTGTACGCGAACTTGGTGGTCTTGCTGTTTTGGGAAGTGAGCGTCATGAATCAAGACGCATTGATAACCAATTACGTGGTAGAAGTGGACGCCAAGGAGATCCGGGTTTCTCGCGCTTTTATGTCTCAGTACAAGATGAGTTAATGGTTAGATTTGGTGGCGAGAGAATGGAAGGACTGTTTAGTCAACTTGGTGATGTAGCTGTTGAATCTAAAGTTATCACTAAATCAATAAGTAGTGCTCAAAAACGTGTTGAAGGTTATAATTTTGATGTCAGAAAATCTTTATTAGAATATGATGATGTTTTACGTCAACAAAGAGAAATCATTTATGATCAACGTAATTTTATCTTAGAAAATGATGATATCCATGAAATCGTACATGGTATGTTTGATCGTGTAGTCGAGAAGATTGTTAAAGCACATAGCTTAAGCAAAGATAAGAATGGTTTTGTAGATGTTGATGGGGTTATCGGTGCTCTTAAGAAATTGGAGTTAGCCGATGGTGTTATCAATAGCGCAATGTTCACAAGTAAATCAATTGATGAAGTAAGTTCTATCTGCAAGGATAAGGTGTGGTCAACATATCAAAATAAGATAGCGTTGATCAAAGACCAAATAATGCCACTTGAAAAAGTTATGGTATTAAAAGTAATGGATCGCGCTTGGATTAATCATATTGATATCATGAGTAAATTAAGAGATGGAATTCACCTTAGATCATATGCCCAAAGTAATCCACTACAAGCTTATGTTGAAGAAGGTTATCAAATGTTTGAAGAAGTTCTTGCGCAAATATCGCAAGAGGTTGTTACTTTCTGTATGCGTTTAAAAATAAAGTTTGAGGAAAAAGCTTAAATGGAATTATATGAAATAAGACAAAAAAATGATGAAACAAAAGAAAAGCTAAATCAGCTTGGAGATTCGCTTTGACTTAACTAAGAAAAAAGAACTTATTGACCAACTTAGTGAAGCGATGACAAAAGACGGTTTTTGGAGTGATCAAAAAGCGGCACAAAAAATAATCAACGAACTAAACAGCACTAAAAACATTGTTGATCAGTATGAACATCTCATTAATATAGTCAAAGAAATTGAAGAGATGGTTATATTACTGAAAGATGGTTATGATCAAGAGATAATGGAATTATGTGAAGAAGAACTAATTCAAATGTTAGAAACATTTGAAGAGTTCGAGATTAAAGTGTTACTTAGTCATCCGTATGATAAAAACAGTGCAATTATTGAACTTCATCCAGGAGCAGGTGGCACAGAAAGCCAAGATTGGGCTGAAATGTTACATCGCATGTATACCCGCTGGGCTGAAAGAAAAGGATTTCGTATTACAACTCTTGATTATCAAGCCGGTGATGAAGCTGGTATTAAATCAGTAAGTGTATTAATTGAAGGTGAAATGGCATATGGCTATCTAAAAAGTGAAAAAGGCGTTCATCGTTTAGTTAGAATATCGCCCTTTGACTCATCAGGTAGAAGACATACTTCATTCGCAGCCGTTGATGTAATGCCAAAGTTTGATGATGAAATTGATATAGTTATCAATGAAAGTGATATTATCATAGAAACTCATCGGTCAAGTGGTGCTGGTGGACAAAACGTTAACAAAGTAGACTCCGCTGTTAGATTGATCCACAAACCAACAGGTTTAATTGCTAACTGCCAATCGGAAAGATCACAGTTAGTGAACAAACAACAAGCAATGTTGATGTTAAAATCTAAATTACTTCAATTAAAGATAGAAGAACAAGAAGCTAAAGTTGCTCAAATCAAAGGAGAACAAAAAGCCATTGAATGGGGAGCTCAGATTAGATCTTATGTATTTATGCCATATACACTGGTAAAAGATGTTAGAACAAGTCATGAAGAAGGAAATATCGCTGCTGTAATGGATGGTAATATTGATGAGTTTATTTATGCTTATTTAAAGAAACAGGTTCAAAAGTAAAAAGGAGACATCAACATGTCCCCTTTTATTTATAAGTATAGGTTAGGCTTTGATTTTGACTTTACTAAGTCATTATCTTTAAACTTTTCATATAATGGATGAGTATGCCAATGAACAGTATCATTAGTTATTAAATAAGAGAGTGTTTGAAAAACAGCTAATTTATAAAGTGGTGAAATTAGTGGGCAGGTTTCTTCAGTAGTTCTAAATGCGTATTTCTCTTCGACACTTGGATCATTTGTGATAATGAAAGCTTTATCAGTAATAATACGAGTAGCTTTATAAACATTGATAATACGTTCTGATGAGGCGTAGCCTGAATTGTTATCGATAAAGATAGCAGCGTAGCTTGGGTCAAACTGTATATTTGGACCATGAATGAATTCTTCAGCTTCATAAGCAAAACAAGGTAGACATACGGTTTCACTTATTTTTAATGCACCTTCAACGGCCGTACCAAAGTTAGGTCCACTTCCTAAAATATGTAGTTTATCAAGCGAAGTAAATGTTTTGTAATTCTCATGATACTTATTTATCGTTTCAGTTGTTAATTGTTTGTGAATAACCATCGCTTTTCTAATGTCTTGTTTTACTTCTTCGTATTGAGCTAAAGTTATAGTTTTTTTAGTAAGAGCTACTTCTAAGGCAAATAACATCCAAAATAAAGCAAGGGTAACAACGCCTTTTGTCACAAACCCGACTTTTTCTTCACCAACACCCCAATTAATTAAATGATCACAGTATAGTTGGAAATCACACTCATCTCTACCGGTGATTCCTATTGTTGTTTCATTTTTTGATTTTAATAACTTTAAACAATCGATAGTGTTTGTGCTATATCCGCTTTGTGATATACAAACGGTAAAAGCCTTATCTCTTAAATCATTTTCATGATGTAAGAATGTGAATGGGGGGATAATCTTAAACTCACTTTTAAGATATTCGCGTACAAAGCTACGGGCGCAAAGTGAGCCATTGTAGCTTGAACCACTAGCAACTACTAAAATACTATCATAATCATTGGCACAATAAAGATCTACCAGTTTTTTGGTAAGCTTTACTGATTGATCAACATTATCAAGCACGGTCTGTGGCGTTTGATAAATATAATCCATCATTGTAGGTTTCTTTTCCATTATTTTTCTCCTTGATCGTTTATAAATATTATAGCACTGTAACATTTATATGAAACAATATCTTATTGTGATTACTTATATTATAACACTTAATTTGATACAATATCATAAGGTGGGGTTATGGTAAAAAAACAAGCTTTGAACTTTAGAAATGCAACACAAATTATAGTAGGTTGTTTTATCCTTGCATTTTCTGTTTCGGTATTTGTATTGCCGTTTAATATATTATCAGGTGGTGTTGCTGGTATAGCGGTTGCGTTTAGTGCTTTATTGAATGTTGATCCAACACTAATTATCAACGTATTAATGATAGCATTATTTGTTATAGGTAGTATCTTTTTAGGTAAGATGTTTGCGGTCAGTACGATGATAACGACCATACTTTATCCTTTGATGTTAATCATGATCAACAGTTTCAATATCGAAATAGCAATTGATCCAATACTTGCAAGTCTTTATGCAGGATTATTGGGTGGAGCAGGAGTTGGGCTTGTATTTAAAGCGGGGGCTAGTACTGGTGGTATGGATATTCCACCACTTATCATAAATAAATTTACTGGGTTAAAACTATCAAGTTTAATACTGATCATTGATGCACTAACTGTGCTTTTAGGATTGATCAGTTATGGCATGGAAGCGGTATTGATTGGGTTTATCGCTGTTTGGGGAACTTCGTTTGCGGTTGATAAAGTCTTAACGTTTGGTGCTGATAAAGCTAAAGCGGTTTACATCATTAGTGATAAGATTGAAGAGATTAATTCAATGATTCATAGTGATCTTGATCGTGGTACGACGATTTTACAAGGTAAAGGCGGTTATACTAAAGAACATAAAGAAGTATTATTGGTTGTCTTAACTAACAATCAATATCCAACCTTTGTTCGTGCGGTAAATGAGATTGATGCCCAAGCATTCTTGATCATTCAAGATGCTAATGAAGTACATGGTAATGGTTTCTCATTTGACTATAAGATTTAAGCATTTCAAGTTTTGTCCATTTTTGTAATAATATAGTTATGTTATAATCTAAAAGAACGGATGTGACTATATGTTAGAATTCTTGGGTGTTGGTAAAAAATTTAGAAATGGCTTTAATGCCCTTTACAATGTTAACCTTAAGATAGATCAAGGTGAGTTTGTTTATATCATTGGGCCAACAGGATCAGGTAAATCAACTTTGATCAAGTTGATCAATTGTGAGGAAGCACCTACTAGTGGTGCTGTTTTACTTGATGGTGTTGATATTGGTAAGCTTAAAACATCTCAAGTTCCTAAACATCGTCAAAGTTTAGGAGTTGTATTTCAGGATTATCGTTTATTACCTGCAAAGACAGTGTTTGAAAATGTCTATTTTGCGCTTGAAGTAATAAATGTTGATAAAATAAAAGCGCGTAAACGTGTACGTGAAGTTTTAGATATGGTCAATCTTGGGGATAAAGCCAATTCATACCCATCACAACTTTCTGGTGGACAACAACAAAGAGCAGCGATCGCAAGAGCCATCGCAAATCAGCCAAAGATATTAATAGCTGATGAACCAACAGGCAATCTTGATCCACAGATGTCAAAAGAAATTATTCAGGTTTTAGGTAAAATAAATAATGAAGAAAAAACAACTATCATTATGGTGACCCATGATGAGAAAATAGTTGATTTCTATAAAAAAAGGACAATCATCCTTGAAAGTGGCCATGTTGTGGCTGACTTAGTAGAGGGAGGTTATCATTCTCATGATAAATAGGATCATGCGCGCATTTAAGGAAGGTTTTTTAGGTGTTGGTAGACATCGAGCAATGTCATTTTCTAGTGCTAGTGCGGTAACGATGACTTTAATGATCGTTAGTGTCTTTTTGATCTTAAGTGCAAATATTAGAGGAATTGTTAATAGTATTGAAGAAAGTGTGCAAATTCATGCCAAGATCAGTCTAGGAACACCAAGCGAAGAAATCATGGAAATGCGAAAAGCTATTGAGAAAATACCGGGTGTTAAGATGGTAACTTTCTCTGATAAAGATAGTGAACTACAGGCTTTTATTGCAGCGTATGGTGATCAGGGTGCCTTGTTCAAAATGTATGTCGGTGATAAAAACCCATTAAGAGATGCCTTTTTAATTGAAATAATAAGTGGTGATGATATTGCGGTAGTAGCTGAAGAAGTTGGTTTGATGACCAATATTGAAAAAGTAAATTATGGCGGAACAGGTACATTGTTATTGATGGAGTCAATGGAATCAATTAAGAACGGTAGTCTTGTTGTGATGGCGGCTTTAGCTTTATTGGCGGTATTGTTGATAACTAATACTATTGATACTACGATAAATGCTCGTTGGGATGAGATTTTTATAATGAGAACAGTTGGAGCGAAGAATGGTTTTATTAGATGGCCGTTTATCATTGAAGGCATGTTCATTGGTGCTCTTGGTGCGATCATTCCCGTTATAATCACGGTAGGTGGATATATCTATCTTTATGATTTACTTGATGGTTACTTATTTACAAGAATTTTTGCGTTAGTACCAACCTATCCTTTCATCTTGATGTTAGCTTCAGTACTATTTTTGCTTGGTGTTTTTGTTGGTATGTTGGGTAGTTTTATCTCCGTTAGCCGCAAACTATGGTGGAAAAGATGAAAAAACTTGTTAAATATCTTTTAGCGATCACAATTTTTCTATCATCATCAATAATGATTGTGAAGGGTGATGATTTTGCGGGTAATGAAGCTTATTATGATAGTTTATGTAGTGGCAGTCTTAGTGATGCAGCAACGATTGAACTATGTAAGTTATATCAGATATATCTTAATGAAAAAGCTAATGATCGCTTAAATGATCTTGAAGATATTCAAGATAAACTTGAAAATTTAAAAGATAACATAGCTGAAAACATCAAAAAAGTTAAAGATTATGAGGCTAAGATAGCGATAATTGAAAAAGAGATCGCGACGTTACAACGATCAATTAAGACAACAGAGGAATCGATAGTTGCCTTGATTGAAGAAATAACAGTAAGAGAAGACAAAGTTGAATCGATTGATGAAGCAATTCAAGATCGTATGATAAGCATGCAGTCATTTATTCATGTTAACAATTATATTGAATTTCTAATTGGTGCGACTAGTTTGCTTGATTTGATAAGAAGAGTTGAAGCTTTGGCTGATATTGAAGCTTCGGATCATAAGATGATGAAGGATCTTGAAGCCGAGATTGCTATTCTAAATGTAAACAAAGAAGAACTTGATCGCCAAAAAGTTTCACTTGAAGCTAATAAAGCTAATGTAGAAGCTAATAAAAAGTATGTATTGGGGTTAAAGGCTTATATCGAACAAGCTTTGATTGAGTTCTATCGCCAAGAAGCGGATCTTGAGGCACAGGCTAATCAAATAGCTCAAGATTACGCTGATTCAGTTTCTAAACTTCGTGATATCAGTGAAGCTTTAGGTAATATATTACCCTCACCAGGATGGACAAAACCAGTTGTTAATGGTCGTATCTCGGCATCTACATGGTATTACCCGCCATCATTTGGTGGTGGTGTTCATTTGGGAATAGATGTTGCTGCTAGTGTTGGAACAACAGTAAAAGCAGTTGCTAATGGGGTTGTGCTTTATCGTGCAAATGCATGTGCAACGAAGGGTTATCTTGGTAGTACTTGTGGTTATCCTGGAAGTACTGGCGGTGGTAATCAAATATATCTATTAGTAGCTGTAGGTAATAAAACCTATGCCATCAAATATTTACACTTAGAGAAGGATTCTCCAATTGCTATCGGTACTATTGTAAGTGCTGGTGATAAAATTGGTAGTGTTGGCTCAAGTGGAAACTCATCAGGAGCACATGTTCATATAGAAATATTCTACTTAGGAACTCGTTCTATATCCTACTATGCAGATAACTGGAATGGTGATATGTCATTTGGTGCTGGATGGGGTAGTACAGCTTTATCAAAAACCTGTGAAAATACTAATGACTCACCACCTTGTCGCTTGGCGCCAAGATCATTGCTTGGATATTAGAGTTCTTCGGAACTCTTTTTTAGCGGTTGATTTCCTTTAAATTTTACTTGAAATAGTTTAAACTAATGTTAGTTGAATCGAGGTTTGTTGATGAATAATAACAATGAAGAAAAAAAGGTAGAAATAAAGCTTGAGCGCCATTTGTGGCCAGATGAAGTAGAAAAGATTAAAGAGAAAAAAAGACAAAAACAAAATACGATCTTAATCGTGATTTTGATAGTATTTAGTATCAGCTCAAGCTTAATGATTGGTATTGTTTTAGGCATGAAAAGCAATGAAGCTTTTTACCAAGAGAAAAACACACAATTTAGTCGCTTTGAAAAGATATATGAAACACTATTAACTGATTGGTATTTTATCAATGATATTGAGAATCCAGAAACTACCTTGATCGATCGCGCTATTGATGGCATGATCGGATCAGATCTTGATCTTCATACAGATTATATGACCCCTGAAGAAGTCAAAGCTTTTGCGCAGGGCATCGATATGGGATTTACTGGTATTGGCATACAATATAACATCATTGATGATGGCGTGATCATTAAAAAAATATATCGAGGGGCGCCAGCTGACTTAGCAGGATTACAACCCGGTGATATTATCATTGAAATAAATAATGAAAGTGTTAAAGGGTGGGATAGCACTAAGTTGGTAAGTCAAGTTAAGGGTGAAGCTGGTACCGTTGTAACTGTTAAATATTTACGTCAAAATAAAGAGTATAGTGTTGATATCACAAGAGATGTAGTAGAAAATTCAGTATATGGTGAGATAATTGCTGATGATATTGGTTATATTCAAATATCGCAGTTTAGTTCAGCTGCACCAAGTGAAGTTGATAAGTATCTTAAGTATTTTTATGAAAACGACATAACGAAATTAATCATTGATTTACGTGATGATGGTGGTGGTTATTTGACATCATTGATTGGTGTAGCCAGTCTTTTCCTTGAAAAGAATGAACCAATACTAATTCAAGAATATACTGATAAAACGGCTGAAGTATCTTATGCAACAGGTGGCAACTATACTAACTTTGATAAGATTATCATCTTAGGCAATGAGTATTCAGCTAGTGCTTCTGAAGCATTTATCGGTTGTATGCGTGATAATGGTAAAGCAATCTTTGTTGGTGTTACAACCTATGGTAAAAGCACCGTACAGGTACCGGTATATTTTAGTGACGGTAGTGCTTTGAAATACTCAAAGGCTATCTGGTTGACTCCAAATCGAGTTAAGATCAATCAAGTCGGGTTAGTACCTGATGTGACTGTTTTATTACATCCAGTGTTAAGTATGGCATTGATTGATATGATTGATGATGAATCATATACATATGATCAAGTGGATACTAAGATTGCGACAGCTCAAAATTGTTTAGATTTCTTAGGATATCAGTTAAATCGTTTTGATGGTTATTTTGACCTATCAACAGTTGCTGCGATTAAAGCTTTTCAAAGTGATTATGGTTTAAATCAAGATGGAGTATTAAATTCAGAAACAGCATCCTTACTGTGTACTGAAGTAGTGCGTGAATGGAATAACAACAATGAGCAATATGATACACAGAAAGCAAAGGCAATCGAATTATTAAATGAATGAGTTTAAACTTGTTAGTAAATTTGAACCCAAAGGAGATCAACCAAAAGCAATCAAAGCATTAGTTGATGGTTTAAATGCGAACAAAAAACATCAGGTATTGTTAGGGGCAACAGGTACTGGAAAGACATTTACTATTGCTAATGTCATTCAACAAGTTCAAAAGCCAACATTAGTCTTTGTCCATAACAAAACACTTGCAGGACAATTATATAGTGAGTTTAAAGAGTTGTTTCCTAATAATCGCGTTGAGTACTTTGTATCTAATTTCGATTATTATCAACCAGAAGCATACATGCCTAAAACTGATACTTATATTGAAAAAACGGCGATGATCAATGAGGAATTAGATATGTTAAGGATGGCTGCCTTAAATGCCGTACTTGAGCGACGGGATACGATCATTGTCTCATCAGTTGCTAGTATCTACGCTTCTAGTGATCCACAACTTTATCGAGATATGTTTTTTACGATCAAGGTTAATGAGAAGATTGATCGAGTCGCTTTATTGCGTAAGTTGGTAGAAAGACAATACCAAAGAAATGATATAGATCAAAAAAGAGGTACCTTTAGAGTAAGAGGAGATGTGATTGAAGTAACTTTTGGCTACACTGATCAACATCACCTTAGAATTGAATTGTTTGATGATGTTATTGAACGTATTAGTGAAGTAGAAGTAGTTAGTGGCAAAACGCTAAACAATTATATGGTATACAATATTTTCCCTGCTAATGAGTATGCTCGCGATAAAGAAACCATATGGCGTGCTTGTGAAAAAATAGAGACGGAATTACATGAGCGACTGAGTTATTTGAAAAGTGAGAATAAGCTCCTTGAAGCACAACGTCTAGAACAAAGAACGCTATATGATCTTGAAGCTTTAAGAGAGTTTGGAATGTGTTCTGGTATAGAAAACTATTCAAGACATATTGATGGTCGCGAATTAGATGAAAGACCATTTAACTTATATGATTATTTTCCTGAAGATTTTCTTTTAGTAGTAGATGAATCACACGTTAGCGTTCCTCAAATTAGAGGGATGTACAATGGTGATCGAGCACGTAAGACGGTATTAGTTGACTATGGTTTTCGTTTACCAAGTGCTTTAGATAATCGTCCAATGCGCTTTGAAGAATGGGAACAAATTGTTAATCAAGTTATCTATGTCTCAGCCACACCTGGTGATTATGAATTAACGAAAGCATCTGATAATATTGTTGAACAAATTATTAGACCAACGGGATTAATAGATCCAAAAATCACCATTAAACCACAAAGAGAACAAATTGATGATATCATCGATCAAATAAAACTACGTATTTTAAAAAATGAACGAGTGATGATAACAACATTAACAGTTAAGATGGCTGAAGATCTAACAAGTTATCTAAAAAAGCTAGATTTAAAAGTTGTTTATCTACATCATGAGACAAAGACCCTTGAGCGAATTGATGTTATCAGAGATTTCAGAAAAGGTAAGTATGATGTTTTAGTAGGCATTAATCTTTTAAGAGAAGGATTAGATATACCTGAAGTATCACTGGTTGCGATCTTTGATGCGGATAAAGAAGGATTCTTAAGATCAAGTCGCTCACTAATTCAAACTATTGGTCGAGCTGCTAGAAATGTACATGGTGAAGTATTTCTTTATGCGGATCGGATCACTGATTCAATGCGTTTTGCGATAGCTGAAACTAATCGTAGACGCGAGATCCAAGAAGAATATAATAAGGCTAATAACATTACCCCAACAACGATTGTTAAAGAAATAAGAGATGCGATCAGTGGTAAAGAGACAGCTGAAATGGCTGTTAAATTCATGAAGAAGAAAGTTAAAAAAGATCAACAGGCACAAGAAAAACTAATAAGTGATCTTGAAAAACAAATGCGTGAAGCAGCTAGAGTACTTGATTTTGAAAGAGCTGCTGAACTTCGTGATATTATACTTGAATTGAAATCTGCTTAATGAAAGTTTAAGAAAATATTAAATATTCCCCTATTCATTGACAATGAAGGTTAGCTATAGTAGTGTACTATTTGAACTATGACACTAAGCAAGATATAAGGGAAATGTGCATGTTGTGCTCATTTGCTGGAAAATCATTGTATTAGTGCTAGAATAAACTTGTCAAAGAGGGGGTTTTTTATGTCAGAAAACAAAGATTTTCTAGGAAGTATAGCCAAAGAAGCACAAAAGAAGCCGGCTAGCTTCCAAGAAGAAAGAGTAGAAAGGATTAACAAACCTAATCCGTTCAATCTAAAGACGATAGGAGCAGTTGTTGTCGCATTGGCAGTAATTGGTGCAGCTGTCTACTTTATCTTTTTAAGACCAAACATTACAATGCAAAACTTTGTTGGTCGAAATGTCAGTGAATTTACAGCTTGGGCAAAACAAAACGGTGTCATCAACACTGGTGTTTTAGTTGAAGAAAGATATAACTTCGATGTTGCGAAAGACATAATTGTCGAACAAGATGTAGCAGAAGGAACAAAGATTAGAAAAGATACCAAGATAACACTTGTTGTTTCAAAAGGAGCTAATCCTGATGAACTTGTAACATTCGCTGATTTGAAAAACATGACATCACAAGAGATTGATGCATGGATCAGTGAGAATAAGCTATTAAACACAAGAGTTACATCAACATATGATAATACTGTTCCTGAAGGACAGGTAATATCATATGAGTTACGTAATATTGAAGAAAGTGCATTTACCCGTGGCGCTACACTATCGATCATTATATCAAGAGGTGTTAAACCAGCGGCTACGATCACAGTAACTACCGACTACGTTGATCAACCTTATACATCCTTTAAATCATGGGCTGATACTAATAAGTTAGTTGTTGACATGAAAGAAGCTTATGACAGTAAGATCATTGCTGGCAACATAGTATCAATTAGCGTTAAGAAAGATGATAAAGTCAAAGAAGGCGACACTATCACTGTTGTAGTATCAAAAGGTCAAGCTGTCAAGATGATCTATCTAGATAAGTATACACAAGAAAGAGTTGCTGATTGGGCAACAGCGAACAGAGTTACCGTACGATTTAAAGAAGTGTATCATGCGACAATCGCAAAAGGTGTTGTTGTTTATCAATCAATTACCGCAAATACAGTACTAAAAGATGAAGACATATTAACAGTAGGGATATCTTTAGGTAAACCAACTTTACCAAGTGTTATTAACAAGTCGATAGATGCGCTAAAAAATGAAATAAGTGATTTGAA
Source organism: uncultured Erysipelotrichaceae bacterium (assembly GCA_964553255.1). GTDB lineage: Bacteria > Bacillota_I > Bacilli_A > Erysipelotrichales > Erysipelotrichaceae > JAQUCI01. The sequence goes on along the minus strand of CAZKJS010000004.1, from coordinate 41,983 downwards.
TGAAAAAGGTGCTAATTTGTCAATAAATCCAACATATAGCTATGAGATAAGTAATACTGTAGCGGTAGGAAATATCATTAGAATCAGTAATCTAGGAAGTCTAACTGTTGGTACTAAATTAGATTTAGTTATATCGGAAGGAAAGAATATCTTATTAGTTGATGAAATACCATTAAAATGGGCAGATGTTGTTTCAAATCCAAATGGTTTTAATGAAACTCAAATAAATGAGCTATGTACGGCAAATGCTGAAGTTACATGCAATATAACTTATCGAAATGATGCAGATGTAGCCAATTCTCATATTATTTCTATCGCAAGGTCAGATGGTAAAACATTAGAAGCAAATACCTATATAAAACAAATAGTAACTATCGATATAGTTATTTGTGATAAAAATAGTTAATAATAAGAAAGGACAAATATATGAACTTTATAAGTAGAGCAATAAAAAATATCACAAGATTGAAGACAAAGTCATTATTGTTGATATTTACATTCTTATTGATTGGTAACTTAGTAATCGTTGGTTTAGGTATAAGTTATGCCAGTGATAACGCTAAGGTATTAACAAGACAAAAAATGAAACCGGTAGTAACTTATGAAATAGATTATCGTGCTTTTGAAGATTGGATTAATTCATTACAGACACAGGAAGAGCGAGACGAAGCTTATAATCAATATCCACGGTTACTTAAAGCGGATTTTGATAAGATCGCTGCTAGTGATTATGTTGAAATCGTAAATGCATTATTGAAGTATGATGTATATGCTTCAAGCTTTACGCCCATTATCAAGGAAAGTCAAGATGGTGATGGACCAATTATTTATCGTGAAGACTCTAAAGACGAGTATGTTTATGTTCCAAGCAATACCCGTTTGATTGGTAATGTTTTTGATAACATGATTGAACTTAATGATGAAACATATGTAATTAATCAAGGCAGGTTTTACACACAAAATGAGATCGATAGTAGAGCAAGAGTAGCGGTTATCGAAGAAAGACTTGCTAATGCGAACAACTTAAGAGTGGGTGATTATATCACAATTAACGTTGTTGGTAATAACTCATATGAAACACAGTTTATTGGTGATCTTGAAACAACAATTGAGTATGAGATCATTGGTATCTACACTAATAATACAGTTATTAACGAACAAGATTCTTGGATGAACAACTATCCGGCTTACGCTCCTGAAAATGCGGTTTTAGTACCAGCGACATCAATAACGGAGAAATTAACCGCTATTAATGTTGCTGCTTGGAATTACTATAAAGAGATGTGGCCAGATGAACCTTACTACCAAGATGATGCTAATATGCCAACTGAAGATAGTTATTTCAATAACTTTGTATTGTTATTGAATGATCCACTACATGTTGAAAAATTTGTAGCTGAAAGCTCATCATTACTTCCACGTTTTACCAGATTAAACGCAAATGATGATTTGTTTAAAAAGTTTGCTAAACCATTAGATACGATGTCGCTATTTGCTAGTATCATTGTTTGGATTGTTGTTATTAATGCTGTTGTAATCATAAGTTTAGTTACAGCACTAACAATGAAAACACGCGAACACGAAATAGGTATCTTGTTATCTATGGGGGTAAGTAAACTTAAGGTTGTTGGTCAGTTATTTGCTGAGCTTGCGGCAGTTGCTGTTATTGGGTTTACTTTAGCAGTAGTAAGCGGCAGTATTATGGCAAAGGGTATTGGAAGTGCCGTGCTTGAATACCAACTTTCTAATACCGAAACAGTAAGAGATGATAACTACTACTATTATTATGACGATACATACTTTACGGAAATCACACAAGATGACATGATGAGTGAGTATGAAGTTAATATTAACCCAATTATCATTGCTCAAATCTATGTAATGGGTATGGGTGTAGTTTTAGTAAGTATCTTGATTCCTTCATATATGATAATGCGCTTTAATCCTAAACGGATCTTAACGAATACGTACTAGTAAAGGAGATAAATATGCTAAAACTTGAAAACATTAACTATAGTTATATCGATGGTGGAAATAAAAGAACAATCCTTGAAAATGTGAACTACGAGTTCGAAAAAGGTAAATTTTATACCATACTTGGACCTAGTGGCAGTGGTAAAACAACACTTCTATCACTAATTGCTGGACTTGATCGTCCTGAAAGTGGCAAGATTTATTATGATGGCGAGGATATTGAGAAAATAGGTCTAAACAATTATCGACGCAATAAAATTGGCATCGTCTTTCAACAGTTTAATCTTTTGACTTATCTAACAGCGGTTGAGAACATTAAACTGGCAATGACAGAGACAGAAAATGAAATTCCAAAGAATATGAGAGAAGTGGCTTATGCATTACTTGAAAAATTTGGAATAGTGCAATCAAAAGCGGATCGTATGATTAATAAACTATCAGGTGGTGAGCAACAACGTGTTGCTATCGCAAGAGCGATCGCTGGCAATGTTGACTTAATTTTTGCGGATGAACCTACAGGAAATCTTGATACTGAAACTGAAGGTGAAATCATTAAGATATTTAAGAATCTTACTGAAGAGTTCAACAAAACAGTAATTGTAGTTACACACTCAACTATTGTTAGTGAGATGAGTGATCTAAGACTTTATCTAAACAATCGTGTGTTAAATAACATGTAAATAATTAAGAAGAATTCAAACTTGAGTTCTTCTTTTTTATACGAATGAGTAGTTATAATTACGTTAAATATTAGGTGTATAAAATGGTTACTTGAAAATAAATATTGTATAATAATGTTATTGCAAAGAGGATATTATGGAAAAAGATTTTATCGTGATCAAAGGTGCACGTGAAAATAACCTTAAAAACATAGATATTGATGTACCGCGTAACAAGCTCGTTATTATGACTGGTCTTTCTGGTTCAGGAAAGACTTCTTTAGCTTTTGATACTATTTATGCTGAAGGACAAAGACGTTATGTTGAATCGTTAAGTACTTATGCTAGACAGTTTCTTGATAATGTTGATAAACCTGATGTTGACTTGATTGAAGGATTATCACCATCAATCGCAATAGATCAAAAATCAACTAGCAACAACCCTAGGTCTACAGTTGGTACTATTACTGAAATATACGATTACCTAAGGCTATTATATGCACGTGTGGGTTCACCATATTGTCCAACTCATGGTGTAAAGATTGAATCACAAACGATCAAACAGATGTTGGATCGTATCATGGTGTATGAAGATGACACCAGATTGATGATTTTAGCTCCGGTTATTAAAAGACAAAAGGGTACCCATAAAGAACTTTTTGAGAAGCTCCAAAGTGAAGGATTCATACGAGTTAGAGTTGATGACGAGATTAGATTATTGGAAGAAAAGATTGAACTTGAGAAAACCAAGAATCATGATATTTTCGTTGTAGTAGATCGTATTGTTAAAAAAGAAGAGAATCGATCAAGAATTCATGATTCAATAGAAACAGCTTTGAAGATGACAAATGGCTTAGTTGTAGTAAATATAAAAAATGAAGACATCTTATTTTCGCAGAATTATGCTTGTGATATTTGTGGCTTTTCTCTTCCTGCGCTTGAACCTCGACTTTTTTCATTTAACTCACCACTTGGTGCATGTGAGGTTTGTAAAGGATTAGGAGTAACCCAACATGTTGATGTTGATCTGTTGATACCTGACTTTAGTAAATCAATTCGTAAAGGTGGCATCATTTATTACAAAAACATTGTTAATAGTAATAATCTAGAATGGCAAATGTTTAAGATATTGCTTGATCATTATCAAATAAGCATGGATAAGCCACTTAAAGAATTAACTAAAAAAGAGTTATCAATTGTGTTAAATGGTTCAGAAGAACCACTAGAGTATGAGTTAAACTCAAATAGTGGTAATCATTATAGACGTCTTGATTATATTGAAGGTGTAGCCAAATTGATCGAAAGACGTTATTGGGAAACCAGTTCTAATATGTCGCGTGAATGGTATGCGACTTTTATGGCAGAACAAACATGTTATAAATGTAATGGAAGCCGATTAAATGAGATGGCTTTAAGTGTTAAAGTCGGTGATAAGAATATTTATGAATGGACGCAAATGTCTATTAAACTGGCTCTTGTTTTTATGCAGAATCTACAATTAGATCCGATGAAAGCAGATATCGCTCGTTTGGTTACAAAGGAGATAGTAAGTCGTCTACGTTTTTTAAAGGATGTAGGTTTAGAGTATTTGACATTAAATCGCTTAGCTGGCTCTTTATCAGGTGGTGAAGCACAACGTATTAGATTAGCTACCCAAATTGGTTCACATCTAACAGGTGTTTTATATGTTTTAGATGAACCATCTATTGGGTTACACCAAAGAGACAATGCGAAACTTATAAAAACCCTACAAAATATGCGTGATCTAGGTAATACCGTAATCGTTGTTGAACATGATGAAGAAACGATGTTGGCAAGTGATTACATCATTGATATTGGGCCTGGGGCTGGAAAACATGGTGGTGAAGTAGTTGCTATGGGAACCCCTGAAGAGGTCATGGCTAATCAAGCATCAATTACTGGACAGTATTTATCTGGTAAAATGGTTATTCCATATCCGCACCAAAGAAGAAAAGGCAATGGCAAAAGTTTACAAATAGTTAAAGCAAGTGAAAACAACTTAAAGGATATAAGTGTTAAATTACCATTAGGAACATTTATCTGTGTCACGGGGGTTAGTGGTAGTGGTAAATCAACACTGGTCATGGAAATACTAGGTAAGACAATTCAACAAAAACTTGGTAGATTAAGAATTAGACCGGGTAAGCATCAAGCTCTTAAAGGCTATGAGAATATTGATAAGATCATTATTATCGATCAAGACCCTATCGGTCGTACTCCTCGTAGCAATCCAGTTACATATACTGGTGTATTTGATCATATCAGAGACTTATTTGCGCTTAGTGTAGAGGCAAAAGTTCGAGGTTATAACAAAGGTCGTTTTTCTTTCAATGTTGCAGGAGGAAGATGTGAAAGATGCTTGGGTGATGGAATTAAACGCATATCAATGAACTTCTTACCTGATGTTTATGTTCCGTGTGAAGAGTGTAATGGTAAACGTTATAATGAAGAAACATTGCAGGTAACTTATAAAGGGAAGAATATTTATGATATATTAGAGATGACTATCGAAGAAGCGTTGGAGTTCTTTTCGGGAATTCATAAGATCAAGCATGGCTTACAGACACTGATTGATGTTGGGCTTGATTATATCAAACTTGGTCAATCAGCAACCACTTTAAGTGGTGGTGAAGCGCAACGAATAAAACTAGCGAGTGAACTTAAGAAAAGACCTACCGGAAAGACTTTGTATATCTTGGATGAACCGACAACCGGGTTACATAGTCATGATGTTAGAAAACTGCTATTAATTCTTCAGCGTATTGTTGATAATGGTGATACTATCGTTATTATTGAACACAATCTTGATATCATTAAAAACGCGGACTATATTATCGATCTTGGACCTGAGGGTGGCGATGAAGGTGGTTATATAATCGCAAGTGGTACACCAGAAGCGATAAGTAAAGAAGAGAAGAGTTATACGGGACAATACCTACAAAAAGTACTTAAAAATACTTAGGAGGGCAATATGAAAAACCAAATAACGATCAAAGAGTTTAATGAGTTCTTCAATTTTAAACAATTAACAGGAGATGAAAAATCACTTCAACGAGTGATTGTTGTGCCAGATACCAATCGTCCGGGTTTAGAACTTGCTGGTTTTGAAGAAAAGAGTGATTTTAATCGTATAACTTTGCTTGGTCAAAAAGAAGCTGCGTATATTAGGACGCAAGATGAAAAGACGCTCTATCAAAGATTTAATTTTATTACTAACGATATCGTTCCTTGCATCATCATAACGCATAGCGAAACCCTTCATCCAGTATTAGAAGATATAGCTAAACGTAAAAACTTTCCGATTTTCTCATCAGAGTTACCAACTAATCGTGTAATGGTTAATGTTGTTAGTTTCTTAGATGATAAACTGGCTGATTTCAGTAATATTCATGGGGTATTATTGAGTATATTTGGTAAAGGTGTACTTGTGACTGGTGAAAGTGGTGTTGGTAAAAGTGAATTAGCGTTAGATCTTATCAATAGAGGACATGTATTAGTTGCGGATGATCGTGTTGATGCATATCATATGCATAATAAGATTGTTGGTAAAGCACCACAATTATTAAAAGGATATCTAGAAATACGAGGCATTGGTATTATTGATGTTGTAAAGATGTTTGGAGCTCGAGCATTTTTAAATGATATTCATATCGAGTTTATTATCCACCTTGAGCACTTTGACAAACTTAAGGCATATGAACGTGTTGGTAATGAGGAAACATTTGAAGATATCATGAGTGTACAAATACCTAAATTAACATTGCCAGTAAAAGAAGGACGTAATATGTCAGTTTTAGTTGAGTCGGCAGTTACTAATTTTACGCTTAAACAAATGGGAATCAACAGTTCACAAGACTTTGAGAACATGGTGTTTCAACACATTGTTGATATTAATGAAAAAAACGGGATTAAATAGGAAGTGTAGGTAAACAATGAAATTATTTCCAGATTTACAAACGATAATCGCAATTGGACCGATTGCATTAAGATGGTATCCGATATTGATCATTATCGGTGGATTATTTATTTATTGGTATAGTGCAAACAACTTTAAAAAAGCTGGATACGGACCAGAAATAGCTGATGATCTATTTATTGGATGTACAATTTCAGCTGTAGTTGGAGCCAGGTTATGGTTTGTGGCTTTTTTTGATCTAGCATATTATTTAGCCAATCCTCTTAAGATCATTCAAACATGGGAAGGTGGTCTTGCGATTCAGGGCGCCATCGTTGGTGGAGTGCTTTTTGCGTTAGTTTATTGCAAACGTAAACATATTAGTTGTCTACGTTTATGTGATATGATCTTTCCCAGCATGTTAGTAGCGCAAGCTATTGGAAGATGGGGCAACTTTTTTAATCAAGAAGCTTTTGGTCGCATTGTTAGTGAATCGTTTTATGACAAGTGGCCTTCATTCTTCAAGGAAGTAATGTTTATAAGTGGCAGTTATCAAGAGCCTACTTTCTTATATGAAAGCGTTGGTAATCTTATTGGATTTATCATCATTGTGTTTATTTACAAGAAAGTTTCAAAGTTAAAAAGAGGCGATTTAGTATATGCTTATTTGATGTGGTATGGTTTAGTTCGCTTGATCGTTGAAGAATTCAGGTCGGATAGTTTAATGTTGTTTAATTTCAAGATGGCGCAGATTACATCAATTATCTTTATCTTGGTTGGCGTATTAGGAACCTTTGGTGTTTATCGTCGTTTATTCAATGTTAAACCAGTCATACTATTTGATTTTGATGGTACTCTTGCGGACACCGAAGCGATTATCATTATGAGTTATAAACAAATGTTTGCTAAATACTTACCAAATTATGAACTTACTTTAGAAGATCAAAACGCATTGTTGGGCCCCACTTTAAAGGAATCGTTTGAAAGGTTTGGGTTTGAAGCGGATATTGATGATCTGATCAACGAATATAAACAGATAAACTTCAATCTACATCAAGATCATGTTAAACCAATAGATGGAGCGCAAGAACTGTTAAGCGAACTAAAGAGTAAAGGATACAAGATAGGTATCGTTTCAAACAAATTGGCAGAGGGAATTGATTTGGGATTAGAGGTAACCAACCTTAAATCGTATATTGATGTTGTTATTGGCTTAAATGAAGTAATAGATCCCAAACCTGATCCTGAGGGTATAAAAAAGGCTTGTATTGAACTAGGTGGTAATTTTGATAATTGTATTTATGTTGGCGATAACTACAATGACATCATGGCGGGGAAAAATGCTGGTGTATTTACGATTGGCTTTAATGAAAACGATACTAGAAGACAAAGTATGACGAAAGCTGAACCTAATCGTATAGTTAACAACTTACTTGAAATACAAGAAATATTAAAGGAAGATATATCATGGACAAAAGATATGAATTAATCATTATTGGTGGTGGACCAGCGGGGATGACAGCGGCGGTTTATGCAAGTCGCGCAGGTATCAAGACGCTTATGATTGAAGGATCAGCGCCTGGTGGAAAACTCATCAAAACAGCTGAAATTAGTAATTGGCCAGGGATTACAGATATCAACGGAGTAGATTTAGCATTGAAAATGTTTGAGCATTCTACTCATTTTGGAGCGGAAGCTGACTTTAAAGAAGTTGTTATGGTTGATAAAGTTGATGCTGGTGTTGTTGTTAAATGTGCTGATGGTAGTGAACTTAAAAGTGATGCGGTTATTATCGCGACTGGTACTAAAGAAAGGTTATTAAACATACCTAACGAAGAAAGATTGACAGGCAAAGGTGTTTCTTATTGTGCGGTATGTGATGGAGCATTCTTTAGAGATAAAGTTGTCACGGTTATTGGCGGTGGTAATTCAGCGCTTGAAGAATCACTATATTTAACTACATTTGTGAAGAAGATTTATCTAGTCATTAGAAGAGATGTATTTAGAGCTGATGAACTGGTTCAAAAACATGTAATGGCAGAGTCTAAGATTGAAATAATAAGAGAACACGTACCAGTGGCAATTGTTGAAGGTGAAGGTCGGGTTGCTGAGCTTGTTATTGAAAATGTTAAGACCAAAAAGCAAACGGTATTAAAAACAGATGGCATTTTTCCATATATTGGTGCTGATCCAAATACCGCAATGGTTAAGCATTTAGGGATTACTGACAAAGATGGTTATATCTTGACTGATGATAAAATGCGTACATCAGTTCCGGGAATCTTTGGAGCGGGTGATGTTAACGCAAAGTATCTTCGTCAAGTTGTTACAGCAACATCTGATGGTGCCATAGCGGCACAAGCTGTCTTTCACTACTTAAAGGATAAATAATAAAACCCTGATCCGTATAGGATTGGGGTCTTTTTTGATTATAGTAATTGTGAAACACCCGGTAGCGTGGTAAAATTATAAATGGAGTTGAGAATATGAAAAAAGTAGTAGTTATTGGTGGTGGAACTGGTCAGGCGGTTATTTTAAGAGGATTAAAACAAATTGAGGATATTCAACTATCGACAATAGTGACGGTTGCTGATGATGGTGGTAGCACTGGGCGTTTACGTCGCTTTTTTCAAATGCCAGCAATGGGTGATATTCGAAATGTTCTGATAGCTCTTAGTGAAAGTGAACCGTTATTGACTCAACTTATGGATTATCGTTTTGAGGGTGATATAGATAATGAAATGGCTGGTCATAATTTAGGAAACTTAATGTTAACAGCTTTAACACAATCATCTGGTAGCTTTATGCAAGCAATTGCTGATTTAAGTAAAGTATTAAAAATTAAAGGTGAGATCATTCCGGCTTCCGATCAAATTATCACTTTGTATGCTCGTTTGTGTGACGGCACTTTGGTTAAGGGTGAGTCTAACATTCCAAAACATTCTAACCAAATAAGTGAAGTCTTTTATCAAGATGAAGTTAAAGCTACTAAAGAGGCTCTTAGAGCTATAACAGAGGCTGATATCATCATATTTGGTATTGGTAGCTTATATACAAGCATTCTGCCAAATATCGCTATAAACGAACTACGGGACGCTTTAAAGGCATGTAAAGCTACTAAGATATATCTATGTAATGCGATGACACAACATGGTGAAACTGATAACTACTATATGGAAGATCATGTTATGGCAATTGAGAAACACTTGCAAGATGAGATTGATTTAGTAATCTACGCTAATGATGAACTTCCAGTACATAACTTAGAACGATACATCTTACAACAAGCTTTTCCTGTTTTAATTAGACATAAACAACATCGTTATCTTGTTGAAGAATATGAAATGTTATCATTTAAAAATGAATTGATAAGACATGATTCACAACGAATCAGAGATGTATTTATTGATGTTTTATCAAGATATGGTAGTAAATAATGTCATTTACAACGGAAGTAAAAAGTGAGATTGGACAAAACATCTTAAAACCTTGTTGTGCAAATGCTCAATTAGCAGCTTTAATCCAGTTATGTTCTACGATTGTTATTAATAATAGAGGTATGCATTTAACGATTAAAACGGAAAATGCTACAACAGCCAAAAGAATATGGGTGCTGATTAAGGATCGTTATAAGGCTGAGATGGAACTATCAGTGATCAAAAAAATGAAGTTAAAGAAAAACAACATTTATGTGATCAAGATCGATGATCTAAGCCAAACTATTCTTTCTGATATTGATTTGTTACAAGATGGTAAATTTAAAGATCATCCAGGTCACTTGATCGTTAAGAAAGAATGTTGTGCTAGAGCATATTTGGCAGGAGCATTTATGGCAAGTGGTAGTGTAAACTCGCCTACAAATAGTAACTATCATCTTGAAATTGCTACACTTGCAGAAAAACATGCTATATTCATTCAAAAATTAATGAAACGTTTTGATTTACCAGCAAAGTATATTCAAAGAAGAAATCAACATGTCGTTTATTTAAAAGCTAGTGAAAAAATATCTGATTTTATGCGTTGTACTGGCGCTCATAATTCGGTAATGGCATTTGAAGATTTAAGGATTCAACGTGATTTTCGTAACAGTTTAACTAGATTAGATAACTGTGAATTAGCAAATGAAGTAAGATCACTTGAAGCAGGACAAAAACAGTTAGATGATATAAAGATATTAGAGAACAATCAAAAAGTGCAATACTTAGATCATAGACTACAAGAAGTGATATCCTTACGTAAGGATATGCCAGAAGCAAGTTTAAATGAATTGTGCGATGAATACGCTAAAAGAACGCATAATATGATAAGCAAGTCAGGGATGAAACATCGCTTGGCAAAAATATCAGAATTAGCAAGAAAGTTGAGCAAATAAATTAGCATCGCAAATTCTAAATAATAAAGTTATAATGTTAGAGGTGATAAAAATGCGTGGATTTTCAGGATTATTAATATTCTTAATTGTTCTAGTGGTACTACAAGCGGCTTGGCCGTTGATTGTTTTCTTCGGCGTTTATATGTTAGGACGTTATCTTTTCACGATGTTGACGGCTAAAAAAGCAGCTGAAGACTATCAAAGAACTGAACAACAAAAACAAGTAAACGAAGATTGGATCAATCGTAGTTATCAACAAAGTACCAATAACGATGTGATCGATGTTGAATACACAGAAAGGGAAGCCGATAAATAAATATGGAAACTGACTGTCTAAAGCCGGTAACGATTGATGATATAAGCTTAATTGAACATTATTTAAAATTGGCAAACTATGAAGAGAGCAACCATAATGTCGTTAATATGATGATATGGCTTGATCTCTTTAAACTATATCAATGGCATGATGATGATATGATGATCATTATCTGTATTTTTAAAGATATTACTTTTGCTTACATGCCCTTATGTTCTAAAGCGCATTTTATAAAAGCGATTGATAGAATTGAAGCTATATTTGCAAAGTTAGAAAAACCGGTTGTCCTAAATTGCTTTACTCAAAATGAAGTAGATTATTTAAAAGCGTGTGGTAAGGATTTACCATTTGTTGAGTATACGGATATTAATGATTACATTTATCCAACAGAAAAGTTAAGAACATTTAGTGGCAAGAAACTACAAAAGAAACGTAATAATTTGAATTACTTCTTTAAGACATATGAAGGACGATTCACATATGAGTCTCTTAACCAAACCAATATAGAAGAGTGTCGTGATTTTCTTGATGATTGGCGTGATAATGAGTGTGATGAATTTTTGATCAATGAAAACGTTGGCATTGAAAGAATCTTTGATCATTGGGATAAATTTAATATCAGTGGCGGTTTGATAAAAATTGATGGTTGTGTACGAGCGTTTATAATTGGAAGTGAATTATCAGCAAATATGGGACAAATCAATGTCGAAAAAGCTGATGAAGAAATAAGAGGACTTTATCAAGCAATCTTAAAAGAGTATCTCAACGTAAATATGCTTGATAAAAAATATTTGAATCGTGAAGATGACATGGGTAAGGCTAATTTACGCCAAGCAAAGATGGCATATAATCCAACTTTTATGATTAAGAAATTTATCACGAAAGGATCTTAATATGATCAAAAAGGCACAAACAAGTGACATTGAACAATTAACTAGGATATATAGTGGTTTTTATGAACCAAAGTATGTTTCCTTCTTTTTTGAACACGTGTTTAAACCTTTTAATACCTATGTGATAAAAAATGAACAACAGATCTTAGCTACAGTAACTGTTAATCGCCATCCAGTAATGATAGCAGACAAGAAGATTAACGTCAGTTTCTTAAGTAATCTTTACATCAGTAACGATGCAAAGACTGATGGCTTAGGACGTATCATGTTAGATGAAGTGATGGAAGAGATGAGTTATAACGATCTATTAACCATGATATTTACCAAGGATATTGGAAACTATATTAACTATGGTTTTAAGCCAATCTATCGTCAACGCCATTACTCGTTTACACGAGAACACATACCTATATATTCTGATATTGGTATAACAAACGAGGTTAATGTTCAGCAACTAAAACAACTCTATCAACAATTCACAAGTTACTTCGATGGTTATTATCATCGGGATAAAGATTACTATACAACTAAGAAACAACTTATTAATGTCTTGGAGTATAAATTAGTAGCTTATCAGGATGATGATGGTAAGATTACTGGTTATATGATTTATGAGCGTTTAAGTAATAAGATTGTAGTTAAAGAGTTGATCTATCTTAACTCAGTAGCTTTTATCAAGCTTCTTAATCACGTTTTACATTTATCGCCACTAGTAGATTTTACTTTACCAAATGGCATAAATGTTAATCGTATCATTCCTTCTGCGCAGTATGAGATCATGGAAAATATCAGTGTCAGATTAAATGATAAACCGCTGTTTGAACGTCTTTTTAACACTAAGATAACTATGATCGATGATGTCTTTGATCAAGCACAAAAACCATTATTCATAAATGAAGACTATTAAAAAAAGCTTATAAAATAAAGCTAAAAGTCAACTGTGTTAAATTATTCACAATTGACTTTTTTAGTTAGTGTCGCTATAATGAAATAGTCAAGAGGAGGACTTTTTTATGACAGTAAAAGTTGCTATTAATGGATTTGGACGTATCGGCCGTTTAGCATTCAGACAAATGTTTGTTGCTGATGGTTATGAAGTTGTTGCAATTAATGACTTAACAGCTCCGGATATGCTTGCGCATTTATTAAAATATGACTCAGCTCAAGGAAGATTTGGTCATGATGTTGTTGCGAAAGAAGATTCGATCGTAGTTGATGGAAAAGAGATCAAGATTTATAAAGAAGCTGATGCAAGTAAATTGCCTTGGGGTAGTTTAGGTGTTGATGTTGTTTTAGAATGTACAGGTTTCTATACATCAAAAGATAAATCACAGGCTCATATCAATGCCGGTGCTAAGAAAGTAGTTATCTCAGCTCCAGCTGGTGATGATCTACCAACAGTTGTCTTTAATGTAAACCATAAAATTCTTAAAGCGGATGATACAATTATCTCAGCCGCAAGTTGTACTACCAACTGCTTAGCCCCTATGGCTAAGGCACTAAATGATTTTGCACCTATTCAATCAGGTATCATGACAACTATTCATGCTTATACTGGTGATCAAAATACCCAAGATGGACCACATCGTAAGGGTGACTTGCGTCGTGCTCGTGCTGCTGCTGCAAACATCGTTCCTAATTCAACTGGTGCTGCTAAAGCTATCGGTTTGGTCATTCCTGAATTAAATGGTAAATTGATTGGTTCAGCTCAACGTGTTCCTACTATTACTGGTTCAGCTACGATCTTAGTCGCTGTTGTTAAGGGTAAAGACATTAGCAAGAAATCAATTAACGCTGCAATGAAAGCTGTTGCGGATGAGTCATTTGGTTATACTGAAGAAGAATTAGTATCAAGTGATATCATTGGTACAACAGTAGGTTCATTGTTTGATGCAACGCAAACAATGGTAGCCAAACTTGATGATGATACATATCAAGTACAAGTAGTTTCTTGGTATGACAATGAATATGGTTATACTTGCCAAATGGTACGTACAATCAGATACTTAGTAGAAAACTTTAAGTAAATCAAGTATTAAATCAGAGGGGATACCGTTAAGGTATCCCTTTTTCATTAATGACTTGAAGTATATATGGGGTTAAGGTAAAATAAGCATGCACGTGCCCGTGGCGCAACGGATAGCGTATTTGATTCCGATTCAAAAGGTTGCAGGTTCGATTCCTGTCGGGCACGCCATTTAGTAAAAAACTTATCAAGAATAAGCGTTATAAGAGCATTTATAGTTCTTTTTTATTAATATTGCTAATAAAATATTGTCGTGAATTCACGAATATGTTAAGGTAAATAATAGAGTTTAGTTGGAGACAATATGAGTTATAAAATGGAATTTGCGCTTTGTGCATTGATAATTCAGCTAGCAGTTTGTTATCGCTTCTTTAGTGAAAAACGGTTTTCAAGTAAACAGAATCGTTTGTTTTCAGCAGTGCTGATAATTGCGGCTGTTGATCTATTTCTTGATATTATTAGTTCATTAATGATAGATTTTGCTTTATCGTATCCCTATTGGCTTACATATTCGATAAACACTGTTTTCTATATGTTACAGTTATTGTTACCGTTATTATTGGTTTTGTATGTTATCGTTATCATAAAAGATTATCGTATTACAACAAAGTTAATGCTTTTGATCATTGTTCCTTGGGCATTATTTGAAATGTTTGTAATGACCAACTTTGTCCATAAAGCAATTTTCTATATTGATACCACTATTGGCTATGTTCATAATAGTGGTTTTTATTATTTATACTATGGTGCAATCATTTACATTATTATAGCCTTTATCTTTCTTTTTAGATATCGTAAACAGATCATCAAGCGTCAATATCGCGTATTCATGAGTTTTATTTGGATTGTTATACTAACGATGGCTTTACAGTATTTGTTCCCAGAGTATTTATTGACAGGTGTAGCTGTATCACTGTTTATCTATGTTGTCTATTTCTCGATGCAAAACCCCAGTGAAATGCTCGATAGTTTTACGAAAGCTTTTAATACTGAGGCGATGCACTTATTTATTTATGAAAAGTTAAGTGATAATACTAATTTTCAGCTTATTGTTGTAAATATTGACGGTATGAGAAAAGTAAACAACCTGTTTGGTGCATTGATTGGTAATGAACTAATGTTTGAGATTAGTAAATATATCCAAAGTATTAAAAACAACCCATGGGTATTTAAACTTCAAAGATCTCAATTTGTGATTATCACGCTCAATCCTAAAGATCAAGAAAGAATATTAACAGAGCTATGTTCGCGTTTGAGTAAGAGTTGGTATATCAATAATCTTGAGTTAATGGTCGAAGTCAATATTCGTTATTTTGATGAATCTTCGACCTTTAAAAGAAGTGTAGATATATTTAATTTAATTGATATCGCTTATGAAAATAATATATTGATTCAAGATAGTTTTACTATTAGCAAAATAGACCAGTCTTTGATAGATAGAGTCAATCGTCAAAATGAAATTGAAAATGCACTAAGATTTGCGCTTGATAACCAATGTCATTTGGAAATTCATTTTCAACCAATTTATTCTTTGAAAGATAAGTGTTTTAGATCGCTTGAAGCCTTGATCAGGTATACCGGAAAGGAACTTGGAAATATTTCACCAGGTGAGTTTATTCCTATAGCAGAAAAAAGTGGTCTAATCATTAAAATGGATGAGTTTGTGATCAATGAAACGCTCACTTTTATTCGTAAATATAATATCAAGGAGAAGTATAATATTGATAAAATTTCAATCAACTTATCAGCTGCTGAATTCATCAATCAAGGTTTCACAGAAAGATTTAAAGCAATATATGACAATCATAAAACGGTTGATATATCTATGTTAATATTTGAGGTAACAGAAACTGCAGCTACAATATCATATGATATTATCAATGAAGCAATGGCGACACTTAAAAAATATGGTATTACATTTGCACTAGATGATTTTGGTAAGGGATATGCGAACCTATCAGAGGTAGCGAATTTATCTTTTAATATCGTAAAACTTGATCGTAGTCTTTTAAAGATCAATATATCTGAAATAAGAAGTGATATTTTATTTACAGATTTGCTGAATATGTTTAAAAAACTTGGTATGAAAATAGTCGTTGAGGGAGTTGAAACGATTGCTGATCTTCAGAAAGTCATTGAACTTGAACCCGACTATATACAAGGTTATTATTATGCCAAACCTATGCATGTTAGAGATTTATTATTGTTTTTAAAACAGAACAAATCATCTAATTAGTTAAAGTTGCAGTTTTATCAATAACTGTATATGATTAAACTAATAGTAAGGTGATCGATACATGAAAAAAAGAAAACTCAACACACCTCTGATATTAATGATATTCTTTTGTCTTGCTTTTACAGTAGTATTAGTTACATTTGAATCACATCACAACAAGATTAAAGAACAAATAAATGATAATAAAGCAAAGATATCACTACTTGAAGCTGAAAATAAAGAATTAACACATACAATATCAGAACTTGAAACAGTAAATCAAGATAAATTGCAGGAGCTATCACTATGGCAAAGACAACACGAAAAAATCAAAGCTTTAATTCAAAATTAGTTGTTGTTTTCTTAGCAGTGATGATAGTCGTTATGCTTTTTTTCTTGGTGCAAAAAATTAATTTAGTTAAGCAAGATAGTGAAATCTTGCATCAACAAAATATAGCATTGGGCATATTGAATGATGAAAAGATAACATTGACTACAGAGAAAGAAAGATACGAGAAAATCCAGACCGATTTAGATCAAGTGAAAATTCAGTATTTCATTGATACTCAAAAACTTGAGCAGATGATAATAAATAAAGAAACAACTGCTAAAATCGCTTATTTAACCTTTGATGATGGTCCATACTTATTAACAACAAAGTTTTTGGATGTGTTAGATGAGTATGATGTTTTAGCGACATTCTTCACCTTAGGAAAATCGCTTGAGTTATATGAAAGTACCTACTGGCGTATCATTGACTCTGGTCATACTTTAGCAAACCATACTTATTCGCATGATCTAAGTAAAAATGGAATATATTCAAGTGAAACTAAATTTATCAATGATCTGCTTAAACATCAGGATTTCACAAAGACCAACTTTAATATAACGACTAATGTTATGCGTTTTCCAGGTGGATCCGCTATGACGAAGCGTTTTTCCTCAACATTTAAAGATAAGATCAAAGAACTTGGATATGGCTATATCGATTGGAACATATCTTGTGGTGATGGATCAAGCCCTGTTATGCCGTATGAGGTTTATCGTGATAATGTACTTAACTCTGTATATGATAAAAAAATAATATGTGTTTTAATGCATGATTATAGTTATAATACACTACTAGCATTACCTGAAATAATTACAGGATTAGAAGCTAAAGGATATACGTTTTTACCGTTATTCTATGAGAGTACGATGATAAAAAAATAAGGTCAGTTTAAGACCTTATCAATAAAGATATTTACAATATTAGCGTCTAAATGGCTTTTTTTAAGACGATTAAGTTCGAGTATTGCTTCTTGTTTGCTTAGATACTCATAATATACATTCTTTGCGGTTAAGCCAGCATAGATATTAGCTACAGCGATTATCTTACTTAAAAGTGGTATCTCATCGCCAACTAAACCATTAGGTAAACCACTACCATCAATGTGTTCATGATGCGATAACACATATGGTGCTACCTCGCGATAACGATCAAAAAAGTTAAGGATTTTATAACCTGCTTCACAATGTTTCATGATTGATTCTTTTCTTTGAATTGAATCACGGCTGTTTCTTGTTAACATTTGATGATCTAGGGTAATCTTACCTATATCATGTAAGTATCCTGCTAAGCGTAATATATTAATATCATCTTCATTTAAACCAAGAGCTTGTCCGATTAACACAGCGTACTGGCTTGTTTGTTGAGCATGATCTAATTCAATAGGATTTTCATAGAAATAGTTTGATAAGCTTGTGATCATTTCATTTTCAAAACTCAATCGATCAGTCAATTTATTATGATACATTAAATTATCGGCTTGTGTTATCACATCATCAATAGCAGTATCAGTTTCATATTTAGTGGCACAACCAAAGGTAACGGATAGTTTTAGTTTTTCATTTACTGTATTAGCGATATGACTTTCCAAATCAATAATAATCGTTTGTGACTCTTGACGACTTGTTTTTGGCAATATAATAGCGAACTCGTCACCACCTAAACGTGTAATGACAGCGTCCTTTTGCAAGACATGTCTTAAGATATCGGTAAATTGCTTGATGAGTTGGTCCCCTTCAAAATGACAAAAATATCATTAGTGAATTTCAAGCCATTAACATCCGCTATGATTATTGATAAAGGTAAGTTTTCGCTAGTATCTAAATTATGCTTTGCCTCATTAAAATAGCGTCTATTATATAAACCTGTTAAGGGATCAGTATTACTCAACAAGCGACTTTGTTTCTCTGCAACAACTAAAGCGGAAATATTGATCGAAAAACAAGATGCGCCGATAATTATATGGTCTTTATTATATATTGGTGCATAATAATTTTGCCAATGTTTACGTGTGATATCTGGATCACCATATTCTTCGATTGTTTGGAAGTTTTTGCCATTAAGCGCTAGATCAAGATTACTCTTCAATCTTACTTTGTCTGACATAAAATTAATGTGATCAAAGATAACGCTTTGATTTTCGATAGCTTTACCCCAAAGAGTCGTTACTACATCTTGATGCATTTTATTGAAATAGATATAGCGATATTGACGATTGATCGCATAAATAACAATCTCATTTGAGCTATCAGCGACTGATGCTAATAAACTATTTATTTCTCTTAAACGTTGATTGCTATAGATTAACTGTTTAAGGATCAAATAGGTTAAAGCCATTATTATGACAATAAAGACAATATCAACGTACATATTGTAACTGCGTGCGTTTATATTGCCTTTTAAGTAGTAGTTAATTGAAAGTTCAGATAAGAAAAACCATAAGAAAATAACAGCAACAACCACAACTAAGTAAAATACATTGTAATTAATGTTGCGCTTATTTATACCTAACAGTTCATTAAGATCATCCCAAGTAGATGTTTTTCTTTTCATATGATTAATTGTTAATTACCATCTTTCTAATTTAATTATAGTTTATGGTAAAAAGCTACGCAATAAAAAACCCCTTTGAGGGGTTATAGTAAGTTTTCGATGTCGTTTGCGATCTTATCTGGTGCTATTAAGGATTCATATCGCTTAATAACATTGCCATCACGATCGATCAAGAACTTCTCGAAATTCCACTTAATATCATCACCAAGAAGTTTCTTTTTTTCTTTCTTCAAAAATGCAAACAGTGGTGCTTCATTTGGACCGTTTACATCAACCTTTGCGAAACGTTTAAATGTCGTTTGGTAATTTAATGAGCAGAACTCATTAATTTCTTCACTTGTTCCAGGAGCTTGATTCTTAAATTGATTACATGGGAAATCTAAAACTTCAAATCCCTTATCACTATATTTATCATATAGCTTCTGCAAACCATCATATTGTGGTGTAAACCCACACTTTGTTGCTGTATTGACAATTAATAAAACCTTACCTTTGAAGGTGGATAAAGACAATGGTTGTTCTTGTTGATCTAAAACCGTTATATCATATATATTCATATTTTCACTTCCTTTGTTAACTTAAGCATACTTAATATATTTATGATTGTCTATTCTTTTGCTCATTTTGATAGTTATTATATACGATAACTTTGTTTCAATATGTTATATTAAAGTTAGAAATATCAATGAAAGATCATAGTAATACTTTCATAAAAAATAAAGCGAATTGTTTGTCAGTCAAAAAAAACTATGCTATATTTCAAGCATAAACATAAAGGGGAAACTATGACAATAAACACAAAAATGGTGTGGATTAGTGGTGAAGAACTTTATGGTTGGTTTACTTTAGGCTTGTCTGAAGTACAGTCAAACCGTAAGTATCTGAATTCAATTAATCTTTTTCCAGTAGCTGATGGCGACACCGGAACCAATATGGCTACGACAATCAAAGCGATGGTGGAAACCACCACAATAAAACAATCTTTTAGTGAAGTAATAAAAAATCTAGCACAATCGGGTTTATCCTATGCTCGCGGTAATTCCGGTATTTTGTTTGTATCATACATCAACGGCATTGCCATTGAAAGTGCAGACAATGAGAAAATGTCGATTAGCGAATTCGCATCAGCAGCACATAAAGCTGTTGAATATCTTTATAAAGCCATTGAGAAACCAGTTGAAGGAACGATGATAACCGTAATTAGTGATTGGGCTAGTTTCTTAAAGAAAAATAGTGAAAAGTATGATAACTTTATGGATTTGTTTTTGGATGCTTATCAAACTGCTAAATTATCACTAGCTAAGACAGCAGAACAATTACAGATTCATAAGAAGAATAATCAAGTCGATGCTGGAGCACAGGGGTTTGTGCATTTTTTGCATGGGTTGAATCGTTTATTTACTAAAGAAGCGATAAAGATTAATGCACCGGTAATTAAACCGTTTATAGATATTAACAATGAAACATACAATTATCGTTATTGTACAGAACTATATATCCAACTCAATCTTAAATATCAAAACATGAGAAGTGAGTTGGTAATAGAGTTGGTTAAAGAAATGCTTAAAGATATTGGTGATTCTATGATCGTATCAATAAATGAAGACAAGCTTCGTCTTCATGTTCATGTCAATCAACCAGATGAACTGGTTAAGATCATGAGTGAGTTTGGTAGCTATATCGAACAAAAAGCTGATGATATGTTCTTACAGCTCAGTATTCAAAAAGAAAGAAAATATCCTATCGGAATCGTTACTGATTCCATCGCTGATCTACCAGATGAGTATAAATTGCAACAACAAATTACGACAATTCCTTTGGGAATCATCGTCAATGAAGAAGTTTACTTAGACAAGATCACGATTAAACCAAGTGATGTATTTACTCGCATTGATAATAAACAACACCCTACTAGTACACAACCAGAACCAAATCGCGTAAAGACCATTCTTGAAGCTTTATCTGATCAATATGAGTCATTAATTGTTATTAGTGTAGCGGCTAAGCTTAGTGGCACATATAGCGTAATTAAAAAAGAAGCAGATAGCTTGATTGAAAATGGTTATAAGATTTCTGTTATTGATAGTAAATTAAATTCTGGTGCTCAAGGCTTATTAGTCACAGAAGCTATCAAAATGCTAGAAGCACATAAATCACATGATGAAATAGTGATTACGCTAACACAAATGAGTGCAAAAACTAAGATATATGTTTGTTTAAATACACTTGATTATGCGGTAGCTGGAGGAAGAGTTCCAGACACAGTAGGGAAAATTGGAAAACTATTTAGAATGCGACCAATCATGAGTCTTGATCAAGATGGTAAGGGCATAGCCTTTAAAGTTGGTTTTAGTCAAAAAGGAATTACTAAAAAAATATATGATCTTGTTAAAAAAGCTCATAATGATAAAGGTATCATTGGATATAGCATCGTTCATTGTGATAATCCAACTTTGGCTGATCAATATGTGAATGATATGAGCTTAATGGTAAATAAAAAACCAGAGTTTGTATCTGATATATCCTCCATTATCGCAATGCATAGTGGACCTGGTTGTGTTGCTGTATCAATCATGACTAGAAAGGAGTAACTATGGGTCAATCAATAGCACTTATTTTAATCTTTAGTTACTTTCTCTTATTCTTTGTCGTTGGCACAATTATTAAAAACAACTCAATCGTTGATATCGGATGGGGGCTTGGTTATGTCATTGTCGCTGTTATACTGCTTTTATTTGATAAAGTTATGAATTTAGGTCAAATGATCATTACGCTCATGGTTACCTTATGGGGTTTAAGATTATTTTATTATATTATGAAACGTAACTGGGGTAAGCCTGAAGACTTTCGTTATCAGAAATTCCGTCAGGATTGGGGGAAAAATGTCATCTTAAGAGCTTTTTTCCAAGTATATATGTTACAAGGATTCTTCATGTATATCATTGCTCAGCCAATAATCATGATGTATGGGATTAATAGTGATCCTATGACTCTGCTTATGATACTGGGTATTGTGATTTGGCTAGTGGGTTATTATTTTGAAGTTGTAGGTGATGCTCAGTTAAGGGCATTTAAGGCTAAACCGGAAAACAAGGGGAAAATTATGCAAGAAGGTTTATGGCAATATACTCGCCATCCCAATTATTTCGGTGAAGCTACGATGTGGTGGGGTATTTGGTTGGTAGCTTTCGCTTATAATATACCATTTATCAGTATTGTTAGTCCTGTCACTATCACCGTTTTACTGCTTTATGTATCGGGGGTTCCGCTATTGGAAAAGGCAATGCAAGATCGTCCCGGGTACAAGGAGTATTCGGCGATGACAAATGTATTTTTTCCTTGGTTTAAAAAGAAATAGAAAGGGTTTATATGGAAAACATTCGTAATTATTTAGTAAGTTTTGCGGTTTTTCTTTTGATTGATATGGTATGGTTAGGCTTAGTAGCACGATCTTTTTATACCAAACATCTAGGTTATATCATGGCTGATAAAGCCAACTTCGTTGTGGCTTTCATCTTTTATGCGATCTTTACCTTTGGTCTTTTGTTCTTTGTCGTCTCGCCAGCTTTAGCTGCGCAAGATCCTTTAAAGGCTTTGACTTATGGCTTGTTGTTTGGTTTTATCACTTACGCTACCTATGATCTAACCAATATGGCTACTTTAAAAGATTGGCCAGTTACGATCACGATCATTGATCTAATTTGGGGTACCTTCCTTGGTGGAACTACTTCATATATCAGCTATTTAGTGATCACGATGTTATTTAAATAGGAGGTAAAGATGTTATTTATCTGTTATCCTAATTGTTCTACCTGTAAGAAAGCTCAAAGATGGTTAGATGAGCATCATTTTGACTATACTTTTAGAGACATCAAACTGGATAGTCCACAAGTTGAAGAACTAAAGAACTGGTATAAATTAAGTGAGCTTGAACTCAAGCGTTTCTTTAATACCAGTGGAGATATCTATCGTAGTCTTAATCTAAAGGATAAGTTAACTTCAATGAGTGAAACTGAACAATTAGCGCTATTAGCTACTAATGGTATGTTAGTAAAAAGACCACTATTAATACTGAATGATAAAGTATTAGTGGGTTTTAAGGAAAAAGAATGGCTAGATAAGCTAAAAGTCTAGAGTAAGAGGTGCTATATGAAAGGTTTAATGTTAGTGTCCGATGATCAAGAATTGATCGTTGCCCAACAAATAGTAGATGAGAAAAAAGTAAATATTACGGTAAAGCTTGATAAGATCGCTAATATAACAGATGAAGATCTAAGTCAGCATCAAGCAATTTTGGGATATGGTAATAATATCAATCGGGATTTATTAGCGCGCTTTGCTCAACATGGGGTTAAATACTATGTGACCAGATCAACTGGGTATAATCATATTGATCTTAAAGCGGCTAGAGAATTTGGCATTAGGATAGCCAATGTACCAGCTTATTCACCTAATGCGATCGCAGAGCTTGCGTTAGCGCTTGCCTTGGATCTAAATCGTAAAGTAAGTGAACAAGCTAATGATATCGCTAATAAACGTTTTAATCGTCCAGAAAAGTTATTTAAAGAAATACGCGACTGTACAGTTGGCATCCTTGGTCTTGGTAGTATTGGTAGTAAAACAGCGCACTATTTTCACGCTTTAGGTGCTAATGTGATTGTATACAACCGCTCGATCAATACCGATAATGAGAAGATCTTAACCTATCTTGAAATAGATGAAGTGATTAAACAAAGTGATATCTTATTAATCCATTTGCCTTATATTCAAGATGAAAACTATCATCTGATCAATAAGGAATTATTGAAAGATGCCAAAAAAGAACTAATCATCATTAATACAGCTCGAGGTGAATTAGTTAATCTAAGAGATATTGTGGAATTAATTGAAAAAGATCTATTGGGTGGCTATGGTGCCGATGTGTTTGAATTTGAAAGTGAATACATCAGTAAAGATAAGCCAATCATCAAACATGATGTTATTGAAAAAGCGATAAAGCTATATCCTAAGATCTTGTTAACACCACATATTGGGGCGGCTACAGAAAGAGCCTTGTATTCACTAGTTGAGATTTCAATTGATAACTTTATTGAATTCGACATGCACAATGAATGTATTAATGAGATAAAATAAATACGTTCATTTATTATAAAGAGTTTTTTTAAACTACAAATCACTATGACATTTAGTTGCTAGTTGTTGTGCTATTAGACAAAATAAGTATGATAATATTAACAGAAAGGTGATCAAGAATGAAGAACAAAAAGATTAAAGCACTAAAAATAGTAATGATTCTTTTTTGTTTTGCATTTATATTACTGATGGTATTAGACAGACACCATTTTGAAATTAATAAGCAAGTAAAAGATAATGAACACATGATTAATACTTTGAATACTGAAATCACAGAACTACAGCAAACACTTGAAGCGCTTGAAGCGATTAACCATGATAAATTACAGGAGCTCTCTTCATGGCAAAAACGTCACAAGATTCTAAAAGAGATAATAGAACCAGCACAACATTAATCATTGTCCTGTTAGGGAGCGGATTGATCGTGGTGCTCTTTTTGATTATGCAAAAGATAAGTTTGATAAGAATAGATAGTGAAATTATAAAAGATCAAAATAGAATCATAGTTACTCTTAATGATAAGAAAACCTGGATGTTCAAAGAATTTGAAAAGTATGAAGGGATTCAGACGTCCATAGATAAAATAAAAGCAGAATATTTCATTGATGCTCAAACTTTAGAACAAATGATAATTAGTGATGCAACAGACATAAAAATTGCCTACTTAACATTTGATGATGGACCATATTTATTGACAGCTAAGATTCTTGATGTTTTGGATGAATATGAAACATTGGCTACCTTCTTTACATTGGGAAAATCTCTAGACCTTTATGAAGATATATATTGGCGAATTATTGATTCGGGGCATACATTGGCTAATCACACTTATTCACATGACTTAAGTAAAACAGGAATATATACAAGTGAATCTAAATTCATTGATGATCTACTTAGACAACATGATTTTATACTAAAAAACTTTAATGTAAACACTAATCTATTGCGCTTTCCTGGCGGTTCAGTAATGATAAAACGCTTTTCAAGTACATTTAAAGAAAAGATCAGTGATCTAGGTTATGGATATATAGATTGGAATGTATCAAGTGGTGATGGAGGTGGACCTGTCCAGGCACCTGAAGCATTAAAAAACAATGTTCTCAATACTGTTTACAATAAGAAAATAATCTGAGTCTTAATGCATGATTATAGTTATAATACTTATTTAGCATTACCAGATATCATTGAAGGTCTTCAAGCTAAGGGATTTATCTTTTTACCACTGTTTTACGAAAGCACAATGATTAAGAAATAATATCATTATAATTCTACGATAGTAAATTGAAGATCATTATATTTTATGCTTCAATATAGAGATTGATTAGTCTAAGATGTATTTTTTATTATAAAACTAAAGGTACTTCCGTGATCGAGTTTACTTTTTACATCGATAGAGATATCATGACGCATAGCGATTTGTTTAGCGATCGTAAGTCCTAAACCAGAACCCTTTTGATTATCACTGCTTGTTTTATGGAAACGATCAAAGATGTAGGGAAGCTCTTCATCAGCGATACCTATTCCTTGATCACTGATGGCTAGATGGAATTTGTCATCCTGATAAGTCTTGATCAAGATTTCACTATTATCGTGCGAGAATTTGATCGCATTATCAATGATGATCATGATCATTTGTTTGAGTCGATCATAATCACCTACCACTTTTAAATAACTAAATTGATTATCAAATTTGATCTCGATATTTTTTTGTTGAGCAATATTGCGTGCTCCTTTGATCGAATCACTGATAACTTCAATAAGATCGATCGTTGTCATGTTTAGTTGAAAATCGGGATTTTGGAGTTTGGTTAGCTCTAATAGATCACTAACAAGTCTTTGCAGGTGATCTGTTTCTTTGATCATTTGCTTATATGATGAGCGCTTCGCGTCTTCATCGCTGATCACATTATCATTGAGTGCTTCAAGTGATCCTCTAATGACGGTGATTGGTGTTCGTAATTCATGAGATATATTAGCGATGAAATCTTTACGCATTTTTTCCATGTGCTCTCTTTGTAATGAAGACTCTTTTAATCGTTTAGCTAAAACATCCATATTAAGTGCTAATGTTCCAATTTCATCTTCCTGCTTTATATTAGAAAAGACATAGTCTTCATTGATCAAGCGAATCGCTGTTTGATTAAGGATCTTTAGTGGTTTGGTAAAACCAAATGACAGATAGATAGCTAAGATCATCGTAATGATCAAAGCCACAAAGATACTAATTACCATGATGATCATAGCGCTTGTTAATGCTCCATCCATTCCATTTACTGGTGAATGTAATAAAATTGCACCAATTACAGTGTTATCAGTGGCTAGAATGGGAACACCAATAGTTAATGTTGGGCTGGTAAAGAAAGAACTGAAATCTTCACTTGATTCAATCTTTCCCTCAAAAACATCATTAACGATCAAGGCCGCATTATCGGGAAGATCAGTTGTTGAATTAAGTCGATGTTGAGCATTAACGCCATAGCTAATGATATTAAGCTCTTCATCTACGATCCAAACATCAGTCATAGCTACATCATTGATAAAGCGGATATATGAGCCATATGAACTATTTGTTCCTCTACTGCCCATCATTTGTTTATCCATATCTGATAAAGCCTCAGCGATCTTAGTAGCTCGTTGTATTAATTCATCTTTATAAGTATCAAGAGTTGTCTTACGATAGAACGTAAAGAATAGAAAACTAATGATGATCGTAAAACTGATCAAAGCAACTAAGAAGTAGACGCTTAGCTTAAGTGTTATCTTTTTTTTCATTATCTAACTCCTCAAATTTATAGCCAACTCCCCAGATGGTCGTTATGTCCCATTTAGGATGGGGATATTCTTCAAGCTTAGCTCTCAGTCTTTTTATATGGGTATCGACTGTTCGTGATTCACCATAATAATCATAACCCCAAAGACTATTTAATAGATTATCACGAGTAAACACCTTATTGCGGGTTGATGCTAATGTCCATAAGAGTTCAATTTCTTTTTTAGTGAGTTTAACTTCGGTACCATCAATTTTTACTAAATAAGATGTTAGATCGATTACCAGATT
Organism: uncultured Erysipelotrichaceae bacterium; assembly: GCA_964553255.1. Lineage (GTDB taxonomy): Bacteria > Bacillota_I > Bacilli_A > Erysipelotrichales > Erysipelotrichaceae > JAQUCI01. Next base: position 14,540 of record CAZKJS010000004.1, on the reverse strand, counting down.
ATCTATTTGTAGCACATTTTTCGTTGAGGGACTATCTTGAGCTAGTCTTCTTAATATTGCTCGTACCCGTGCCATGACCTCGGATGGAGAAAAAGGCTTAATGATATAATCATCAGCGCCAATATCTAACCCCATGATCTTTTCAAAGTCTTCTGATCGAGCGGTGATCATGATTATAGGAACCATCGACTTTTCACGTATTAAACGACAGACTTCAAAGCCATCGATTTTAGGCATCATTACATCTAATAAGATAAGATTAATGGATTCATCATCAAACTTATCGAGGACTTCTTGTCCATCTTCAGCTGTTTCAACTTCATATCCTTCTTTTTCGGCGTATTGAGATAGGATGGAAGTGATTTGCTTGTTATCATCAGCGATCAGGATTTTCATAAAATCCTCCTTTTATAGTATTATATGGCTAATTTATGGCAATTTTATGTCAATATCATCATATCATAACTAAAACGTTTGGATAAAATTTCTGAATTTGTTATATAAAAGACATAAAATCGTCATAACTTTCTTATATTCTATAACCATAAACCAACCGGTTTAAGAAAGGAAACAAATTATGAACTTCAAAAAAGGAATATTTTTATTAACGGCTATATTACTAATGTCAGCCACAACCGTAAGTGCCTTCGCCTATTATGGCAATCAAGATGTACGAGGTGATGCTGTATGTACTGATGAACAAAGAATGGATCGCATTCGTTTAGCCCAAGAAGATAGCGCGTTCGCTCAAGAAAGAGCTGAACTTAGAGAACAACTAGGTGATGGTACATTTGCTGGTGAAATGAAGCGTGCTCGTTTAAATCAAAGCACTAATGAATTTGCTCAAGAAAGAATTGAAGCCAGACAGCAACTAACTGATGGTACGTGTGATGGTAGTATGCCACAACTACAAGCTAGAGCCAATGGCCGTCTTAACAAAAACGTTAGTGAATAATAAGTAATGTTTAAAAGTAAAAGTATCATGACATTGATCATAAGCGGATTAGTGTTGACGACAACCTTAATGGTTGTCTATACACTATCCGCAACTGATCCAGCAAAATCAGAAGAGCAAGTGGTTTTACAAACAGAAGGATATGGAGCATTAGGGGCGTTTGATGACACGGAACTAACGATCGATGATATGTTGAACTATGCTGCTCAAGATGAATATCTAGCACACAGTGAATATGTAGCGATCATGGATAAATTTGATATCGATAGACCCTATAGTAATATAGCAAAATCAGAATTAACACATTTAGATTTGTTAAAAGAGCTTTATGACACCAGTAATACGACTTTCCCAACTGATCAATCAAGTAGTCAGCTAGTTATACCAGAGACCTTGCTTAGTGCAGCTGAAACAGGTGTTTTAGCAGAGATTAACAATATCGCTATGTATGAATTATTCTTAGAATATGATTTACCAGATGATGTTAGAGATGTTTTTGAAGCTTTGATGAATGGCTCAGTAAATCATTTAAGAGCTTTTGAAAGACAAGTAGAAAAATTATCATAAAAGCCGAGTAAACAATCGTTACTCGGCTTTAATAATATTCTTTTTTGATCTCATTCATTATCTTATCTGATTCAAATCCTTTATTACGTAGGATCATATAACGATTGAATGGTTTATCAATGTGTCTAAAGAAGGCTCTTTTACCTTCACACAAATGATAGATCTTTTCTTTATCATCATGTTTTAAACGATTCTTAGGACAGCCCCCGTAACAATACTTAAGCCATCGACAACTATTACATAGCTCAGGCAATTCAGCTTTTAACTGACCAAAATCGGTTTGAAATGTTGATCGTAGTATTTCTTGTAAGCCAACATGTTGGATATTTCCCAAGAAATAATCATCACTAACGAAGTGATCACAAGCATATAATGAACCATCATTTTCAATAACTAAGACATTACCACAAGTCTTAGATGTTTGACAGACAGTGGGTGGCTTTTGGTTATAAACAAGTTCCATGTCCGCAAAGCTTTGAATCTGTACTTTACCAAGATCATTTACGATCCACTCATCAAAGATGGTACTAAGAAATGTTCCATAATCACTAGTTGAGATTGATTCTTTAGTTAGTTTACCTTGTTCATCAATCTCGATAATAGGGATAAATTGGATCCAACCGGTATTTAGGGATTTTAATGCATGATAAACGGCCAAGGGTTTTTTAACATTATGAGCATTGATCGTACATAATAGATCAGGTTGTACATGATAGCTTTGAAGAAGCTTGATATTGGACACTATTTTTTGATAAGTATCTATGCCATCAAGATCATGACGATAAAAGTTATGAGACTCTTGATCGCCATCAATGCTTAAACCAACATCAAAATTATTCTCAGCCAAAAACGCACACCACGTATCAGTTAAAGCTAAACCATTGGTTTGAATATTATTCCAAATCTGCCAACCAGTTGGTAGATATTTTTTCTGAAGAGCTAGTGCTTTTTGATAAAAGGGGATACCAGCTAAAGTTGGTTCACCACCATGCCAAAAGAATTGAACAATTGGTCCAGGGCTTTCATCAATATACTTGTGGATAAATAGTTCTAGGGTTTCATCACTCATCATGGCAGGTTTTTTATCAACTATTCGATAATAACAATAATCACACATCATATTGCATGATGATCCAATAGGTTTAGCCATGAGGACAAAAGATCGTTTAGTAGTCATTTATCGTAAGTTTTTTGTAAAGAAGGTCAAAACTTTTTCCCATGAATCCATGGCTTGGGTGGGGCGATAACGATCGGTATGATGATACCAGAAGCCATGACCACAACCATCATAGCGATAGAAGTCATAGTCTTTATTTAATTGTTTTAATCTTTCTTCCAATACATTAACATCATCTGGTGAAGGTGATTTATCATCATTACCAAAGATACCCAAGATAGGACAGTTAAGCCCTTCACTATAATCAAGGGGAGCTACTGGTTGTTGTGGTGATAAGTCGCTTTTTTTGGCGACGATCTTTCCTCCCCAACAATCAACAACAGCATCAACATTATCTAAGCGACAAGCGGCCAGATAAGCATGACGACCACCAGAACAGGTGCCAATGACACCGACTTTTTGATTGGCATAGGTTTGATTACGAATGTAATCCATAGCCCCTTGGCAATCACCTAAGAAACAATCATCAGCTACACCACCTTGACTATTAGCTATGGTGGCCACTTCACTTGGTGTGCCGTGGCCAAAGCGACAATACAGATCAGGACAGATAGTCGCGAAACCATGTTGAGCAAAACGACGAGCTGCTTCACGATAGAATTCATCCCATCCAGGACGATGAGGAATTAGTACAACGCCAGGAAATGGTCCATCTCCCATAGGACGTGCTAGGTAAGCGTGGATATAGTCAGAATTATAACCTTGAATACTGATTACTTCACACATCATACTATCGTGTGCATCAGTTTTAAACGTATCCCACATATAAATACCTCCTTCTGTTTTTATTATATACTATCAAATGGACGATCATAAGAGTATTAAACATCAAAAAAGGGTGTTTTAAACACCCTTATCATCTACTAATCGTTTCTCACCTGTTAAGGCTTGGATTGGTTTAATGTCTTGAGTTACTTCTAAGACACCCAGAAATTCTTTGTTTTCATCTCTTACCGCAAAGTAGCGGATATAGACATATTTGTCTTTCATATTTATCCAGAAGTCTTCATGATCTTTACGTCCATTTCGCAAGTCTTCGATAATATTCTCGACAATATGGACACTTGCTGGGGGATGGCAATTGATAACCTTACGACCGATGATCGATTTAGCTCTTGCAAAGACTCTTTCACTTCCCTGGGAGAAGTATTTAACATTGTTATCTTTATCCACAAAGGTGATATCGATTGGTAGGCTATTTAACATGCCAACCAATTCTTCAATCTTTAAATGGCCACTGCCAAGTTGGATTTCTCCTTGAGTTATTTCTGGTTCAAAAGAGTCTTCCGTTTTTGTAAGTGGACTCCATTTGGGTACGTATTGGATTAAGGCGAAACCTAACTCATGATTATCATTGGCTAAAGCGAGCCAATCTTGATCAGTTAAATTGTCAACTAACATTGGGACCATGATACTTTCTTCTTTAAAGATCATTTCTTCAATTCTACTTATAAGATGTTCAATCCATTCATAAGCGACTGTTTCACCTTTCGCAAGAGTCTTGATCATCGCTTTAAGATCGGTCTTGATCTCATTATCCACACCCCACATGACCTTGGTAGGTCCGGTAATGCCATATTTCTCTAGATAGGGGAAGATCAGTGTTTCTTTTTTAGTATAGTGAAGATCGATCGCAGTGAGCATTTCAAGTTCTTTAGCTAAAAGGTCTTGATCTTCATAGTGTAACATTATCTGATTCAGTACCTTCTTGATCGCTTTATTCTCTAAGACTAAAATATTGATTGGATGACCTGGAATATCAGCGGGGATGGTTGTTTTATGAATATCCGATATTGATCCTTTAAATACCGCCGCATGAACATCACATAGTCTTTGAACCTCTTCAACAGGTAGTCCTTCATTGATCAAGGCTTGTTCAGCTTGAGCTATCTCTTCTGATGAGATACCATCAAAAGCCTCTTCAAACTGTTGTTTAACGATTTCGAATTCAACACCATCGTGTAGTTGTCTGATAAGATCACCAATGATCTTTTGACGATAAACGCTATTATTGATTTCTTTACTCATGTATTTCTCCTTTACTATGGTAACTGTTAATATCTAACTCTTAGATAATACCAACAGTTAAAGATAAATAATGTGATCCAAATCAATTTTATTCGGTGATCAACTCTTGTAGTCTTATTAAATCTTTGATCAATATTTGTTTGCGGTTAAGTGTATGGATGATATTATCATTTTCAAGTTGACTTAGCTTACGGGAAATAGTCTCACGTGTAATTCCTAAATAATTGGCCATCTGTTCACGGCTTAAAGGAAGATCGATCACTATTCCATTAGCCGTTAAGTGACCATATTCTTCCGTATAATTGATTAGTAAGGCATTTACTCTGTTATCTACACTACGGATATTAAGATGATAGATCGTTGATTCAAGTTTACGTAAGCGTTTATATAGTTGACTAATCAAGTTGGTCGCAATATCAGGATGTTTGATCACGATTTGATCAAAGTCTTTTTTAGCTAACACACAAATTTTTACTTGTGTTAGAGCTTCGATTGTATAATAACTTGATCTTTCGTTGGTTAAGAATTGTTCACCAAAGAAATCTTTGGCAAAGAAAACATGTAAGATCTGTTCTTTACCATCAAATGAATATTTACTGGCTTTTACTTTTCCTTCATTGATCAGTATTAGTGAATCAAGAGGATCTTTATCATTGATCAATATCTCACCTTTTTGATAGGTATGATGTTGAATAAGGGGAAAGATCTTGATCAATTCATCATCACTTAATGAAGAAAAAAGAGGTATTTGTCTAATACATAGATCTTTGAATTGACATAGATGACAATTTGGCTTACTTAACATAAAAACCCCCACTTACCTATATTATAACTTAATCAAGGACAAGTGGGGGTTTATCTTAGTCTGTTAGATCGATATTCTCTTTTGAGAAGATCATCTTTAAGGCTTTTGTAAAGGAAATCTTATTACCGTAGTTAAGTGAACCTAAGCGATATATCTTGATTGAGACATAAGCTAAAAATACAGAAGTCAAAGCCATCAAAGTGATCGATATCATTAACTCAATTACAGGAACTGATGTTAAGAAATAGCGAATAGGCATAACTAAGATAGCCGTAAAGGGAATGAATGAGCCAATATTGACAATGATTCCTTTGGGCATATTGATCGCAATGGCAGCCATGAAGTAAGCGACCATAAATAACATAGTAATAGGGGTTGTGGCTGATCCAATATCTTCAACCTTAGAAACAAGTGATCCTAAAGAGGCATAGATAAACAGATACAAAGTATAGCCAACAGCTGTGAAAAGTAAGAAGACAACCGTTGCATCCCAAGACAGACCAGCAAACAACATTTGGATGATCTCTTGGGGATAATTAGCTTGATTTAATAGATAACCAATAACACCAACACCAATGATGATCGAAAACTGGATCAATCCACCGATAGCGTTAGCGAAGACTTTACCAATGATCAAGGCTTTCGGAGAAGTTGAGGTGATCAAGATTTCCATTGTGCGATTATCTTTTTCACGCGCTACTGAAGTAGACACAAATGAACCATACATGATTACTAACATATAGACCGCAAACATTAGGATATATGATAATAAGAAAGTATTAGAAGCGTCTTTACCTAAGACAATCTCATTAAGATCAATAGGCATATACGATACAGCATCAACTTGTACAGGGTCAATACCCATGGCAGTTAATGCTTTATTACGATTGATATTTTGCATAGCACTGATTAACATTTGATCGGTATAACTATACATATCTTTGTTTTGGACGATACTTGTTAAACTTTGAGCATCTTTAATGATATAGCCATTAGTTAATACTCCATCTTTGATAGCGGCTTGTAATTGTTCTTCACTGGTATAGATATTGAGCTGACTTTGGAAGTAAGCGCCTAGTTCATCTGCGCTCAAGGCTTCAGATTCAAAGACAAAACCGATATTTTCAACTGTTGATATGGGGGTGTTACCAGTATCAACTGGTTCATCATCACTAAAGATAGCTAATAATGTGGGAATACTGGTAGCGATCAAGATAAAACCAGCCATGATGATCGTTGTAACGATAACTGATTTTTTTCTTAGAATACTTTTTAATTCAAAACTTAAGATTGTAAAGATACTAGACATTTTCTTTACCTACTTTCTTTACAAAGATATCATTAAGACTTGGTTCATAATTAGTGAATAAATCAATATCAATCTTTAGTTGGATCAGTTCATTCAAGAAGGATTGTTTATCCTTGTTGTTTATCAGTTGAATGATCAGTGAAGTATCATCTTGATCGATCACGATGTCTTTGATCGATGCTTGTAATAATTGTTTTAGTTCATCATTAGTCATTTTATTAGTGTTTAAGCGTAAACGTTTATTACCCATTTCAGCCTTGATCGTTTTAAGGTCACCAAAAAGGACGACTTTACCTTGGTCGATCAACGTTATCTCATCACAGAATTCTTCCACATAACTCATTTGATGACTTGAGAAAACTACTAGCTTCTCTTGCTCAATTAATTCCACGATGACATCTTTCAATACTTGAGCATTAACTGGGTCAAGACCACTAAAGGGTTCATCAAGAATAATGATATCTGGGTCATTTAATAAGGCTTGGGCAATCTGGATCTTTTGTTGGTTACCTTTTGATAAGGTTTCAAGTTTATGATCTTTCGCATAACTTAATTCAAAGCGTTCTAACCAGTATTCAGCACTAGCTTTAGTTTCACTTCTACTTGATCCACGTAACATACCAAAATAGATCAATTGTTCAAGTATGGGTTCTTTACCATAAAGACCACGTTCTTCTGGAAGATAACCGATCTTATGGTTTAAAGGATCGAATTTTTTGTTGTCTATCATAAATTGTCCACTATCAGCTTTAAAGACATTCATTAATGTTCTGATAGTTGTAGTCTTACCGGCACCATTACGTCCTAAAAAGCCCATGGCTTTACCTGATGTAATTGTAAAAGATACATCATGTAGGATCTGTTTACCCGAAAAACTTTTATTGATATTACTTAATTCCAATATCATAAAAATACCTCCGTATCTTCTCACTTTATTATTATGTGAATTATTTGTCAAATATAAGTATATTAAGAATTTATTAAATAAAGATAGAATTCAATAATATGATATAGAAAATAGTACCAAGACCGATACTGATCAAGACATTCTCTTTCCATTTATGAAGGACAACGATCAAGATGATCGCTAGTAATTCAGGTAGTCCATAAGGAGCACTAACAAGCTTGATATCCTTTAAACAATATACAACAAGTAGTCCCATCATCGCTGGTGGTAAAGCTTGACCTAAAAAGATTAGCTTTTGCGAGGGGGCCTTTTTTTCCGGAAATAATACAAACGGTAGAAAGCGAGTTAACATCGATCCTAAAGCGATGGCGATGATCATGATCAGTGTCTGTATTGGAGTTAAGATCATAAAGCACGCTCCTTGATGATCAACAAAGATAAGATAGTGATCATTGAGGGAATGATAAAACTCTTTGGACCCAATACCACAAGCCATACTAATGTAACAATAATACCAAGATAACCATAAAGCTTATTTTCTTTTCTTTTCATTTGATGTAAGAATAATACAACAAAAAGGGCGGTTAAGACAAAATCTAAGCCTCTAATATCAACAACGATCATCTTGCCAAGTAGTCCGCCGATTAAGGTACCACTGATCCAATATAGATAGTTTAGTAAAGAAGTATAAAAATAAAAATATTTAGGTTTAATACTAGCAGGTATAGCCATACTAGAGATGATCGAAAAGGTTTCATCACACAAAGTAAAGATTAGAAAGTTTTTGATCTTACCCATGCCTTTATATTTGTTTAACATCGCTAACCCATAAAAGATATGCCGAGCATTGACCATAAAACTTAGTAAAAAAGCCTGCAAGGGATCAAAGATCGTTGTGAGTAAGGCAATCGCCACAAACTGCATACTGCCACAAAAAGCCAGCATACTCATAAGAGTCGAATAGAAAGCGTTATAGCCCTTAGTCTGCATAAGCAAACCATAAGTCATTCCTAATATTAAAAACCCGGTCAATACGGGTATTGTATAAGGGAAAACAAGGCGAATTTCTTTCTTGATCGTATCTGTTGAAGGGCTATCATCTATCATTATCATTACCTGACTATTACTCAAAATATTAACGATATGATATGACTTTGTCAATTAAGAAAAGACTTCTCGCCAGTAGAAGTCTTAAAGATATTACTTATTGTATTTTAAACGATTGCCAAATAACTGTAAAAGGACATCTTTGATCGATCTATCATGGGGTAGTGCATGCGTAAATTTAAGGGTGTCATGACCAGCAATATCAAAGTATAGTTTTCCTTTGTCAGCACTTGAATCATCGTCATCGCTTGTATCAGCTCCATCAAACGTAACTCTTACTATTTGATGGTTGCTAATCATCATATTTGATGGATCTTCAGCTAAGATCTCATTAGAGCTCATATTATAATATCGCTTGTCAAAATCAGCCCAATATTTCATCATCACTGCACTTCCTTTAAAGAAGCCTATTTTATCTTCTTTGATCTTTTGTGATACTTTTGCACTCTCTGATTTTTGTAATTCTGGTGTTAAATAAGCAAAAACAACTTTGTCTTCCATAAAGACAACATGGCATGGTACGATCTTAAATAATTTTAGTTTGTGATTCACCCGAAAGACCCAAACAACTCTTTCTGTTGATCTTGTGGGCGTTGGTGGTGCTGTTGGATTTGGTTCTAGGTTTGTCGCAACAGGAGTTCCACAAAAAGTGCAGAACTTAGAACCTTCTTTTATCTGTTTACCGCATTGACTACAAAACATCGTGTTCCTCCTTGTTAGGTTTTACCTAAACTAAATAATGATTATTGTATAAATAGAGAAAGATGAGTACGGATGCTTTTGTATTACTTATATCATTAATTATACACCATAGTAATGATACATAAAATAATAAGTGAGCTTGTGCGTTGTATGATTATAATCGAAACTGTGATCAAAAAGACTAATTATTTCGACTATGATCGAAATTCGTATTGTTATCTGTAAGTTACTATACCTTTTAGTGGTTTATAGGTGTTGAGTGTTACTAAAGACATATTAAATAGTTAGAGAATTCCTGTATATGGCCAATCTTTTAATATCATAGATAATGTTGTTGGTAAAAACAGATGCTACTTAGTTGTTTACAAACACCGCCTTTAATCATATAATTTAATTACCATAAAGAGTACGTGAGGGACAGCCCCAATGACCGTACAGCAACCTATCAATATTGACAAGGTGCTAAAGGCTGATCGATGGGTGACATATTTAAAACGGAACTTGACCCATCGTGTAATGGGTTTTCTTTATCCCTTTATGGTAATGATCAAGGAGGGATCAACATGCTTATACACAAATATTTACTAAAACATCTACTTACAGAAAACCGAAGCATCTATTTCTATGTCGAACAGAATGATTATAAAGATTTCCTAACACTAGCAAAGGCATTAGGTTGCTTATGGATTAATGGTCGAATCATTAACCTTGAGACAGATCATTGTGGGCCCTACATGGCTATTGACAATGATTATACGATTGCTTATGTTAGTGGACCTGGAGGGTGTTATGTTTGGAATAAAGAAGATAGTAAAAAATACCTATTTAAACAATTTCTTAATGGGAATATCTATGAATGCCTCATCCGTAAAATGCCAAAAAAATTGTATGATGAAATGCATGCAGAGCATGAACAATCAATGAAAGAAAAAATATTGATAAATCGTGAACTTAGTTTAAAACAAGTTGAAGATGAAGATAATAGTATTTGGGATTGATCAATAGGATATAAAAAGTTATTGTTTAAAAACAAAGGTTAGTGTTAGTAATGAGTTTTTATCATAGTCGATATTGGTTCTTAAATGTATCATTACTTCGATTATGATCGAAATAGTTGATTGATCGATGTTAGTGCATGTAATAGTAAATATGTAGATGAAACAATGTTATGTGATTGTTATTGTCTGTTTCTAAAATTAGTGATAATCTATACTTAAAGAGAGGTAAAAACATAATGTTTAAGCGTCAATCGATAATTATGATCATTTTTTTGTTGTTGTTAAGTGGTTGTGGTTTAGGTAAAGAAAAGCTGGTGATCAATGAGCGTGTGGCTACGATCAAGCAGCTAGTTACCATTGAAGATTCGCGTTTTACGATGCAAATACCTGAAGGTTGGGTGTATGAGACTGTTGGGGAGTTCCAGAATTTTGGTCTAAGAGCCTATGATCCTAATAATCCTCATCGCAGTATCTTTTATTATGGGACAATGAGTCCGTGGCTTAAAAGTGAACAAGCTAAATCCTTCTGGACTTGGTATGCCCAAAGCGGTTATCCTCAGGCTCAAATGTATGCGGATGCACCAGTTCTTTATGATATTAGTGTAGAGGGCTTGTATTATAGTTTCAATATCTTTACATACTTTGCCCAAGCTTATGGTATTAACCATAATTTTTATCAGTTTAATGAGTTTGATGTGGTTGAACAATTCTCAACAAGCACAGCGATGGCGCCATCTGCGCTTGATGAATCAACATTAAGACTGAACATGAAAGATAATAATGGTTATCCAATTGAGGCATTAGTTACCGCAACAATCGTTGATGCCATGACTTATCCGGCTAATGGGATAGATGCTGGTTATTATACTGCTTATCGGGTATCGGGTATAATTGCGCCAGCTGATGATATGATCTATCATGAGGAACTATTGACACAGGCTTTGGGTTCATTTAGTTATAAACAAGAATATATCGATCAAGGGGTTGAACTAATCGAGTGGGGAACTGAACAAGCTAAACAAATGCAACAGACCTTAAATGAAACAAGTCAGATCATTCATGATTCTTGGGCATATCGCAATAAGGTTGTTGACTCAGCCAATGCCGAGTTTATTTCTTATATTAGAGGGAAAGGCTATCTACAAGATCCCAATTCTGGTGAGATCTTTGAAGCGGATCAAAGCTTTGTGGATGACTATTTGAAAGATCCTAATCAATATAATAGAACAGATCTTGTGCCGCTTGAAGCTGGTGCACCAGGCTATGGTCAACCTGTAACAGGGGTAATAGGCAATTAGTAGTAATAAGCTTCTTATATTAACCATACGAAAAGAGCTATAATCAATGACCAAAGATAATCACTTAAGAGCGATCAAGCTTAAGAAAAGCTACAGTTATACTACTTATCAGTTTTTTGGGTCGATGAATAATAAAAATACATCATTAACTGATGGTTTAAAGATCGCTGCTTTAACATGTTTACAATGGATAAGAGATCGCTTAGAAGAACATGATATACCTGAAGTATTGATCTTACCTCATGAAGATCAATACAAGAAAGTAAAAGAAGAAATGTTTAAGTCAACGCATATTAATAATGGCTATACATTAGATGTTGTCTCAGATTTTAAAGAAGGTCTTTGGGCAATTAGGATCATTGAGTCGGATCGGGGAACAACTGGTCAAGAGCCAATAGTTGGTCGGATCATTCAATCTGATCTAGCTTTTAGGATCATCGATCATGAATTAAAGTGTGCTTTTAAAACAACGATATCCGATATAGAAGGGACACCAAGAGCGAGAGCCTATCGTTTCTCACCTGTAACTAGACTCTATAAGAATAAGGACTTTGGTTTAAAACAAATAATTAATATCGATACGCGTTTAGATATTAAATTAGATAGTATTCAAAAGATCAAAGATCTTAAAAAACTATATGATAATGTTAAGAATCAATTACCGATAGTTATTTTTATTGAAGATATTAAAGAGCTAATCGGTTTTGATCAAAGTATTGATCATAATTTAGATTCATATCTTATGAAAACATCACCACTTGAGCAGATACAAGCTCAAACACCTAAATCAAAAAACCCCGTAGAAAGCTTTGAATACGACATCACCCATAAATTAGCGATGTGGAATATGGGGTATTGTCGAACTTATATATTACCTAAAGAATTATTGAAAGAATTCTGTAAAGAATTTAAGTGTTACTTTGTCAGTGAAGGAAAATTTATTTGTCTAGAACCTATTAAATATGGTGGTAAGATAACTAATTATCCAAGTACAGAAGATGAGCGCTTTAAGAAAAACCAAACAGAATGGTGTTTAGATAGAACTGTTGATTTTGAAGATGTCTTGTTTGTGGAAGAAGCACTTGCCTATTTGGATAGTAAAAATCAAGAAGAGTATCTAAAGATTCAACATGAATTGGATTCGGCTCAAAATAAGATCGATGCTTTAAAAAAACAAAATGAACGATTAGATCGAAAAGATAGCTATGTAAATAGTAATAGAGACACGATCAAAGAATTAAATGAGAATATTGATCAATTAAGAAAAAGTGCTAAGGATCAAAACAATAAGATCAATAGTCTAGCTAAAGAAAACAACTATTTGAAAAATGAAAACAAATCCTTAAATTTATACTTTAGCTATATTGAAAGAAAACGAGATCGTCCTAAATATCATACAGATATTGTTAAGTGGTCAAATAAGTATTTCGAGAGTCTTGAGTTCCACAACAAGGCCATTGATCTTTTATCATTAAACAGTGCTGAGCGTGTACCAATCGATACGATCTGTGATGCATTAGACTTCTTGAATACTAGCTATCAAGATCATCTTTTTAATGGTTTAAGTCTAGAAGAAATGAACAATTGTTGTAGTAAGATCTATGATCGACCATATGATGTAAGCCCATCTGGGATACCTGATAATCTTGCCTTAGTTGATGCTAGTTGTAAGATCAAATATGATTTGAATAACATCAAGAAAGAATATATCTTAGATCAACACTTAAAGATAGGTGGAAGTAAAGATAAGGATCTACTCAGAATCTATTTTATAATTGATAAGGACAAACAAAAAATAGTGATCGGGGCTTTGCCCGATCACTTGGATTACTAGTAATGCATAAGATGGTTTTTAGTTTGTGGAGTTAGATGTAAGCCATTGAAGCAGAATTTGATTAAATTCTCTCGGGTGGGTTTCCATTGGAACGTGACCTGCACCCTCAATTACAGTTATTTGGGTTTGAGGCAGTAGGTCTTTTATTTTGATTGTCGTTTCAACTGGTACCCAAGCATCATCTTCTCCCCATAAAGCTAAGACAGGTAAATCAAGGTCACTAAGACTTTCCTCAGGGATGTTTTTCGCTGTTTTCAGTAAAGCAAGAGCACTTCTGGCGGTACCATTTAACGTAAGTGGTGTCAGATACCCAAGGACCTGTTCTTTAGTAGGTGTTTTACCATAGGCTGATGTTAAGAAACTTTCAATTCGATCTGGCTTGATCAAGACATGTTCTAACAGCACTTGGATTATGCGCGATATTATTGGCAAAGTCACAAATGTAGTACTTCTATTATTTTCAAACAGGGCTCCATCGATCAAGATAATTGAAGAGACATCTTCTTGACGAGCATAAGCCATGGCGGCGGCTGTTCCACCACCCATGCTGTGACCACCGATGTGCCAGCTATTTATTTGAGAGCCATTATAAAGAGCCTTCTGATCAATCTCATCTAGCAGTTGCCATAACTGTGTAGCTCTATTTGTCTGAGCGTGGTCTTCGTTGATATTCCTACTACTATAACCAAAGCCTGGTAAATCAATTGTGATCACTAAATAACCAGCTTGAGCTAAAATAGAGGCGTTTGTCTCATAAGAGAAAGTTGAACCACCTAAACCATGAATGAGCAGGATTTTTCCTAGTACCAATTCTGTATCTGGTTCATAGACGCGATAGTGAATAGTTGTTTCA
>CAZKJS010000003.1:43785-89802 GCA_964553255.1 uncultured Erysipelotrichaceae bacterium | reverse complement strand
CTGACGGAGAAGATGTCAAATTATCTGTTTGGCTTTATGCTCCAACCAACTGGAGAGCAACGGAATACGGAAACAAACCCAAAGTGAATGTCGAGGTGTCTGCGCAGGCTCCTTACGGCAGCGAGGAAGGCGATAAAATATCCATATATACCAGTGTCGGCATGGGTAGCATGAGCTCTAGAACTGAGTATGTCTATCTCTGGCATAACGAAGGGAAAGCTCCCACCGAGGAAAAAGACGACTCTAACAAGCCAAAACGCTCAGATGAAGAAAAACGGATATTAGATGCGTGGAGGAACAACCAAGAGAAAAAACCCGATGAAACGGTAGTACGTGACCCCGAGGACAGCGGTATACGGTTCTCCGATCTTTGGGGAATGGTGGCGATTCGCCGCGGTGGTGGGTACGATGATGAATGGGAGTATTGTGATCTGGACACAGTGATCCATTATGGTGATGAGATCTGGACAGAGGCTGATTCCGGAGCTGTCTTAAGCCTTCAAGATATGAGCACATTTCGCATATGTGAAAGCACAAAAATGGCTATGCCACCACGAGAAGAAGCCGTAAGTAGCTTTAAAATACTTAACGGTAACGCTTGGGTGAACATGAAGAAAATGTGGGAAGGAGGAGAATTTCATGTAGAACTGAGACAAGCAGTAGCCGGTATAAAAGGCACTACCTTTGCCGCAGAACAGACGGACGGAATATCAAGGTTCTTTCTGTTTACAAGTAGTGCCGAGGTGACGTCAAAAATCACGGGTGAAAAGGTTACCTTAAAGCCCGGCGAATATGCCGAGGTCGCAGGTGACGGCATTTTAGTGGTAAAAACCTTTGATATCCCCACAAAAGCCAAAGAACTCAGCTTGCCTATGGAGATACTTAAAGAAGACGGATATAAAGTGGGCGGTTATATTAACTTGCCGATTATATTAGCAGCTGCTGGTATTGTCGTTATTGCTGCTATTATCATAATTAAGAAAAAAGCCACTAGTATATGACCAAACAAAATATGAAGCAGGACACAAAATTATGCATGAAATGTGGTAAAGATTGAATTTTTTTTCGCCAGTAGTTTATCATATCCTGCTATCCTAAAGGAAAAATGTATGAATAGTAATACGAAGCTGTTTCTTCTGCGTATTTCATCCGTAATGATGTTGCTTGTCGCCTTACCTATGCTACTGTTGTGTCTAGATCTTATTGACAACGCAGCACTGGATTATACCTATGCCGGAGCTGGTTGCTTCGTGACGGGCCTAGTATATATATTCTCTATTGTGACAGCCACCGCAGGTTTAATGTTTGCAGGAAAGCCCCACTGGTATCATTGGTGCCGAACACTTGGTTATATCCAACTAGTAACTGGATTTTTGTTGGTATGTCCGCTTCACTCTTATGCCACAATCACGTTACCACCGCTTTATCTAACAACAGTTCTTTATTTGGTTGGCTTGGGCTCACACGAAAAGTGGAAATTTAAACAACAGAAAAAAAAACGTCGATATGCCAAAGATGAAAAAGAGTAAAAACATCCCTTTGCCCATCCTTATTTTGATTTACTCTGCGCTAATGTTTGCCACATACTTGAGTCTATCTACGCTTGCTCTGGCGATATGGGGAGACAGTGTAATGGGTACGGTGGACAGCTATGACAGCCGTCGGGATGATACGACCGCACAGAAAAATCGCTCCCGTACCATTTCCAAGGGTTATTGGTTTATGGTTGGTGGCAAAAAGTATCGGGGTTATGTGATCTATCAAAGCGATGAAGCGTGGCCGTCACTAGACGAAGGGGAGACGCGCTTTGAGCGCATTCGTTACCTTGATCTTTTACCCTACGTCAACAAACCTGCTGCATTATGTGAATTTAGCGAGATGGGAGAAGTGGCGATAATTTATCATATTCTCGCCCCAATCGGTTATCTGCTTTTACTGTTGCTTGTCATACGCACAGTCGAATGCGAAAAAAGAAGAAAACAGCGAAGAGAGAATCCTCCACCCTTTAAATAATTGAAGTAAAGATTGATATGTATTTGTTTTGCATAACTGCAAAAACAAGTGTTCAACAGCTCACGATTAACTGCAGAGATATTCACATTCGATTAAAATCTAAAAATGATTTAAAAATATTTCTTTAGATCACATCACGAAAACTGGATTAGTAGTGAGGGAGATTTATACCGCGAATTATATTTGAAAACTTCATATTTGATAATCTAGAAAACTATAACTAGCATGTCCGAAGTATACTTATATATTTATTAGTCATAATAGTATGATATTGTAATCACGTTTTATAAGATGTCATTCAGATTAAATTGGAGTCAAAATTAGGTTATACTATGAATTAGATAATAATGTGGATACTTAACAGCGAAGTTTCAGTTCATTACATTACACATAAACTGATATTAGGCTCAGATCAAACAATGATGGAACAATTATGAAATAGAATTTGTCAGAAGGATTTGATAAGGAGTTTTTATCTCGTCGTAATGAAAATAGTCATTGATATCAATAGTATTATCGATATAGATGGACATCTTCCCATTATATTTTACTGGATTTAAAAAACTAATGTGCGCAGGAATCCCTAGAACCCTGCTAGGAGATGGTTACACGGATGCTTGTGGAGTACATGAACTCTGATGGGGGAATGAACCTTTCGAAACAAAAACATCCAACCGAAATAAGTGTGGACGATGTGGTGTTGAATTATGCCTTGTATTTTTTCCGGATACTCCATGCATTATCGGATGATTTTTGAGGTCACCAGAAGTTCGTTTTGTAGATTGTCTTGCTCATCACCCAGGTCACTTAAGTAAAAATCAACATTTTACGCGATCAGTTAATCAGTTAAATATTATCTTTGCTGTTATCAAGAAATAATTTGCAGTCTGAATTTGTTATATTAACCCAATTGTAAATCATTATGAAACCAAACTGTAAAGTGAAATTGAGCCAAACTATAAAATAGGATATGATATATATAAAGGTTGTGATAGCATGGAAGAATATTATCCTAAATAGTAGATAAAATATTAGACGAAGCCTGGAATCCCTCTATTCATTCAGCTACCCCATTAATGGTGTCACCAAAGAGATAATTTTTTGACTCTTCAATTGCCACCGCAGCATTAGGTATTGCTCATGAGCGATTACTAACAGATTTCAATACATTTGGATATTTGTTTGAATTTCTATGTATAAGAGATTTGAGGATCTATGCTGAGGCATTTGGGGGAAAGGTTTATCATTACCGAGACAAAAGCGGTTTAGAATGCGGAGCAGTAGTTGTTCTAAGGGATGGACGGTGGGGTGCAGTAGAGATTAAATTAGGATCGAATGAATTTGAAAAAGCAGCAAAAAACTTAATGAGACTTTCTGAGATCGTTGATCATAAGAAAATGAATAAGACAATGTTTCTTATGATTCTGACAGGTACAAAACTAGGGTGTAAAAGGGAAGATGGTGTTCCTGTTGATTGTTTAAAAGACCAATTAATTTATGAGTATATTTATGACAGATAAATGACATGTTCCCTAATATGCACCTCGATAAAAATTGGACGAAAATCAGTCTCAAAAGATCGATTAAACAACTATCACCTCATTTTAGAACACGTTGAGACGATAGTGTAGATATCAAGGATTTAAAA
Source organism: uncultured Erysipelotrichaceae bacterium (assembly GCA_964553255.1). GTDB lineage: Bacteria > Bacillota_I > Bacilli_A > Erysipelotrichales > Erysipelotrichaceae > JAQUCI01. The sequence continues at coordinate 86,141 of CAZKJS010000003.1, read as the reverse complement.
GGAGAAAACATGGACGAAATAATGCTGATAGAACCTTGTATAGAATATGGCGATGAAATATGAGCATTTCGCCGTGAAATCATTGATTATGATGCGGAAAACGAAAACCAATTTGCTGGATGTATATCTTTAGATAAATGTGAGACACCAAAAGAGTATATACGGATATGTTCATTAAGAAAAAAGCCGGAAACCTGCAATGGGGTTGGAGTTTCAGTACCGTCCCATACTTATATTGCCATTAGAAAATCAGACAAAAGAGTGGTTGGGATAATCGATTTGAGACATCACATCAATCATCCAATTCTCGGTACATGGGGCGGTCATTGCGGTTATTCTGTTCGCCCATCAGAACGCAAAAAAGGATATGCAAAGAAAATGCTGCAGCTAAATCTATGTAATGCAAGGTCTTTAGGAATTCATCGATTACTTGTTACTTGTTGCTCTCAAAACATCGCTAGCGAAAAAGTAATTATTGCTAATGGCGGAGTATTTGAGAATATCATTTTGGTTGATGGCTCTGAAATGAAAAGGTATTGGATAACAGTTTGATTCAACGAATGGATTATCGTTATAGTACGTGTAGATATGTTTCCATATACAAACGATACTCATAGTGGTGCCTTGAGGCATGCTGAGTGTTTGGAGAAGCTAAAGAAACTTTAAAATCTATTGATTAAACAGTTAATAGGTATGAATAAATACACCTATTAATTTATATTATATCGATATCGTTTTATGTACTCATTCTATGTGAACTATATTGTTGTTTGAAGAAAACGAATGGATTATTGATGTTAACAATGATCATGAATATAATCAAGATCATCTAAGAAAAAAAGTAATTAAGTTTTTTTGTCTAGTCATATAGTGATTAGATTTTTTCATTTTTTCTGCGTTAGGGTATTAACTAGAACATTTTACAAGTTAAGCAATAAAGCTATAATGATTATATGAATGATAATTATAAATCATAATGATAAAAGAGTTACAAACGTGGTGCAAAGATGAACAAAGCAAGCTTAAAAGCAAAAGCTAAACAACTAAAAACTGATATTCCAGCTGTGTTTTTAAGTATAAAAAGTAATCAGACACCAGTCACGGCCAAGGTGTTAGCAACATTCACCATCATATATGCTCTTTCACCAATTGATCTAATACCTGATTTTATACCAGTATTAGGATATCTAGATGATATTATTATCTTGCCACTTTTAATTTCCGCAACCATCAAACTTATTCCAAAAGATACATTTATGAAGTTTAAAAAAGAAGCAGAAGGAATGTGGCAAGAAGAAAAACCAAAGAAGTGGTATTACGCTGTTCCAATTGTTTTAATTTGGTTACTTGTAATTTGAATCATTATAAAAGCCCTTATAAGATAAATAAGTATAACTAGAATTATCGATATTCAGAAAGGATTATGTAAACAATAAATACATATATAAAGAAAACTTATGGAAGAAAGTGATATTCGAATAATCTGTCATCGTCATAATTTAGTATGTCATCAAGTAAAAAAAGTGATTGGTAGTTTTGACAAAGAACTTTTTGTTGTTGATGATAAGTATCTTATCAGAACTTCAAAAAAACCAATGATAACTGAACAACAAAAAATCAATCGAGTAGGATTTAAATCTGGTACCACATATTATGCATTCAAGTGCATATATAAAAAGTGAAAAGATACATTATTTGATAATGAGTTATCTAAGTGGTGAGCAATTATTTTCCATTATTGAAAACTTAAATGATAATGAGATAGTGAAAATTAGCGATGAAATCTCATCTTTCTTAACGCAGCTGCACAACATTAAAGCTGATAAATATGATATAGGGCATTATATAACAATTGTTTCAAGTCAAGACAAATGGCGTGCTGGTCACAAGAAATACTGGAACTATATTGTTGATGGTTTAATAAAGGTCAAATTAACTGATACGTAAAGTCATTTGTTGAAAACAGCTGATGAGTATATTGAACGCAATATTGGATGTTTAGATTACCAACAAAAACCATCTTTATTACATAATGACTTTCATTATAAAAACATCATCATTAGTGGTGATCGTGTTTCAGGAATTATTGATTGGGAATGTTCTCAGTTTGGTGAGATAGATTTTGATTTAATTCATCTACTATATTGGAGCTTTTTTTCTACATCGAATAATATGAAAAAAGTATTTAATACCATTTTCATATCGCAAATGAAACAACATCATATTTTTATGATAGAGAAAAGACTAACCATTTATATGTTAGAGCATGATTTTATTCAATTATTATGGTGTTGTGGCAGTGATAAAGATGTATACACATCAAGAATCAAGCGGTATCTTAATGGCGAACTTGAGAGTTATCTTGCTAATCTTGTTAAAACTTATTTGTGAAAAATAAATATTATACGCGATTGATTGTGTTAAAGTAATAATTAGCTTATAAACACTTTAATTAGAAGCTTTGATCAAAGCTTCTTCTATCGCTTTTAATATCACTTTGCTGCTATATGTTGCATTAGAAATGAGATCGACTTCGATTGATTGTTCATTGATCACATCATCAACTATTGTTTCGGCATCTTTTCCTTTACCATTATCATGTTTTAATATATCAATGTTTACTATACGTTGATTTTCGATTGTAACTTTTACTTCTACCGATACAGGAAAGGACGAATAAGTGCCAATATAGTCACCATCTTTAACATTGGTAAGATTTACATCGTTAATCTCTAAAAGTGTTAGTTCTCTTAGGTTATTTTCTATATTAGTTAATATAATTCTACCAGCAATAAAAACAAGTACTAATACTACAATGATAATAGTAAGAACTCTATATCTTTTCTTCATAACATCCTCCAAATTAGATTTATATCAAGTTAAAATATGAGACTCATTGGGTGATATGTCAAGCATAAATTTATGAGTGCAAATATTTCTATTTATAATAGCAATTCATTACCTATATTTGGTGCTTTTATGATGACAGTTATTAAAGGTGAAATTATAATTAAAATAGATAGATTGATATGAATGATGACTAATAATTAAGCAAAGCCAAGTTCAAGTGTAATAGTGTAATAAAGCAAGGAGTAAATATGGATAAAGAAAACTCAAAATCTGAATTAAAACGTAATCAAGATAAGACAACAATCATCGTGGATGGTTATACGATCAAGTATCATCGTAACAATAAGACTATTTGGTCAAAGGGAGTGATCGTAGATGATCAACCACATGGCTATTGGCAATGGTATCGCAAAGATGGCACATTGAAACGCTCGGGTTATTTTGATCATGGTAGACAAATAGGCGAATGGACAACATATGATAGTATGGGTGAAGCATATAAGATAACTAATAAAGAGGATGATAAAAAAGACTAAATCATATGATCATAGTCTGATTCGATAGTGTAAATGCAAAAACTAAGATATCAGGTCTTATTTATTTTTAGGCAATGACATATCACCAAGATTGATCCATTTCTTTTTTCGCATCCAAGAGCTTATCAAAAGCGAGATAATCGCTGGTAAGATGAAGTGCATTAATATGATAATGATCAAAAATGAATCTAGATTCATTTGGTCTTTCATTGCGGCGTAAGCACCAAATTGGCCAACCAAACCGCTGGTACCCATACCAGCGCCAATGCTGTTACTTTCCATTTTAAAAATAGTTGTGCTAATGGGTCCAAGAATGGCACTGGCAATAATTGGTGGTAGCCATATTTTAGGATTTTTAATGATATTAGGGATTTGAAGCATTGATGTTCCAAGCCCTTGTGCAATAGCTCCACCAATACCGTTTTCTTTAAAACTAATAGTCGCAAAACCAATCATTTGACATGCACAACCAACAAGTGAAGCACCAGCGGCTATACCTGATAAGCCAATGGAGATAGCAAGAGCAGCGCTGCTTATAGGTAGAGTTAGAATCATACCCATGCTAACAGCTAGAATGATGCCCATAGGTATAGGATGTAAAACGGTTGCAGCATTGATTAATTCACCGAAAGATTTCATAAAGCTAGCAATGACAGGACTTAAAGTGATACCTACCAAACCACCTACGATAATCGTAAGTGCTGGAACTATGACAATATCTACCTTTGTATTACCAGCAATTAGTTTCGAAAATTCTGCCGCTGCTAGTCCAGCTATAAAGGCACCCATTGGTTCACCAACAGTTATTATCATTTGACCAGATTCAATGACTTTAAGACTACCAGCACCAATTGTACCAGCAACGATAGAGGCGAAAATGCCTAATGGTGAAGCATTGACACTGTAAGCAACAGCTGCCCCAATGGCTGGTCCCATAAGCATCTGTGCAACGCTTCCAAATGTCACAAGGAACTGAATTCCTGTTAGTTCACCAATTTGTTTAAGGATTAAACCGATGATCAATGATGCAAAAAGGCCTAAAGCCATACCATTAAGTGTTTTTGTTAAGTACTGTCTAATTTTCATGTGTAAGCATCTCCTTGCAACTTGCGAATTCTAAACATTTAGTAATCAATTGGGTATTTAGATGCAATGGTTTATCACTTTAGTTTGAGGTTATATGACATTGATTTATCATATATTATTACTATCTGTATCTGTTTTTCGATAACAGTGATACATAATTATATCACTAGAATTACTAAAACCTCAATTTCATTTAATCACTATATTAAGTTATTTAAAATGGAATCTGTCGCGTGATATGATAAGATCAAGATAGTAGTAATTGATTTAAGAATATGAGTATCAATAGTTTTTACCTAAGAAATGGTAGTTAAAACACGTCTTATTAATTAAGAGCATTAACGATGTATCATATTAGTTTTTATAGTAGAATGATCAATTTATTTACTTTAGAGTATACTTATAAAAAGATAAATGCGCGGGAGTGTTCTATGGAAAATAAACAATCAATCTTCAAACAACGTAATATCATCGTAATGATAATTTTAGTGATTTTTATAGGTCTTGGTGAGAAAATGGCTGAGCGCTTTTTACCACTGTATCTCATAGCTCTTGGTGGTAGTACATGGGCTGTTGGTCTATTAAACGCAATGGATAACTTCCTTAGTGCTGTCTACTCATTTCCAGGTGGTTATATTGCAGATAAGATTGGTTATAAAAAGTCACTTAAACTATTTACGCTAATTGCGCTTTTCGGTTATATATTAGTAATTTTAATACCAACTTGGCAAGCCGTCTTAGTGGGTTCGGTGTTTTTCATAGCGTGGACGGCGGTATCATTACCGGCGATCATGAGTTTAGTAGCAGCGAGCGTTCCTAAAAGTAAAAGAAGTTTTGGTGTATCAGTGCATTCCTTTTTTAGAAGAATACCGATGGCCATTGGTCCGATGATTGGTGGTATTATAATTGGTATTTATGGTAGAGTGCTAGGTACTAAGATTGCTTTCTGTATCGCTTTTATCCTTGGAATAATTGCCTTAGTTATGATTGATAAGTTTATGGATGATAGCGCGATCACAAATAAGAATAATACAAAGATGAAGTTTTTCGATGCTCTTTCATTAATCAGTCCATCATTAAAAAAACTCTTAGCCAGTGATATCCTAATTCGCTTTGCTGAACAGATACCATACGCTTTTGTTGTAATTTGGGTTGTTGAAAATCAAGGCTTAAGTACTACGCAGTTTGGTATCTTAACAGTCATTGAAATGGTAACAGCAATGCTTATCTACATGCCAGTCGCATTGTTGGCTGATAAGTATGGCAAGAAGATTTTTGTTGTTATTACTTTTATATTTTTCACTTTGTTTCCGCTGATGCTTTTGATTTCAAAGAATTTTTGGATGTTTGTGTTAGCTTTCATCATTCGTGGATTAAAAGAATTTGGTGAACCAACAAGAAAAGCGTTGATAATGGATTTAGCTCCTGAAGACCATAAAGCAAGCGTTTTTGGTGCTTACTACTTACTTCGTGATATCGTTGTTTCAATCGCCGCAATATCAAGTGCATGGTTGTGGAACATTAGTCCATCGACCAACTTTATTGTTGCTATTGCTTTTGGTATAGCCGGCACGATGTTATTTGCGTTATTTGGTGAAGATTTACAAAAAACAGTATAAAACTAAGATATTTATTAGTGGAACTTATTAGGTAATTTAGCTATTTTACATTCGATAATTTAATTAATCTCTAATAAAGCAATGAAAATTTAAGTTAATTCATTGTTTTTTCTTTAATTGTTAATATTTATATTGATAACAAATAAAAAAGTGCAATTGTAATAATTAGAAGTGATGTAATAGTGTATGGAAATACGAAAATATCAAAGAAAAATCGACGAAGAAAAATTAATTGCTTTACTTAAAAAAGAAGGAGAAGCTTGGTCTTGCTATTGGCAAGACGAAGTTTCTTTAAAATATAAAGAAGCTTTAGTTAATTCAATAACTTATGTAGCGTATGAAGATGATCAATTATGTGGTTATTGTCGAGCACTTAATGATCAAGATTTTTATCTTTATGTATGTGACTTACTAGTTGATATTGATCATCGTAAAAAAACTATTGGTAAAAAGCTAATAGATAAATTAAAGGATGAATATCCTAACCAAAATATTTACATAATGTCTGATGTTGACCAGTACTATATAAAGCAAGGATATCAACTGATTGGTTCGATATTTGAAGTTAATTAAATATTAGAAATTTATCCATTTAAAACTAAATAAGATAATTGTTTATGCTACCCCGCACCACCAATGATAGTAACCACAATGATAGGTTGTTACCTTAACAGTTGTTAATGGGTCAACATAGATAAAGGGGATGTAATATGAAAAGAATAATTAGTTTTATTGTCGTTTTATGTGTTGGTCTTTCACTTTTTGCTTGTGGAGATAAAAAAATCGAGTTTAAAGATCCAGTTCTATCCAAAATGATAAGTGAGGCTCTTGATAAACCAGAAGGTTCTATTACTGTAAAAGATGCTGCAACCATTACCGAACTTGATCTGCAAATTCAATGGCAACCTCATATACCTGAAGAACAACAAATCAAGGATTTAAGTGGTCTTGAGCACTTTGTTAATCTTACAAGCTTGAATCTATCATTTCATGCTATCGAAGATATTACTGCTATTAGTAAGCTTAGTAAGCTTACGTCACTTTCACTTGGTGGAAACAAGATAAAGAGTACAGAACCGCTGTCTAGTCTAATACAATTAAAGTGGCTTGAACTGTTTAATTGTGAAGCTGAAGATTATACCGCTTTGTCAAACTTAGTTAATCTTGAACATCTTTCACTTGGTCGAAGTTTGATCAAAGATGTTAGTGTTTTATCAGGGTTAAGTCAACTTAGAGAGCTAACTTTTGATAACACAGAAGTAAGTGATATTTCATCGCTTAGAAGCTTAGAAAAATTGGAACGATTGTATCTATCTAACACACCGATAATTGATTTTTCGCCAATAGAAACAATCTATAATCAATTAAGTGATAAAGATTTTGTTTATGTTAAGTCATTAACGGAGTTAGGTTTTCAAATGGACACAAATGATCCTAAAGTGGTCTTCTTTAAGGATAACATAGCAATAATGATTAATCATCAGGAGTGGGGAGTCCCAGCCATGGATCTTGAAGTAAATTGTGTACAAACACATTTAACTTATCCCGAAAACCAACGTTTAATAGTGATATACTATCCACTAACTAAGTACTTTGTATTTGCCTTATATAAACAAGATGAAATGGTCTTAAATTATATTTATGACATAACTAACGATACACTTAATATTAGTAATGAAGAACAAGAAACAGCTAAAGAACTGTATCGTAATATCTTAAATGAACTAGCTGATAAAAAAGGTGCGTTAGCACCGATGCCAGTATTTGAAGATGCGATCTATGAAAATTTTGGCATTAGTGCAGATGCCTTGTTCAACCTTCCATTTAACAAATAAAGTGTTTGATGATAACATTGTATATGGTAGCTGAGCTGTTTGTGTGTAGAGGTAAAAATGAAAAATGACGTATGGAATACCTTTAAATCAGCGCGGGAATTTATCTATCGAAATGCGCGACCGCTTGATCTAGCTTTATGGCAATACCATTTTGAGAAAGAAAATAATGAAGCGGTCATAAAAGCACTATCATACTATCAAAATGATGATGGTGGATTTGCTCATGGGCTTGAACCTGATTCGCTTAATCCTTATTCATCACCAATTCAAACTTGGGTAGCGACAGAGATCATAAATGAGATTGAACTTGATGATGCCAACCATCCAATGATCAAGAAGATACTAGCGTATTTAGCAAGTAAACAAGATTTTGAGAATGATTTTTGGTTAAACACAGTTAAGACAAACAATGATTTCCCTCATGCTCCATGGTGGCATTTTAAAGAAAGTGAAAGTATTGATTATAACCCAACAGCTTGTTTAGCCGGTTTCATTATTTACTATGCTGATAAAAATAGTGAATTATATCATTTAGGAGTAAAGATTGCTCATCAAGCTATTGCTCATTTTCAAAGTGTGAAAACTATAAATGAAATGCATACGCTAGCTAATTATGTTAGTTTACTTAAATATATTGAAAAAACTAATGTTATTAGCGAGTTTGATATTGATAGCTTAAAGATTCAGTTAAGAAAACAGGTAACATCATTGATCACAAAAGATACTAACACCTGGAAAAGTTCATATGTTTGTAAACCATCACGCTTTATTGATGGTAAAAGTAGTATCTTTTATCAAGATAATAAAGAGTTGGCAGATTATGAATGTCGTTTTATAATACAATCACAGTTGGCCGATGGCTCTTATGAAGTGCCTTGGCAATGGCAATCATATCAAAAGGAGTGGCTAATTAGTGAAAACTGGTGGAAATCAGATATTATCATTAAAAATATGCTTTACTTAAAGGGTTTTGATTTGTTGTGAAATTATCTAAGTCATATTAATTGAATCATTAATGTTATAACGTAATAATTAAATTAACAAATGATAAGGAGTACGTCATGATAAAAGAACTTATGCAAAATGATCACTATGATATGTTAACAATATTAAAACAAAGATTTAATGATAACATGCATCGCCATTTAAATCTAAATTGGGATGATGTTAGTAAAAAACTAGATGAGAGAGTTTTAAAAATACTTTCGGCAATGGAGAGTAGTGGTGGTGAGCCTGATGTAGTAGCTTATGACACAGAAAAAAATGTTTATTTATTCTTTGATTGTGTAAAAGAAAGCCCGAAAGAGCGACGAAGTTTATGTTATGACCAAGAAGCTCTACAAGCCCGGAAGAAGTTTAAACCACTAGATAGTGCGCTCAATATGGCAGACAAAATAGGAATAACTTTGCTTGATAAAAAACAGTATCGCTATTTGCAAACACTTGAAGCAGTAGACACGAAGACATCAAGTTGGTTAAAAACACCCGATGATATCAGAAAATTAAACGGCGCTATCTTTGGTGATAGACGATACAACAGTGTGTTTATCTATCATAATGGTGTTGAATCTTACTACGCTGATCGTGGATTTCGTGGATTTATTGAAGTATAAACTAATGGAGCGCTCTGCATGAAGTGCTCCATTTTTAACAAGATGACCAATTTAAAATAAATATATGATTTGGCGAAACATATTAAAACGGTTGTTATTGACATATGCCATAAATAGAGTATACTTAAATTGTAAATGACATATGCCATAAACAGAAAGGGATGAAGTTATGCCAAGAAGAGATATGACAGGACCATTAGGTTATGGACCAAGAACTGGCCGTCAAATGGGAGTTTGTGATCGTAAAGATTTCGGCTATGGCTATGGTTGTGGTAAAAGATTATACCACCAAAACCGTAGTTTTGGATCAACTAACATTTATAGTGATGTAAATGAAAAGGCGATTTTGGTTGATCAAAAAGCTTTTTTACAACAAGAGCTTGAGAATGTTGAGAAGCAACTAATAAAACTAAACGAACAACAGGATTAATCCTGTTGTTTGTTGAAAGAGGATAAACTATGCCAAGACCAAGAAAATGGCGTAAAGTCAAATCATTACCTAAATACGATTTATATGGTCCTATGAATCAAGATAATGTAAATGATAAAATGATTTTTATGACTGTTGAAGAATATGAAATGATACGGTTGATAGATTATATGAAACTTACACAAGAAGAATGCGCCCAAGTGATGAATGTAGCGAGAGCTACAATTCAATCTGGTTATGCCCAGGCTCGTTCAAAGCTAGCACAAGCATTAATTGAGGGCACTATGTTAAAGATAGCTGGTGGTAATTTTTCGCTTGATACGGATTTACCAATATCCTGCCAACAAAAACGAAGACATAGAAACAGAAAACATGGTTCATGATAAGAATGAGCCGATTGAAGTTGTTGTATTAGCTGAAGATCATGCATTAAAATCACAATATCACAGTGAGCATGGTTTAAGTTTATTTATTAAGATTGCTAATGAAGCAATTCTTTTTGATGTGGGTCAGAGTATGGTTTTCTATGAAAATGCAAAAAAATTTGATATTGATATAACACAAATAAATAAAGTAATTATATCTCATGGACATTATGATCATATCAATGGTTTAGTAACGTTTTTTGATCATAACAGTAAAGCTATGATATATTTGCGCAAGCAAGCCTTAAATGATTATTATTCAAAACAGCTAGATGGAAGTTTTCGTTATGTTGGACTTGATAACAGAATACTAGGAAACAAACGTCTATCATATACTAGTTCACAAATGATTATCAATAAATACTTGACAGTGTTTAGAGTTCAAAATAAAATGGTTGAACTACCAAGCTTGAATAAGTTTCTATTTAAAAAAGTAAATGGTGTTTACATAAGCGACGACTTTAATCATGAACAAAACTTAATGATCGATCATGATCAAAATCACATATTGATTGTCGGTTGTTGTCACATGGGAATCATCAATATTCTTAATGAGTATCATAGAATAAAAGGGTATATGCCAACTCATGTTATAGGAGGCTTTCATTTATACAGCAGTTCATTAAAGATGAGTATAGATAAAACAGAATTGATTGAATTAGCGCAAAAATTGATAAAAACAAACACTAAATTCTTTACATGCCATTGTACAGGACTAGATAATTTTCAATTTCTTCAACATGAGATGAAATCACAAATAGAATACTTATCAGCAGGTAGTCGTGTTTTTATTTAAATGTTTTTGGCGTTAATAACATTTTATAAGTTGATGACATGAATAATAAAAGGATTGTTAATAGTTTAAGTGGTTATTAATAAGTTAGTGACTTAAATACGTCAAAACTATAAAACATGAGTCTAGATTAGAATATTAACAAAATCTATGAAAGTTAAGCTAAAAAGCCTTTTTTGTTTGAATATGATAAATATTATTGCATGTCATATAAAGATAATTATAATGAAGGAAGTATGTTATCAAGAAAATAGGAAAAAAAGAGTATTATTGTGTGGGGTAAATAATGAAATTGATAAAAAACAAACTTGGTTTTACGCTAATTGAGATTATTATTGTCTTAATGATTTTAGTAACTTTCTCAATGGTGGTAATACCAAAAATCAATTTATTTATTATCAATGCTAAGCTTGCAAGTGATCAAGCAACAGTTAAGCAACTTAACTCTGCAACCTCGCTCTACTACATTAAAGATCATAATGATAATCCCTTTGAAGATAGTAGTAAATCAAGTGAGTTTTTACTCAATGTATTATTAAATGAAAATCTGATTACTAGAGTTGTTTCACCACAAAGTAAAGATGCTAAATTTACTTGGGTTTTAAATGATAAACGGTGGTATTTGCAGTTAGGTAGTAATAGTTATGTAATTTCACTTATTGATGGTATATCATTAAACACTGATGGGTATTATATTGGTCGCATCTATGGTTCATACTCGTCTTCATCACAGTTCATTACCATTCCAACAATACTTGATGGTGTTACTGTTAAGCGTATTTGGCAAGATGTGTTTAAAAGTAAAGGTTTAACTGGTGTTGAGTTTGCGCTTGATAGTCAAATTATCCAGATTCATGCTCGAGCGTTTTATGACAATAACATTTCAAATGTTGTTTTTCCAAACACACTTGAACGCATTGATTTATGGGCTTTTAAGAATAACCAACTAACAACAATAAACCTGCCAGCAAGCATTAAAACAATTGAAGCACAGGCTTTCAATGGTAATGCGATTAAAACAATAACCATTAATAGTGATTCTGTATCAATTGGAGATCAAGCTTTTGGTGAATATACTGAGCAGTTTAAACAAGCTTTCGCTATTGGAAAAGCTGGAACCTATATTTTAGTTGATGGGCAGTGGATTAAACAGTCAGATTAAGATCATTAATACTAGTCGATTGAATTACATATTCAAGTACACTTTTAAGATGTGTTAAAATAAAACCAAAGGGGAAAAATATGACAATAACAGATACCAATATTCTCGACTTGATGCATAAAAGATATGCTTGTAAAAACTACAGAAATGATAAACAAGTTAGTGATCATGAATTAAAGCAAATACTAGAAGCAGGAAGACTTGCTCCTTCATCATTTGGTCTTGAACCGTGGCGCTTTTTAGTGGTAGATGACCAAAATCTTAAAGATAAACTATTTCCTCATGTTTGGGGAGCACACAATAGCTATAAGGGCTCAACACGTATCGTTATGATCTTAGCGAAATATAACATGCGCTATGATGATCCTTATGTGCTAGATATTATTGAAAATGTTCAAGGGTATAATGGACCTGAAGCGAAAGGACGCTTAGATAGATTAACGAAATTTCAAACTAGCGATTTTAACTTGTTAAATGATAAACGTAATCTATTTGATTGGACTTCAAAACAAACTTATATTGCTTTGGCTCATATGATGATCATGGCAACAACTTTGGATATTGACTCATGTGCTATTGAAGGGTTTGATCAAGATGCGGTTAATAGAATATTAGCTGAAGAGAAAATAATCGATTTAAGTGAGTATCGTGTATCAGTCATGGTGAGCTTTGGTTATAGAGCTGAACCGATAAAACCAAAAAAAAGAAGAAATATAACTAATGTTGTAGAATGGCGATAAAGATTTAAGTAAAATATAACTTAATGAAAACAATAAATTTACATATGTTGGGTATAATGACTTTGAATCAACAAGGAGTGAAGTAAATGATCAAAGTGTTGTTTGTATGTGTAAAGAACTCAGCTCGAAGTCAAATGGCAGAGGCTTTTCTAAATAAACTTGGACAACCTGATTTTATTGCTGAAAGCGCCGGTATCGAAAAGGGAACATTAAATCCAATAGTTGTTAAGGTTATGGCGGAAATAGGATACGATATTAGTAATAATAGTGTCAACTCTGTATTCGATTTTTTGAAACAAGGTAATCAATACTCTTTAGTAGTTAAAGTGTGTGATCAAGTCAATGGTCAGCGCTGTCCGATATTCCCCGATGTTTTAAAAACACTAGAGTGGAATATCACAGATCCAGCAACTTTACAAGGAAGTCCTGATGAGATAATTGAAAAAACGCGCCAGATTCGTGATGAGATCAAAACGCGTGTAACAGAGTTAATTGCTGAATATAAAGAATATGCTCAAAATCGTAAGGATTAATGATTATAATGCGATTGTTAAACCATTTAGTTGATCAATAAACAACTGATCATGACTAACAACAATGATGGCTAGCCCATCATTTTTTAGACTTTCAATCGTTGTTGCTACTTGTGATGTGGCAGTAGCATCAAGAGCTGATGTTGGCTCATCAAAACATAGAATTTGAGGATCAAGCATTAATGCGCGAGCGATGGCCACACGTTGTTTTTGACCTCCTGAAAGATGGTTTATGCGAAAGTCTTTCTTTTCACTAAGTCCAAGCTGTGCCAAAAGATTAGTTGCCCTTTCTTCATAATCATTAATACGATGATACTTCGCTGCTAATGTTAAATTTTCAAATACTGATAAATGCGGAAACAATTGAAAGTCTTGAAAAACCATACTAATAGCGCCATTGATTTCTAATCTTCCATCTGTTAATGGCTCTAAATCACATAAGCAACGAAGTAAGGTAGATTTACCAACACCACTTGGACCAGTGATTTTCAAGAGCTGTCCTTTATCAAGGGTAAAGCTTAAATCCTTAAATAAAAGATTATCGGAAAACCTTTTACTTAAATTAATCGCTGTTATCAACATAGCCAATTCCCTTCTTTCTAAGTAATCTTTTTTCAATGACAACTAGAATGTAACTTAAAAAAGCATTCATAACTAGATAAATAGCACCAACTGTAAGAAAAGGTATAAAAGTTGCGGTTGCGTTAACAAGACTTCTGGAAACTTTTAGTAGATCACTTAAGCCAACTACTGATATCAAAGCTGTATCTTTTATCAGGGTTAAAACTTCATTGCTTATGGCAGGAAAGGTATTTATTATTGCTTGTGGCAATAATATCTTTCTAAAGACAAAAAGTGGTGGTAAACCTAATACTTGACCAACTTCATTTTGACCCTTATCCAAGTTGATAATACCACCTCGCAATATTTCAGCGAAGTAAGCGGCATAATTAAGGATAAACGCTATCGCGGCTGCCATCCAACGATCAAATACAATATTGAAGAAAGGTAAACCATAGAAAATAAAGATTATTTGTAATAATAATGGTGTAGCTCGCATGATGTAAACATAGATGCGAATTACATATGCTAACCACTTATATCGCAATAACCAAACAAGGATAAAGGTTAGAATGGCCGAGCCACCAAGGGTGACTACAAACAACGTTAAAGTTGTTTGTAGTCCCTCAAGATAAGCGTTAGTCATTGAACCATTTGGCTTTTATTTGATCAAAAGTACCATTGTCGATCAAGGTTTGAATAGCGTTGTTAATCTTAGTTTGAAGCTCAACATCGGTTTTTCTAAAGCCAATACCATATTCTTCATTACCAAAATCCTCATACAAAACACGGTATGCGGAAGGATCACGAAGCTTGATCGTGTAATCTGCGAAGATTTCATCAAGAATGATTGCATCACTACGACCTGTTTCAAGATCGACAAATAAATCAACGTTTGAATCAAATTCTCTTACCTTACCATCCTTGAATGTTGCAAGTAGATCAGGTTGATTAGTAACAGCTTCAAGTGCTGATGAATCCTTTTGTACAGAAACCACTTTGTCAGTTAAGTCACTTAGATTTGTAATTTCAGAATTTGCTAATACAACTACGATCTGACGATTGTTTAAATAAGGAGTGGAGAATAATACAATTTCTTTACGACTATCGGTAATAGAATAACCATTCCAGATCATATCAATATTACCTTGATTAAGTTCTGTTTCTTTTAATGACCAATCGATTGGTTGTAATGTAAACTTTAATCCTGTTAGATCACTTATCGCTGCTGCAAGATCAATATCAAATCCAACAATCTCATTTTGTTCATTACGAAATCCCATTGGAACAAAGGTATCATCCAAGCCAATAACAAGTGTCTCTTCAGTAGGTTTTTTGGTGGTGCAGCCACTTAAGGTTAGCACTAGAATAAATAGAATAACTAATAACTTTTTCAATTTTTCCTCTTTCTATTGCAGAAAATAAAAAGTCCCTAACAAGCTAATGTTGTTAAGGACGATAGTGTTGACTTCGTGTTCCCACCTTAATTCACAGATACCTCACGATATCTGCCTCTTCGAGTTCAATCAAACTCTAGTCTGGTTAACGGTCGACAAGGTTTCCGAGTTAGACTACTTTAAGTTCGCCTAACCTGCTCTAAGATGTGTTCGATCACTGTAGCCTTACCGTTTCGCACCAACCAACGGTTCTCTTATAGGTTTCAGTCACTTACTATTTCTTATCACTGCATTTGTTTATAGTTCGTATGATACACATCTTTCAATATACTTGCAATAGTTTTCTGAAAATATTTAACAAGTTTACGTTAATTGGTTAAACTATTATCTTTTTCCTTATTTTAATATATAATTTAGATATGATAAAAAGCGCTAGTCATAATAAGTTAGCGATAAAATGGGAGATAATCAATGGGTTATTATTTAGTAGATTACGAAAATGTGAAGAAAGATGGTTTAAATGCGATCAATAAGCTTACTGAAAAAGACAAGGTATGTATCTTTTACAGTCAAAATGCGGAAACAATGACGTTTGGTCTACATCGTAGACTAAATGAGTCAGTTGCTCAAATTACATTTCAAAAGGTTGAGGTTGGCACTAAAAATGCATTAGATTTTCAACTTGTGACCTTTTTAGGATATATTATTGCGAAAAATGAAGAGAAGAACTACTACATAGTAACGAAAGATAACGGATTTAATAGTGTTTGTTTATATTGGGCTAAGCGTAATGTTAATGTTACGATCGTAGCTGATGTCAGTGGACGTAATCTTAAAGAAGAAGAAGATGAACTGATCAATGAAGTTGATAAACTATTAACTGATAAAGAGATCGTTAATAAAGTTGCTGAGATCATTTTGCAATACAAAACAAAACAAGGTATCAATAATGCCTTGATCAAAAATTTTCCAAGTAAAGATCATAAACAAGCAAGTGAAATCTATAAAGCGATAAAACCGCTTTTAAAGGATAAAAAAGGTAAATAACCGATACTGAAAGGATACTATGCTGGAAATACCTGAATGTAAGAACTTAGTCAAACAGATTAAAAGCACATTGATCAACAAAAAGATAATAGAAGTGATCGTAGCTAATAATCCCCATAAGTTTGCATTTTTTTATGATGATATTACCACCTACAAAAAACAACTGCTTAATAAGTGTATAACTGATTGTCGCTGTTTTGGTGGTCAACTTGAGATTTTGATTGAGGATAAATCATTATTACTTAGTGAAGGCATAAACTTGCGTTATCAAACAAAAGAGAAAGCATTGCCAAAGAAACATCAATTGTTTATTGGTTTTGATGATGAAAGCTGCGTATTTTTAACCATTTCAATGTATGGTTTTATTGGTGTTTTTGATACTGGGACATATGATAATCAGTATTATACGATAGCTTGCTCAAAGCCTGATATTGAATCAGATACATTTGATGAAGCTTATTTCTTAGATCTTCTTGCAACACAAGATGAGAAAACTAGCATTAAAGCAGCGTTAGCAACCAAGCAAAGTATACCAGGACTTGGTAATGGGATATTACAAGATATACTATTTAATGCCAAGATCAATCCTAAAACTAGACTTGATAAAATCGATCTTGCTAAACGTAAAGAATTATTCAAAGCGCTTAAGGAAACAGTGAATGAAATGATTCAAAAAGGTGGTAGAGATATTGAAAGTGATTTATTTGGCGTGAGTGGTTTTTATCAGACAAAGATGTCAAGCAAAACACTAACGGTGCCGTGTTCTTTATGCTATAATACCATCATTAAAGAGGCATATTTGGGTGGTAATGTTTATTATTGTCCCGTCTGTCAGCCTAAAATATAGGTTATAAGGAGTAAAAATGAAAGAAATAAAAGAACAATTTCAAAAATACTTTGATCAAGAAGATAAACAAAATGCCGTATTATTTGTGCTTGATTGTTTAAAGAGTAATAAGATTGATGTTGTTGATCTTTATGCATATGTATTAACACCAGTACTAAATGAACTTAAATGTGATATAGATGATAAGCGAATTTGCATATGGCAAGAACATGTTAAAACAGCGATCGTTAGAACGGTGGTGGAAAACTGTTATCCGTATGTGATAGCTAAGAAAGAACAATTGAATAAGAAACTTGATAAAAAGGTAGCTGTTGTTTGTCCGCCAGACGAATATCATGATATTGGTGCTAAAATGATCGCTGATTTATTTACCATCAGCGGTTTTGATACTATTTTTGTAGGTAGTGGGACACCATATCAAGATTTCTATAATGCAATAACACTTATCAAACCTTGTATGGTCGCGATAAGTGTTTCGAATTATTTTAATTTAGTGGCAGCGAAAAGAATGATTGAAGAAATCAAAAAGACCGTAGATTATCCTGTCAAGGTTATCGTTGGTGGTCACGCTTTTAGTCAAGATGGCGAAGCTAAAGCTAAAGCTATCAGTGCCGATTTGTTTGCGAAAGATTTTGATGATGTGTTAAAAATGACAGAATGTGGGGTAATCGCATGAAGTTAGGTTTACAATTAGCACTACGTTTTTTACGTTCTAGTAAAGGACAAACGGCATTAATAGTTGTTGGTATCGCGATTGGTGTATCAGTACAGATTTTCATTGGTTCTCTTATTCAAGGATTACAGAAAAGCTTAGTTGAGACTACTATCGGTAATTCACCACAAATAACTATTACCGCGGAAGCAGCGACAGATAAAAAAATCAATGACTATCAGGCTCTTATTACAAAAGTAAATGCGATTGATGATAATATTATCAATGTAACAGCAGTTTATGATAGTGCGACTTTCATCAGTTACAATGATGAATCACAATCGTTACTATTAAGAGGCTTCAATATAAATGAAGCTGGTAGAATTTATAATATTTATGATCGTATCTATGAAGGTAAGGCGCCAGTAAATGATAATGAAATAATATTGGGGAAACAACTAAAGGAAAAATATGAACTAAACCTAAATGATGAAGTCAGTATCACTACAATCAATCGTGACACAAAAACCTTTAAAGTTGTGGGCTTTTTTGATTTTAAGGTAACAAGTTTAAATCTTAATTGGGGTATTACAACTATTGATAATGTACATGCTTTACTTGATGATGATAAAGCAACGGCGATTGAGATGCAAATAAAAGAAGCAGCCATATTTGAGGCGGATGTATTAGCTACTAAAATCATCACAGAATTAAACAATCCTATTTATAAAGTTGATAACTGGAAGGATAGCAATCAACAGTTATTGAGCGGATTACAAGGACAAAGTGTTTCAAGTTATATGATTCAAGTGTTTGTTATGATATCTGTGATTCTAGGTATCGCTAGTGTATTAGCAATTACAGTATTACAAAAATCAAGACAGGTTGGAATATTAAAAGCTATGGGGATCAAGAATAGTACTGCTGGCTATATCTTCTTGTTTGAAGGTTTGATTTTAGGATTTTTAGGAGCGGTGCTTGGTGTCTTGTTTGGTCTAGGACTTGCTTATAGTTTTACTATCTTTGCGGTGAATCCTGATAATACACCAGTGGTAAACTTATTTATCGATTGGCGTTTCATTATCATATCAGGGATTATCGCTATGATAGCGTCCACATTAGCTGCCGCATTTCCTGCAATACGCTCAGGTAGATTAAATCCAATCGATATAATCAGAAACAACTAGGAGTATAACATGAACAATATTTTAGAAATTAGAAATATCAATAAGATATATGGAACAGAAATAAAGAATCAAGTATTACATGATGTTAGTTTTAATGTTGAAACAGGTAGTTTCAACTCAATCATAGGCCAATCTGGAAGTGGTAAGTCAACGCTTTTAAATATCATTGGTACCCTTGATAAACCAACAACAGGCGATGTTATCATAAATGGCAAGAGTACCTTAACGATGAATGCTAATCAATTAGCGGAGTATCGCAATTCAATGATTGGTTTTGTTTTTCAATTTCATTATCTTTTACCAGAATTTACAGCTTTAGAAAATGTTTTGATTCCATATCGCATTCAACATGGTAGAATTGATAAGGCAGCCAGAGAAAAAGCTGATGAACTAATGGATTTAGTGGGTTTAAATAAAGTAAAAAACAACCTTGCGACTAAAATGTCAGGTGGGCAACAACAACGTACAGCTATAGCGCGAGCGCTTATTAATCAGCCGAAAATGATCTTAGCTGATGAACCAACTGGAAATCTTGACTCTGATTCAACAGAGATGATCTACGATTTACTACGTAAGATCAATGAAGAATTGAAGACTACATTTATTATAATAACTCATGATCGACGGATCGCTGAAAAAGCAGATCGTATCATTGAGATTAAAGATGGCAAAGTGAATCTTGATATTAAGAAGTAAGGCTTAGCTAAAGGAGCAATATGGAAGAGTTATATCAATTAATATATAAACGGAAATCTATTAGGAAATATAGTGACGAAAAACTATCCGCTTTTGAACTAGCTTTTATAAAAGCACAGCTTAATCATATCAAACCCTTAGACAGTACCATTAAGACAAAATTAGTGATCAAACCTATTGTTGAAACAAAAGCGAAATTCGGTGAGTACGGCTTACTTGTTTATAGTGAGAAGAAAGATCATTACTTATTAAATGTAGGTTATATGCTTGAACAGTTTGATCTATTAATGACAAAACACGATATTGGTACTTGTTGGTATGGCATGACTTTGGAAAAGGATGATTATGATTTAAGTTATGTGATCATGATTACATTTGGAAAATGCGATACGAGTGCTTTTCGTGATAATATGAGCATGATCAATCGCAAAGAAATAACTGAAATTTGGAAGAACGACTTTGATCTTGATGTAGTAAAAGCAGTGCGTTTAGCACCAAGTGCCGTTAACTCACAACCGTGGCGATTTGTTTATAAGGAAAACAAGATTCAGGTCTTTCGCAAAAAAGCGTTAAGAACATTTATTCCACCTAATAAAAGACCATATTTTAATACTATTGATGTTGGTATTAGCTTGTTGCTTTTTGAAGTTGCTTTGATGTATAAAAAGTATCAATTTACGCGTAAGTTATATCATGATGTACATCATGATTCACAAGAATTATTAGCTGAGTATCAAATAGATTAAAGGTAAAAATATGTTTGAACTAGCATTTATCGAACAAAATTATAGTGGTCAACAGATCAGTGAACGAGAAGCTGTAAGAGGAGTTGTTTTTCATCATGGTAAATTATTGATGATAAATGATATAAGTAATACGGTTAAGTTTCCAGGTGGTGGAATAGAAATAAATGAAGATCATTATACGGCTTTAAAAAGAGAGATTGCAGAAGAGACAGGATACATTAATTTTCGCATCATAAGATTGATTGGTAAAACCATTCAACAAAAACCTGATATGAATGATGATAAAAAAATATTCAAAATGACATCGTATAACTATCTTTGCGAGCTATTAGATGAAGAAAACATTGGAACCACTCTTGATGCGTATGAAGAAGACTTACGCTTTAAATATCAATTTATGACAATAGCTAGTGCTATCATGCAAAATGAAAAGAACAATACAATTGATAACACATTATTCAAATGGGCTGAGCGCGAACTAGCGGTTTTATATGAACTAAAAAGAAGTAATCTTGATAGCGAAAAAAACCTTAGGATAAATTTAGGCGAGATAGAAGCCATTGGTGATCTATGAAAGAAAAATATTTCGATAATTGGCGAAGATCAATGATCTTCTTAGCAGGAGCAGGCAATCTTTGGGCAATCGCCAGTTTTGGCTTAACCATTGCTCATCATACAGGTAATATGACCTTGATTGCTTACATGTTGGTTGATCATAAGTCTAATTTGTTACCATTTATACTATTAAATGTTAGTTTATTTGTAGTTGGTGGTATTATATCTGGTAGTTTTTTCTATGATAGAGTGGGTAATATAAAAAAGCAATATTTGTATCTTACGCTAGGATTTGGGGTATTGCTTGGGTTAATTAGAGTAGTATTTGTTAATCCACTTTTCACATTAGGTTTTTGGGCCTTGGGTATGGGTGTTTTTAATGGTATCCACATTAAACAAAATGATCTTATTATTAGATTAACGCATATAACAGGTTATCTTACGGATTTAGGTGTTAATCTTGCAAGAGTGTATCGTAAAGACGACCTGGCTAAAAAAAGACTTAGTATTGCTAGTGAGATGTTGGCGTGTTTTTTTCTTGGAGCTTTGTTCTCAACATTGCTTTATCAAATGTTTGCAGGTAACATCATTTATCTTATAGCACTGCTTTATATTAGTTTGAGTTTAGTATTTGTTCTTAATTATAAAATAGATAATATCAAGACATTTCAACAATGATAATGCTTAGCCACTTCGGTGGTTTTTTATTTGATTAAAGTGATGATTAGCATCTATAATTAAAACAACAAGCGTTAATAGATATAATTAGCATTAAAGTGGGAGGTTATATGTCTGTCTATAAAGAGTTAACCCAAAAACTTGATAGTCAATATTTAAGCGTAGAAACAGTTAATAAACAACAATTTTTAAGTGTTGGTCTTAGTAGTCATAACTTACATTTGACCTTTATCATAAATGAAATAAAGTCATCTAGCAGATACATGATACTACTACAACAGATCAATAATTTAGTACGCTTAAAACACAAGGTAACTTTGATAACTTACACTGCTAAGCCAGAATGGTTTCCACTTGAGCAAAAGATTAACTATTTACAAGTAGCCTTTAATAAAGATTATACTAAATACATTGACAGGTGTGATCTTATCATAGTGACAGGAATAGACGATATTGCTAAATGTATAGGAAATAGTGTAGCACCTGTTCTATATTATGTTTATACTAGTTGGCATAATACATATTGGCAAAGTTTGAGTAGTGAGAAGAAGGCATATATCTATCAACAATATCAGTTGCCATCTTTTATTCTGACATTTTCAAAATACAATGCCAATCAAATTGAAAAGTATTTTAACATTAAGGCAACAGCGATATCAAATGGCATTAATGAGCGTATCTATTATCATCAAATCAATAAGAAAACAACTAATAAGGAGATAGTTATCACCATTATTGCTAGTGAACAAAAACATTTAAAACAAATTGGTATTATCAAAGCATTACTCGATCTTTTATCAAATGACAAGATAACCTATCAATTTAATTGGATAACGCCAACAAAACCACGATTGCCGTTTGGGTATGTATATGTTAATCCCAAACAAAGTAAGATCGGTGAAATATTAAGAAAAACCGATATTTATATCGCTGTTGATTTAGGCACGAAATATGACATGAGTATTCTTGAAGCAATGGCTTGTGGTTGTGTAGTTATTGCATGTGATAGTGAAATAATGAGTGATCATATGAATACTAAAGTAAATTGCATGTTAATAGATGAGTTTGAAGCACAATTACTTTATAAGCAAATATCATTTCTTGTTAGTGATAAGATAACAGCTCGAGAACTTCAACAAAACGCAATCAACACCGTAAGCATACTAGGTTGGTCAAAAGCGATATTAAAGTTTATTGATTATTATCAGAGGGTTGCTAGTTACAAAGTAAAGAAAAAATAAATGAAACCAACTTAGATATTTTGTGAAATAATTGACATATGCCAATAAGCGTTGTATCTTATGAATAAATAAAAGGAGACAGAATATGAAAGTCATTAAGATTGGTGCAGTTTGGTGTGCTGGTTGTTTAGTTATGAAACCAAGATGGGCTCAAATTGAGTCAAAACTTTCTTGGCTAAATACGGAGTATCTTGATTACGATAATGATCGTCAAGAAGTAGAAAAATACAAAATCAATGAGATTTTACCAGTTTTTATCTTTCTTGATAAAAACAACAAAGAATTAATAAGACTAACAGGTGAACAATCTAAAAAAAAGTTGCTTGTCACCATTGAGCAATATAAGGGTTTATAAATGTATAAACGTTTATGTGTTCTATTAGCTTCCATATTGTTTTTTACTTCTATTTTTATTCGACCGATCGTAGCTGATGATAAACAAGTAGTTATAGATTTTTTTTATGGGAATACATGTTTACATTGTGAGAAACAAAAAGTATTTTTAGAAGAATTAGAACGTGAACATAACGGTGTTATTATCAACTATCACGAGGTATTTGATAGTGAAGAAAATTTAGAACTGATGAAGTATCAAGCGGATCGGTTAGGGATTATAGTCAAAAGTGTTCCATTTACGATCATTAATGAGTATTACTTTATTGGTTATAATGAAGGTTATACAGATGTAAAGATACTTGAAATAGTAAATAATGTTATTGAGAATAGTCAAGATAATGATATTAAATTAAAGTTACCATTAATAGGTACTATAAATGCTAATGATTTACCTTTACCAGTATTAACGATCGTATTAGGGATAGCTGATGGGTTTAATCCATGCGCGATGTGGGTGCTTTTATTTCTAATCAGTCTATTGATCAATATGCAAGACAGAAAACGATTATGGATTTTAGGTATGACATTTATACTTACCTCTGCAATCATTTATTACTTATTCATGGCAGCTTGGCTGAATGTAGCATTTTTTATTAGTAACATTTTTTGGTTACGCTTAATCGTTGCGTGTGTAGCTTTAGTGGGTGGTGGTTATAACCTTAAAAAAGCAATCGTCAAGAAGGGTGATGGTTGTGAGGTTGTTAATGAAAAGCAAAGAGATAGAGTGTTTGCGAAGATTAGAAAATTTACACAAGAACATAATTATGCTTTAGCAATCCTTGGGGTTGTTGGATTAGCTATAACTATCAATATGATTGAATTATTATGTTCAGCTGGATTACCAGTTATTTATACACAGATATTAACTTTAAATCAACTTTCAAATACAAGCTATTACCTATACTTGTTGGTCTATGTTTTGTTTTTCATGTTAGATGATATCATTGTGTTTTCAATCGCAATCATAACTATGCGATTGACTGGTATATCTACAAGATTTATGCGTGTAACAAATATTGTTGGTGCATTAATAATGATAATAATTGGTTTGCTTTTAATCTTTAATCCTGCTGCTTTAATGTTTGTTTGATAATTGACATATGTCAATTAAACTTTATAATAGTTAATGTGAACAAAGATGGAGGACTACTATGGCAAGACCTAGAAAATGGCGTCGTGTTTGTCAAATGCCAGATCAAACTGCTTTTGGACCACAAAACGGCACTAATGATAAAGCAGAAATAGTAAGATTAACAATTGACGAGTATGAAACAGTTCGCTTGATCGATCATCAAAACATGACACAAGAAGAATGTGCTTTACGGATGGACGTTGCTCGTACAACTGTTCAAAAGATTTACAACGATGCTCGTTTTAAGCTTGCTAAAGCACTTGTTGAGGGGTTAACCTTGATTATTGAAGGTGGTGACTATCAATTGTGTAATGGTAAAAGTCAGTATTGTCATAGTGCTTATTGTCATCGTCATAGTATGAAAGAAAGAAGAGTAAATTATGAGTGAAAGTTGTAATCATGTTTGTGAAGGATGCACGGTTGAATGTGATGAGCGAGAAAATCCAAATGTTTTCGCTGTTAAACAAAACGCAGCAAGTAGTATTAAGAAAATAATAGGAGTTGTAAGTGGTAAGGGTGGAGTTGGAAAATCATCAGTCACTTCTCTTTTAGCTGTTAGTATGAATCGAAAAGGATACAATACTGCCATTTTAGATGCTGATATTACTGGGCCATCAATTCCAAAAGCGTTTGGTTTAAAACAAAAGGCTGTAGGTAATGATCAAGGTATTTTTCCAGTATTGAGTGAAACAGGAATAAACGTGATGTCGATTAATTTCTTGCTTGAAAATGATACTGATCCAGTATTATGGCGTGGGCCAATTTTGGCATCAACGGTTAAGCAATTTTATAGTGAGGTATTATGGGGAGATATCGATTATATGTTTGTAGATATGCCGCCTGGAACTGGCGATGTACCTCTTACTGTATACCGGAGTCTACCCATTGATGGCATTATTATTGTGACATCACCTCAAGAACTTGTATCGATGATTGTTGCTAAAGCAGTTAAGATGGCAGAAATGATGAATATCCCAATTATTGGTATTGTTGAAAATATGTCATACTTCCATTGTCCTGATAATGGAAAAGATTATCAACTATTTGGTGAAAGTCATATTGAAGCTATTGCTAATGAACATGGGTTATCGGTATTAGGTAAATTACCGATTGATCCAGTGTTAGCTAAAGCATGTGATGATGGTACGATTGAACAGTATGATGATAAGAATATATTAGGTATAACTGAACAAATTTTAGTGATATAAATATATGAGTACAACAAACATCGTCTTTTACGCTATTGCGACAATAGCTTTGATAGTATCCTTGATCAAGGATAAAGTGAAGACTAAACAAGCTCTTATCAAGGCTTGGAAATCATTTGAAAACATCCTACCACAGCTTTTGGTAGTGCTTATGATAATAGGTTTAGTATTATCAATTTTAACACCTGAACAAATTTCGGCACTAATTGGTGCTGATTCTGGTGTTATAGGAATATTATTAGCTTTGAGCATCGGTTCGATCACCCTTATTCCTGGTTTTGTGGCTTTTCCTTTAGCTGCGGCATTACTTAATAATGGTGCTGGACTTACGCAGATTGCTGCTTTCATTTCAAGTTTGATGATGGTAGGGGTAGTAACGCTACCTATGGAAATTAAATTCTTTGGTAAAAGAGCCGCTTATACACGTAATGGCTTAGCAGTTATATTCTCTTTAATCGTTGCATTATTGATGGGGATTTTATTATGATGAAGTATTTGAAACGTTATCGTTTATTTATAGTGCTTTTGTTTATTGAACTTTTACTATTTTTTATCAAGCCCGATCTTTCTGTTAAAGCTTTTACATTAAGTTATAAGAGTTTGTTTGAAATGTTAAGCGCATTACCACCAATCTTCATTTTGTTAGGGTTAATGGATGTTTGGATGAAAAAAGAAACATTGATGAAGTATATGGGTGAAGATTCAGGATTGGTCGGAATCATCATTGCTTTTGTTTTGGGTTCTATCGCTGCTGGGCCTTTATATGGTGCGTTTCCAGTTGCTATCGTATTACTAAAAAAAGGGTGCAAGTTAAGTAATGTTTTCATCATGATAGGTGCTTGGTCTACTACCAAGATCCCGTTGTTGATGTTTGAAACATCAGCGATGGGATTACATTTCATGTTATATCGACTTATAATAAACATAGTAGGTATTATTGTAATGTCATATATCATCACAATATCATTACCAGATCAAACAAAAGAAGAAATATATCAAAATAGCCTTAATGAGTAGAACTAACATTGCTTAATTGATGAATATCAGGGTACTTTTAACTCAGTGAACATTGTTCTTATTTTATGTCATGAGTGATAAACATTAATGACAGATAATCAATATCGATAATTCAATATCCTATAGATATTGAAATAATTAGCGTCTTTATAGTCTGTTTTAGAAAAAAAAGAGTAAAAATTCTTTTAATTAGTGGATATTTGTGTTACAATTAAGTTAAATTCTTAATCATGAAAGAGGAACAAATATGAATAATGATGAATCAACAAAAAAGTCCGGTTGGTTTTTAGCTAAACCAAAACCAAGTGACGAAGACGGAAGCAATGATTTAGCAAAATCGGATATAGAATCAAACGATGAAGTTGAAGATACTGATGGTGCTTCGTCACAGACTGGTAGTGAAAAAGGTGTATTTGAATTGTTTAAAAACACAAGAGCTCAAGACGTAAAACAAGAAGTGAAGCTTTCGATAATACATCAGGATGTTGTGATCACTGGTGACATCAAAGCGTCGGGGAATATTGAGCTTTACGGTACTATTACTGGTAATGTTGATTGTGGTGATTTGATCGTTAAACATAATGGCAGAATCGAAGGCAATGTTACTGCTCGTGCATTAACAGTGTTATCTGCTGAGTTTAAGGGTAACATTGAATGTTCAAAAAATGCGACCATCCATAAAGATGCTATAATCAATGGTGACATCGTTGCTGAAAACATTCTTTGTGAAGGCAAGATCAACGGTAATGTTAGCGTAAGTGATTTCCTTGAGTTGAGAGCTTCTGCTTCAATCAATGGTGATTGTTCATTCGATACAATCGCAATTGAAAAAGGTGGTATGGTTAACGGATCATTGAAAGTACAGAAGAGATAATTAGGTATATAGTCATGAACAACTGTTCATGGCTTTTTTTATGTTCTATAATGAAGTAGGGGTAAACTATGAAATATGCATATTGTTATCAAAGCCCAATTGGTGCACTTCGTATTGTTCAAACTGATGATAAGATCATAGGCGTTGACTTTACTGCTAAACTAAGTAAAGAGCATACGCTGAATGAAACAGAGCTTATCAAAAAAACGTATCAACAACTATTAGAATACTTTGCTGGTAAAAGACAGACGTTTTCAGTTGATATTAAACTTATTGGTACACCTTTTCAGGTTGCCGTTTGGAATCAATTGATCAAAATTCCGTATGGACAAACATGTAGTTATAAATACATTGCTCAGCGAATTGATAAACCTAAAGCATATCGGGCGGTAGGAATGGCTAATAATCGAAATCCAATATCTATTATTGTTCCATGTCATCGCGTGATAGGCGCTAATGGTAAACTTGTGGGCTATGGCGGGGGATTAGATGTAAAAGCGAAACTTCTTGATTTGGAAAAAAGTGTTTTGGATAATCTTGACATTTGATCTAAAAAATGATATTTTAATAGCGCTCGTGAGGGAGTAATTGGCATGCGAAAGCATGTGGAGAAGTCAACACCCGGCAGAAATGCTTGGCTGACCTTAAATGATGAGACTCATGTTTGGCGTTTTGCTAAGCATGAGTTTTTTTATAGAAAAACAAGATGAGGGAAAATATGCAACATTATCTAGAAGACATAGAACAAGTCATAACCGGGGTTGATAGTTTTGTTGGTGGCTTAAGTGAACAAGAGGCTCAAAGACGATTGATTGCTAATGGTAAAAACAAACTGATTGAAGCTGATAAAGAAAGTTTACTACATCGATTTATCAAACAACTGTTAAATCCGATGATCATTATCCTTCTAGCAGCAGCACTTGTATCGGCAATCACATCGGCGTATGAGAATGAGCCGTTTACAGACGTGTTTGTCATTTTATTTGTTGTGGTTGTAAATGCTTTATTAGGAGTTTATCAAGAAAGCAAAGCTGAAAAAGCGATTGAAGCACTAAATGAGATGGCTGCTGCTACTTCAAAAGTCTTGCGAGATGGTCATTTACAACATATAAAAAGTGAAGATTTAGTTGTAGGTGATATCATTGTACTTGATGCTGGTGATGCAATACCAGCTGATTCAAGGATAATAGAATGTGCTTCAATGAAAGTTGAAGAAGCCGCATTGACTGGTGAATCAGTGCCTGTAGACAAAACAGATGAAAAGCTTGAAACAAACGATGATGTACCATTAGGTGATCGCTTAAATATGGTCTATATGGGAAGTAATGTTGTTTATGGTCGTGGTAAAGCAGTTGTCGTTGCCATTGGTATGCAAACTGAGATGGGTAAAATCGCTACAGCCATAGCAATGGCAAAAGATCAAGAAACCCCTCTTCAATTAAAACTAAATCAATTAAGTAAGACTCTTAGTTATTTGGTCTTGGGTATTTGTTTATTCATCTTTGGATTAAGTATCGTAAGAGCAGGTTTCGCAACTGATACCATCATTGAAACATTCATGATCGCGGTTAGCTTAGCGGTTGCAGCGATACCTGAAGGTTTAGCTGCAGTAGTAACGATCGTCTTATCAATTGGTGTAACTAATATGTCACGTCGCAATGCGATCATCAGAAAGTTAACTGCTGTTGAAACACTGGGTTGTGCTCAGGTTATATGTAGTGATAAAACTGGTACTCTAACCCAAAATAAAATGACAGTTGTAGATCATTTTGCGGATGATGAAACATTGCTTGCTAAAGCAATGGCTCTGTGTAATGATGCTGAAATTGATAATGATAACGTTATTGGTGAGCCAACAGAGAGTGCTTTGATTGTTTATGCTAGTAATTTGGGGTTGAATAAGAATGAATTAAAGGTATCGTATAAAAGAGTTTCAGAGCTACCATTTGATTCCAAACGTAAGATGATGTCTACTCTTCATCAATATCAAAATGGTTATATTCAATTTACTAAAGGTGCACCAGATGAAATTATACAACATTGTGATTCAGCTATCATTGATGGTAAAAAAGTTCATTTGACAGATGAAATTAAAGAGAGACTGATTGCTGAAAACAAGCGTATGGCTAATCAAGCATTACGGGTACTTGGAGCAGCGTATTGCGAGTATGACACGATCAAAGAACCATTAGTGGAAGAAAAACTTACTTTCATTGGTCTTTGTGGCATGATCGATCCAATTAGACCAGAAGTGAAAGATGCTATAGTCCAATGTCGTAGTGCCCATATTAGACCAATTATGATCACTGGTGATCATCTTGATACAGC
The DNA here is from genome assembly GCA_964553255.1 of uncultured Erysipelotrichaceae bacterium. Classification (GTDB taxonomy): domain Bacteria; phylum Bacillota_I; class Bacilli_A; order Erysipelotrichales; family Erysipelotrichaceae; genus JAQUCI01. The sequence goes on along the minus strand of CAZKJS010000003.1, from coordinate 55,957 downwards.
TGTTGCTATTGCTAAGCAACTTGATATTATAAATGAAACAAGTCAAGCAATTACAGGAAGTCAATTAAATGATATGGATGATGTTGCTTTAGCGCAAAATATTGAACGTTATAGTGTATATGCTAGAGTGCAACCAGAACATAAAGTAAGAATTGTTGATGCTTGGCAGAAAAAAGATAAAATTGTAGCTATGACTGGTGATGGTGTTAATGATGCTCCAAGCATCAAGCATGCTAATATTGGTGTTGGTATGGGAATAACTGGAACTGACGTTACAAAGAATGTAGCAGATATGGTTTTAGCTGACGATAACTTTGCGACTATAGTTAATGCGGTTGGTGAAGGCAGACGAGTATATGATAATATTCGTAAAGCCATTCAGTTCTTACTGGGATCTAATATGAGTGAAGTTCTATCAATATTTGTTGCTACGATTTTAGGATTTACAATTCTAAAACCAACCCACTTGTTGTGGATAAACTTGATCACTGATAGTTTTCCAGCATTAGCTTTAGGAATGGAAGAAGCAGAAGATGATATTATGTCGCGTAAACCACGTGATAGTAAAGAAGGCATCTTTGCTCATGGCTTAAGCTTTGATGTTATATACCAAGGGGTATTGATAGCTATTGTTACATTAGCCGCCTACTTTATCGGTCATTATATTGAATCAGGAATATGGGAAATAGCTAATAGTAGTGATGGGATGACAATGGCTTTCTTAACACTTTCAATGGCTGAAATCTTCCACTCCTATAACATGCGTTCATCACGTAAATCAATATTTAGCATTCGCAAACATAATTGGTATCTATTTGGAGCGATGATACTATCATTTATCTTAACGGCTGTTGTAATATATGTACCATTCTTTGCGCAAGCATTTATGATTCAACCTATTAGTTTACTTGAATATGCGATTGCGATCGCTTTAGCATTAACGATGATTCCAATGGTTGAAACTGTGAAGTATTTCCAACGCAAGTTAGGGAAATAGATTCAACAATAATTAAATTAGAGTAAGAGCTGACTCGTTTAATGAGTCAGCTCTTTTAAGTTTGACTTATATTATATTTATCGTTTATATTCAAACCACTCTTAATCATAAAAGCAAAAACGTAATAAATGACTTAAAAATAAGGGATAATGATAAAAAAATAAATAATATATAGTATATATGCTATAATTAAACTATAAAAGGTTTGGGTCTTTAGTGCCATGAAAAAAATTCTAACTATCGTCGTAACTGTATTCTCAATAATAACTTTCAATATGGCAATGAAGAATTTTGATAATCTTGTTGTCTTAAATACTTTTGATGTATATGGTTTTGCGAACAACAACACGGCAACTACAAGCGAATATTCAACACCTGCTACATTATTAGCGATTAATGTTAGTTATGACAGATACGCTGAGTTTAGTCAATACTTCATCACATTGTTAAGCAAATATGATCTGAATGCTTATCAATTCAGTAGTAGTGATTATCGCAATGTGATTTTTCTTTATTCAGCTGATCCAAATTACATTAGTAAGATCAAGACTTATCATGTTACAGATCTACTAACTGACTTTAATTATTATACAAGCACGTCAACAGACAATAAGACAAAGATTCTCAAGCCATTAAAAACTTCAACTATTGAGTTCTATAGTATTTCCTCAAACTATAACGATAATCTATTCAATTTTTCGAACAACACATATTTGAGTGCTAACAGTGGAAATCTAACGGATAGCACTAATAGATTAGTAAGAGAGATTACTGAGGACTTTCCAGATGTTGAAGTCAGAATAAGTAATCATGATATGCACTTTACTCCGAAAACAGCGTTAGCAAATGATGAGATTGCTTTGTTAATACTAGTTTCAATGTTGATAATAACATTACTTAATACTGACTATTTACGAAAAATAAAGCTAATAACACTAAAATCGATTAATGGATTCAGTAATTTGGACATTTTTAATCAATATTTCACTAAAAGCATTATAACAATCGTTTTAGTTGTTCTCGTATTATATTTGATACAAATAACTTATCATTTTGGTTTGCATTTTAATCTTGTTATCGAATTATTAGTGAATCTGAGTCAATATTTAATCATTTTGTTGGGTCTTTTACTCATTATAGGTATCATTACATATATTACGATATCGATTGTCAATAGTAATCTGATCATAAAGGGATATAGTAAGCTTAAACCGCAATTAACCTACACATACATGCTAAGGATCTTGACGGTTTTTATCTGTTTTTCTTTTTTAAGTAACGGTGCCGATGCACTGATAACATATATGGAGAGTAGGATCAATGAAAAAAAATATTTATATCAGATTAATGATGTTTATTTTCTTGATGCAGCTAGCTCAGCTATAAATGATTTTCAAATATCTGATGAGTATTACATAGCTCAAGATCAAATCAGTGAATACTTGGTAGAGAACAATGGTTCATTTATATTTAGTGACTCAGGCTATATGCAAGAAGAAAACATCTATTTTTATAATGTTAATGAGTCTTACATTCAAAAGCTTAATATAATTGGTGAATTTGATGAAACTCTTGGTGTATTAAACATTATGATTCCTAACTCATATGATGAAATTACAATAATTAAGATTAAAAAATATATTGAAGGTGAATTGTTTCTCATAAACGAAAAGTTCAACTATGTAAATTACGATAACAGCATTGTAAATTACACTCTTTACCAAACATTTATTAATAATACTGTCAATCAAGGTGTTTTGATTAAACAAGCAGGTGGTCATGGATTAAGTAGTAAAACATTCTTTACTTATCATGGCGATGATGCTAAAGGATATATTAATGATCTATTCAAGTCATATAACTTTGTTAACCCATTTAAAGTCACTAGTCTTTTAGATGCATATGAGTTTTATAAAAGTTTTGATATTTATTCGCTTATAAACAAAATTAATTATTTCATGCTAACTTTCATTATTATCATTATTATGAGCATCCAAAACTTCTATCTCTATATGATATGTCATAGCAAAAAATTAGCCTTATGTGAAATTGAAGGTTGGTCATATAGGGAAATCATGACTGATTTCATCAGCAAAGAGTTAGTTGTTATGATACTATGTGGCATTACCCTTGTTGTTTTAAAAAAAGCTCCCATAATGTCAGCGTTTTGTATTTTATTAATTATGTGGGCAGTAAATATTATCTTTAGTTATGTTTACTTTAAGTTAAGTTTTATCCGATTATATCGAAGGGAGCTCAAATGATTGAATTAAGAAATATCAGTAAAGCATTCGGTTCAAGAATTGTATTGAATGATTTTAGTGTTGTGATAAACGATGGAGACTATATCTGTTTTTATGGTCAATCTGGTTGTGGTAAAACGACACTAATAAATATCATAGGTTTAATAGAAGATTATGACAGCGGTTTGGTGTTATATGATGAAAAGCCTATAACCAAACGCTATCGAAGAAAGCTCCTTGATGAAAACATTTCATTCATTTTTCAAAACTTCGGTTTAATCGATGATCTTTCTGTTTATGAGAACTTTGATGTTATTAGATCAATTAGGAACATTAATAAATCTAAAAGACATGACTTAATTGATAAAACATTAGAAAAAGTAGGTTTAGCTAATATAGGGAACAAGATGATATATGAGCTTTCAGGAGGTGAGCAGCAACGCGTTGCTATTGCAAAGGCAATGATCAAAAATAGTAGTATTATTCTTGCCGATGAACCTACCGCTTCGCTAGATCCAGATAATCAACAAGTAATCCTCGATGTACTAAAAGGATTGAATGATAAGGGTTGCACTATCATCGTTGTGAGTCATGATGATATTTGTATAAACGCATCTGAAAGGAAAATTAAAATAGAAAAGATTTAAAAATAGTTAAACGTTATTGAAAAGTGTATTGTTACTGGAACTTTCAACGTCTAGTATAATTTTCCATAATTATGAGTTCATGATTATATAAGAATGTGTGTGTTGATAATAACAAGCTGATAAGCTCTGAAAATTAACTTAGTTAAATATCATGATAATTTAACATATCATTATCTTCATAATGGTTTATAATATATTACATTGATTGGGGGATATGTATGTTTGAGATTATCAATAAAAAGGAATTAAATCCAACTGTTTCTAAAATCGATGTTTATGCTCCTTTGATCGCAAAGAAGGCGAAGCCAGGACAGTTTGTCATATTAAGAGTTGCCACAGATGGTGAAAGAATTCCGCTAACGATCGCTAATAGTGATATTGAACAAGGTCTTATAACACTTATCTTTCAAATTGTTGGTGCGACTACTTATCAATTAAATCAACTTAAAGAAAATGATTGTTTGTGTGACCTTGTTGGTCCTTTGGGAAGGGCTAGTGAATTAGATAATATTGAGAAGACTATCGTTATTGGTGGTGGTGTGGGATCAGCTATTGCTTTTCCGATAGTAAAAGCACTACATGAAAAAGGCAAGAAAGTCATAACAATATTAGGATTTAGAAATAAAGACTTAGTAATACTTGAAGACGAGTTTAAGAAGCATAGTGATCAACTATATATCATGACTGATGACGGCAGTTATCAAGAAAAAGGGTTAGTAACGGATAAATTAAAAGCGATCATAAGCGCTGACACTACTATCGATCATGTTTTTGCGATTGGTCCATTGATCATGATGAAATATGTGGCTATCACAACCAAACCTTATCAGATCAAGACAACGGTAAGTATGAATCCTATTATGATTGATGGTACTGGTATGTGTGGTGGGTGTCGCGTTTTAGTGAATAATGAAATGAAGTTTGCTTGTGTTGATGGACCTGATTTTGATGGTCATATGGTTGATTTTGATGATGCCATCGCAAGGGCTAGCTTTTATCGTGACTTTGAAAAGCATCGTTATGAAGAAAGTTGCAATCTTTTTAGTAAGGAGTTGGGATAATGGAAAAGAAAACACCAATGCTAACTGTTGATCCTAAGATCAGAAATAAGAGTTTCATTGAGGTTACCTGTGGTTATAGTGAAAAAGACGCGCTTATTGAAGCTGATAGATGTCTAAATTGTATTCATCAACCATGTGTTAAGGGTTGTCCAGTCAATATCAATATACCGGCATTTATTCAAGAGATAAAGAAACAAGATTATCTTAAGGCATATCAAATAATAGCTCAAGCTAACAATTTACCAGCAATATGTGGTAGAGTCTGCCCACAAGAATCACAATGTGAAGCTGTTTGTGTTAAAGGTATTAGAAATGAACCGGTTGGAATTGGTCGATTAGAACGCTTTATTGGTGATTGGTTTAATACGCAAACAAACAATGTAACAAGTGCTTCACTAACAAAGGCTAAAGTTGCGATAATTGGTTCAGGGCCATCAGGATTATCATGTGCTGCTGAACTTGCAAAGGCTGGTTTTCAACCAACCATTTTTGAAGCTCTTCATATGCCAGGTGGGGTTTTAGTATATGGTATACCTGAATTTAGGTTACCAAAAAAAGTAGTTGATAAGGAAATAGATAACCTTGTGAATATGGGAGTAAAGATTGTAACTAACACGATAATTGGTAAGACAATCACAATTGCTGAACTGTTTGAAGCTGATTTTGAGGCAGTCTATATTGCAACAGGTGCTGGTTTACCTAAGTTTATGAATATACCTGGAGAAAGCTTAAATGGTGTATATGCCGCAAATGAATTCTTAACGCGTATTAACTTAATGAAGAGCTATCAAAAAAATAGTATGACGCCTGTTTATGTAGGAGAGGATGTAGTTGTTGTCGGTGGTGGCAATGTGGCGATGGACGCTGCTCGCTCTGCTTTGCGTAATGGCGCTAAGAAAGTCACAATTGTATATCGACGTTCAATGAATGAGTTACCAGCAAGACATGAAGAAGTTGAACACGCCATAGAAGAAGGAATAGAATTTAGATTACTAACATCACCGGTTGCGATACTGAAAGATGATAAGTATCAAGTAAAAGGTATCAAATGTATCAAAATGGAACTATCAAAACCAGATGAAAGCAATCGACAAAGGCCGGTTGAAGTTGTTGGTAGTGAATTTGAGATTACATGTGACATGGTGATAATGGCTATTGGCACATCACCTAATCCTTTGATCAAACAAAGCACTGTGGAACTTGCGACTAATAAATGGGGCTGTATTATCACAGATGATGATGGTGCAACCAATTTAGCTAACGTTTATGCTGGTGGTGATGCCGTAACAGGAGCTGCAACCGTAATCAAGGCTATGCAAGCTGGTAAATTAGCGGCTAAAGCTATCATCGCAAAATTGACAAAATAAAAGCGGATATAACCGCTTTTTAATTATTGTGCTTCAAATGAATCTTTGCCAGCACCACACAAAGGGCAAACCCAATCTTCTGGAAGATCATCCCATTTTGTGCCAGGAGCTACACCGTTATCCGGATCACCCAACTCTTCATCATAAACATAGCCACATAGAAGGCAAGTATATTTGTCCATTATCGATCTCTCTTTCTTAGATTATTATATAATAAACAACAAAAACTGCCAACATTGATAATACAGTCATTGCTTATATAAGATCATGCAAAGTAGATTAAATAAAAAAATGGCTGGGGCAGAAGGATTCGAACCTTCGCAATGTCAGAGTCAGAGTCTGATGCCTTACCGCTTGGCGATGCCCCAATCAAACAAATTAATACTAAAATCATAATCTGCTTTTGTCAAGGTTTAAACCAGTATAAAAAAATAATCAGTCGCATTTACTAATATGTTATACTTTTATCAAATATATTGAGGTAATAATATGGAAAAATTACTTAAGTTGTTAAATGAGAATGCTCGCTATACTAACCATGAACTTGCGACTATGTTAAAACTTGATGAAAGCGAAGTAGCCAAGAAACTTGATCAATTAGAAAAAGATGGCGTGATCTGTGGTTATAAGCCAATGTATAATTGGGATTTAGCCTATCCTGATAAGGTAAGTGCGCTCATTGAACTAAAAGTCATACCACAGGCAGTAGCTGGATTTGATGAAATAGCTGAGAAGATCATGTCATTTGATGAAGTGACCAGTGTTTACTTAATGTCTGGTAGTTATGATCTAGCAGTACAAGTTGTTGGTAGAACATTTCATGAAGTAGCGCTGTTTGTTTCAGAAACTCTAGCCGTAATGGATCCAGTCCAATCGACTACGACCCATTTTGTGTTAAAAAGATATAAGGATATGGGTGTTAGTTTGATTGGGGATAAGAGAGATGATAGGGGTAATATTGTATTGTGATCGATCATGAAAAACTAATAAATAAAAAAGTATTAGCAATGCCAACGTCTAAGATAAGGCGCTATTTTGATTTAGCAGCACAAATGGATGATGTTATTTCACTTGGAGTTGGTGAACCAGATTTTCTAACACCTTGGCATATTAGACAAGCAGCTATTGAGGCAATTAGTAATGGTACAACTAGATATACTGATAATTTAGGCTTAAAAGACTTAAGGAAAGCTATTTGTGAGTATCTAAAAAGGTTTGATGTTACATATGATTTTAACAGTGAAGTGATTGTGACTGTTGGAGCAAGCGAAGCTATCGATATAGCACTGCGAACACTTATCAGTGATGGTGATGAAATATTGATACCTGAGCCCTGTTATGTATGTTATATGCCCATAACCCAGTTAGTAAATGGTAAGGTAGTACCTATTAAGACTTTTAAAGAGGATAATTTCAAGATAACACCTGAATTATTGAGTGCGGCCATAACTGCTAAAACCAAGGTTTTGATAATGTCTTACCCTAATAATCCAACCGGTGCCATTATGACAGAAGATGATTTACGGGCTATCGCCCCAATATTGATCAAACACAATATAGTTGTTATCTCTGATGAAATTTATGCTGAATTAAACTACACTAACACAAAGCATTTTTCAATTGCCGCAATTGATGGAATGAAAGAAAGAACCTTGCTTATAAATGGTTTTTCTAAAACGTTCTCAATGACAGGATGGCGTTTGGGTTATGTTTGTGGTCCTAAAGCGTTTATCAGTCAAATGATCAAGATTCATCAATATACTATAATGTGTGCTCCTACTATTTCACAATATGCTGGAATAGCAGCTTTAGCTAACGCAGATGAGGATATTATCAAGGTGAGAGAAGATTTTGATTTCAGAAGACGTTTTATCACCGAGGGATTTAATCGTTTAAACTTAAGCTGCTACATACCACAAGGTGCTTTCTATGTTTTCCCTGATATTAGATCAACTAATATGACATCTGATGAGTTTTGTGAACGCTTGTTATATGATCAACATGTTGCAGTAGTTCCTGGCAATGCTTTTGGTGAAAGTGGTGAAGGATTTATTAGGGTTTCATATTGTTATTCAATAAAACATATCAAGGAAGCGTTAATAAGAATCGAGAAATTCTTGGCTAAATTATAATAAGCATATATTTTGATTGCTAGAAGATTTTACTGGTATTATCATAGAATACAGGAGAAAAAGCATCATGGTAGTTGTTAAAGAAGTAATAAGTAAGAAAGATTTACGTAAGTTTGTCGATTACCCAAATAAATTATATAAAGATAGTCCCTATTTTGTACCGGCTACTTATGCGGATGATCTTGATGACTGGAATCGTAAGCGTAACCCAGCTTTTGAATATTGTGAAGCGAAGTGTTTTTTAGCTTATCGTGATGATCAAATTGTTGGTAGAATAGGAGCTATCCTTAGTCATAAATCAAATAAAATCTGGCATACTAATCGGATGCGTTTTACGCAAGTTGATTTTATAGATGATGATGAAGTCGTTGATGCTTTATTTAAAACAGTTGAAACATATGCTTTGAGTTTAGGTTGTGATGAGGTGCATGGGCCATTAGGTTTTAGTGATCTTGATCGCGAAGGTATGTTGGTAGAAGGATTTGAAGAACCAAATCTTTTCTTTACTTACTATAATCATCCTTACTATGTCAAACAACTAACTCATCTTGGTTATACTAAGGATGTAGATTGGATTGAGTACCGTTTGTTTGATGAGTATAACCCAAAGACCGTTGAAAGTATTGGTTTGATCTCAAAACGGATGCAATCAATCTATAAACTTAAAGAAGCGAATGTTAAAACGCATCTTGGCGCTTATCCATATATCAAAAAGATGTTTGCTTTACTTAATGTCGCATATGCACCATTATACAGTGTGGTAGATCTCAATGATCGTCAGATTAGACGTTATGTAAATAAGTTTTTACCAATGATCAACATGGATTACGTCAGTTTTGTCATGAATGAAAAAAATGAAATGATTGGTTTTGGTATTTGTGCACCAAGTATGAATAAAGCATTTAAGAAAAGTAATGGCCGCTTATTACCTTTTGGTTTTCTAAGAATACTTAAAGCGATGAAACATAACGATACTTTAGATATGTTTTTGATCGCAGTACATCCTGATTATCAAGGAAAAGGAGTCAATGCGATCATTATCGATAAGATACTTCAAAATGCGATCAAAAACGGTATCAAGTTTGCTGAGACTGGTCCTATGCTTGAACTAAATGAGAAAATTCAAGCACAGTGGAAACGTTTTAGTAAGATACAACATAAAAGAAGACGTTGTTTTATAAAGAAATTATCGTGATAAAATGATAAATAATGAAAATGAAAAAAGATTGCCAATAGAAGCCTTAAGTAAAGATGGTTTTATCATTGACCAAGCTTTGACTAAAGGACTTAATTATGGCAAGCTAAGCTCGGATATCAATGGTTGTGGCTGGATTGCGATCTATAACATGATGCATGCCTTTAATATAGAAACATCATATCAAGATGTATATCATATGATGAATGACATCTTGATCTATCATGGTTATCTTGGAACACCAATGAAAACGATGAAGGCTTTTTTAGATAAGAGTGAATTAACTTATCAGATAGTAAGAGGTAAGAAGAAAGCTTTAATAAGAGCATTAATGAGTGAAGTTGGTATTATTAGATATTTTGAAGGGAAAGAACTACATTTTGTTACATACCAAAAAAAGGATAATGGTCAGTATCGATTCTTTAATGCGATAGGTGGTGAAGATAATCATTTACTATCGATGAATGATTTCTTTGCTCAGCATTGTCGCTTACCATTTGTTTTAGTTATTGTATTAAAATAAAAAACGCTTGTGGGCGTTTGATTGTTATGGTAGTCCGTACGGGGCTTGAACCCGTGTATGCCAGATTGAGAATCTGGTGTGTTAACCGCTTCACCAACGGACCATGCAGGATTAGTATAGCACCATTATTTAGCTATTTAAAGTAGAATATTATGGGTAAATTTCACATATATTTACCAATTATTGTTTGGGGTTGTGCTATGATATTTATATGCTTCATCTAAGATTTAGCCGTTAATGGTATGTTGTCGGTTTATGATATAATGTTGAAATGATTTTTGAATGTGGTTATAATTGAAAAAGAGGAATTAAAATGAGTAATGATTTCAAAGACAGAACGATAAGGATTGAAGATGTACCAAGCGAAAGTAAACGCTTACTTGAACAAGTAAACAAACCTTATTTTGCGTTAGCACTAGTAATGGCTATTGGCGTGATCATGGCTGTTTATACCAATTTACGTTATGTAGGAATTGCGATTGTGATCGTTATATCCTATGTGTTACTTTTTACCAAAGAGCGTAAATTATTTACGATTACCGAAGACTACATTATTGCTTACATTTATAAAAATGATCGTGAGTGTAATATATACTATCTTGAAGACATTATTTCGTGGGAATTTAGTCCAGGTAAGAATACGCTTGATGTTATCAACTTAAGATTGACAGATGGTAGTACTTATAAATTTGAAACGATATCACCAAATCGCTTATTGAAAACGATGCGTACAATCTTGCCTAATCAAGAGATAAAACCGGCAAAAAAGCGTTGATTTATCATGACTAAGGTTCTAGTATTACCTGATTCATTTAAAGGTAGTTTAACAAGTGAAGAGATAGGGCAAGCGATCAGAGAAGGTCTAGAGAGAACAGATTTGGCACTTGATGTCAGATCTTTTGTTATCGCTGATGGTGGTGAAGGAACAGTAGCGGCTTTTGTAAGTGCTAAAAACGGAAGTGTCATGCATATTGAAACACTTGATGCATACCTTAAACCGATTGTTGTGCCAGTTGGTATCTTGGATGAAAAGACAGTTGTTATTGAAGTAGCTAGTATTGTTGGTTTAACGATGTACAGTAAAGAAGAATCTAATCTATTAGAAGCGACCTCATTTGGGGTAGGATTAGTTTTAAAACAATTGCACGCATTAGGTTATAAGAGAATAATTGTTGGCCTAGGTGGTAGTTCGACCAATGATGGTGGTATGGGTTTATTGCAAGCTTTAGGCTATGCTTTTTATGATGATAAAGGAAAACTACTTAAACCAAGAGCGTCATCATTAGCTTTGATAAAAAGCGTAGTTACCACAAACGTCATCGATTTTAATGAAATTGAGTTAATTGTCGCAAGTGATGTTGTTAATACCCTTTTAGGAAAAAATGGTGCAACTTTTGTCTTTGGTACTCAAAAACATGCGGATGATGAAACATTAGTTTTCTTGGAAAGTGCGATGACTAACTATCATCAAATCATGAGCAGCATTGGTTATCCACTTGATGAAGTCATCAGTGGTGGGGCTGCTGGTGGTATGGGGGCGGCTTTGATAAAAGTATTACATGCTAAAAGGTATTCAGGAATTGATCTATTACTTCAATATCTAACATTTGATAGGATGCTTGATGATAATACTATTGTCATAAGTGGTGAAGGACAATGTGATCAACAATCAGCTTATGGTAAGGTGATCGCTGGTATTGCGAAATACACTAAGGCGAAAAATGTACCATTGTATGTGATCTGTGGTCAATATAAAGAAGGATATCAACGCTTATTTGATCTAGGAGTAAAAGCAGTATATCAGATATTAGACATGGCAGAGAATATTGAAGAGTGCTTCATAAACACGAAAGAACTCATCATTAAAACTGTTGAAAAACTAGCTTATGATCATATGCGATAACAAGCTTCATAAAAGATTTTATATGTTATAATTACACAGTGGAGGTAAGTATGCCCAATCTATTAAACAATGCTTTTTTCTGGCAAAAGATCGATACGATCTTT
>CAZKJS010000003.1:14134-43775 GCA_964553255.1 uncultured Erysipelotrichaceae bacterium | reverse complement strand
CAAAACAAAAAGGTGAAAGCCATTCAATTTATAAGAACTTGAAGTATCCGGTTGAATACGGAAGCTTGGATGATACCTTACCGGAAGAGTCCGGTATCAGTGTTTTTCGCGGAAGTAATAAGGCTCATGCGGTTGATGCAGTGGTAATAGCTGCTGACATCTTAAAGAAAGATATTGAAGTTAAACTTTTAATTGGTTGCACACCAGAGGAAGAAATAAGTATATTACAGTTTATGAATCAAACCGAATTCCAAAAAGGAATACTAGTACGACGTGGTGATGATATTCCGACTTGGGCCATTACAGAATAACTGCTTAAGCAGTTTTTTTGATAGGAGATTAAATATCGATGGAAATTAAAATAGTTAAAATGGGAATAAACGGTGAAGGTATTGGCTACATCAACAATAAACCAACTTTTGTTATGTCGGCTTTTGTGGATGAAATAGCTGAGATCAGTATTATTGAAGATCATAAAACATATCAAATAGCGCGATGTGATAAAATCATCAGTCCTGCAGTATCAAGGGTAAAAAGTGTGTGTAATAGTAAAGAGTGTCATAGTTGCTCTTTGATTGAGATGGACTATAAATATCAATTAATTTATAAAAAGCAATTAGTAAGTGAAGCGCTCTATAAGTATGCGAGAATCGCAAGTCGTCAGGTTCAGGATGTCGTTAGTAATCCATCACCTCTTAACTATCGTAATCAACTAAAACTTCCTGTTAAGACTATTAACAAGCGTTTAGTGAGTGGGATGTATCAACCAGATAGTAATCGTTTTGTGTTAGTTGAACATTGTGTTGTGCATCAAGAACGCCTTGAAGCGATAAGAAAAGAAATATTAGCTGTTTTAAACAATTATCAAGTAAAAAGTTATGATACAAAAACATCAAAAGGTCTAAGACATTTATTTATCCGTGGTTTTGATCAACAATATCAATGTTGTTTGATCACTGGCAATGATGATTTGGATAATGCGATGCTTGATCAACTTATTAAGATAAAAGATCTTGTTTCAATTAGTCAAAGTGTTAACACTCAAAGGCAAGGCTATGATCTTTTTGGCTCTAAAGTTACTAATTTAAGAGGTAGTAATTATATTGAAGTTTATTTAGATAATTATAAATATCAGTTATCGCCACGTTCTTTCTTTCAGTTAAATAAACTACAAGCTACTAATATATATCGTTATGTTAGTGACTTTATTAATGCACAAGACGTTGTAGTTGATGCATATTGCGGCATTGGTAGTATGACGATGTTTGTGCAAGCAAAAGCTAAAAAAACCATTGGTATTGAAAGTAGTTCAGACGCCATTAATGACGCTAAAACAAATGCGCGCTTAAACAAAGCACAAAATACAAAGTTTATTTTAGGTGATGCGGCTAAACAACTGATTAAAATCACCAATACGAAAAAAGCTAACGTCTTGATCATAAATCCACCTCGAAGTGGTCTTAGTGATGAGATGATAGATAGTATTATCGATAGTCAGATCAATAAGATGATCTATGTTTCATGCAATCCCAGCACATTGGCAAAGAATCTCAATAAACTACAATCGGTTTATGAAGTAGAATCGATCAAACCGTTTGACATGTTTAGTTATACGCCGTTGGTTGAAACGGTTGTTTCATTAAAAAGAAAGGTGAAAAGATAGATGGAGAAAGTATATGTTGCAACTTGTGATAAGTATGATATATCACTTATTCAACCTTTTCTTGCTAAGGTCATTAGCGATTATCAAGCGAAACTTATGCTTGATGATACAAAAACCGTATTTATCAAGTTAAACCTTCTTACTGATCGTACACCTGAAGAGTGTACTACAACTCATCCAATCTTTACTCAAGCTTTGATTAAAGTATTAAAACAATATGGTTGTAAGATTATTTTGGGTGATTCACCAGCTGGTAAAGCGAATAAAGCGCGTATGGATGTGATTTATGATAAGACAGGATACATGGCTTTAGCTAAAGCTGAACAAGTTGAGTTATGTTATGATATGACAGCGATCAAGATCAATAATATTCAACAAGTTAAAGCAATGCATGACGCTGATGTCGTCATTAATGCCTGCAAGATGAAAACTCATAGTTTGACTACGTTTACTGGAGCTGTCAAAAACTGTTTTGGTTCAGTACCAGAAGATGTTAAGTATCATCAACATGCCCTTCATCCTATCACTCGTAAGTTTTGTGAGTATCTGATCAAAGTTGCTGAGACTCTTAAACCAGAACTTAGTGTCATGGATGGTATTATGGCTATGAGTAAGAATGGACCAAGTAATGGTGAACCTTATCCAGCTGTTTTAATGTTAGCTTCTGATAATCCTTATGCTTTAGATCATTATGCGCTTTTATTACTGCAAATACCTAATAATCTGGTTCATACTGATCTTATTGCCAAAAAGAAGGGATTATATAGCAAGGTTGAACTTGTCAGTGATAAAGCACTGAAAGATCTATTACGCTATGATTTTCAATTGCCTGATAGCTCTGCTTTACTAAATAAGATGCGGGAAACAAAACTACCACGGTTTGAACCTGAGTTATGTATTGGGTGTCAGGCATGTTATGAAGGTTGTCCGCAACAGACAATAATTATGGTAGATCACAAGGCTAAACTTAAACCTGAAAAGTGTATTAAATGTTACTGTTGTCAAGAAATATGTCCGGTAAACGCGATAAAAATCGATTAATCAGTTTAATTATTAGTCACAATGTATTAAAATATAGATGTGATAAAAAGGAGATATAGATATGCCGTTAGTAAATTCAAAAGAAATGTTTAAAAAGGCTTATGAAGGCGGATACGCTATTGGTGCGTTTAACGTCAATAACATGGAGATCGTTCAAGCGATCACTGAAGCAGCGAAAGAAGCTAATTCACCAGTAATCCTTCAAGTATCAGCCGGCGCACGTAAGTACGCTAAACACGCTTACTTAGTCAAATTAGTGCAGGCTGCCTTAGAAGATACTGATATACCAATCGTATTACATCTTGACCATGGTGATACTTTCGAATTATGTAAAGCATGTATTGATGGTGGTTTTACCAGCGTTATGTTTGATGGTTCAGCTCACAGCTTTGAAGAAAACGTTGCTTTAACGAAGAAAGTTGTTGATTATGCCCATCAGTTTGGAGTAACAGTTGAAGGCGAGTTAGGTAAATTAGCAGGTATTGAAGATGATGTTAACGTATCAGAAGAAAATGCTCAGTTTACTGATCCTAACGAAGTTGAAGAATTTGTTAAACGTACTGGAGTTGATTCCTTAGCTATCGCTATTGGAACAAGTCATGGTGCTTATAAATTTAAACCAGGTCAAAACCCACATTTACGCTTTGATATCTTAGAAGAGATCCAAAGACGTTTACCAGGCTTCCCAATTGTTTTACATGGTGCATCAAGTGTGCCACAAGAATATGTTAAGTTAGTAAACCAATATGGTGGTGCTATGCCTGATGCCATTGGTATTCCCGAGGAAATGTTAAGACAAGCAGCTAGAATGGCAGTCTGCAAGATCAACATCGATTCTGACTTACGTTTGGGAATGACTGCAGCGATCAGAAAGCACTTTGTGGAACATCCTGATCATTTTGATCCTCGTCAATATTTAGGTGATGCTCGCAAAGCTGTTAAAGATATCGTGGCGCACAAGATTAATGATGTGTTAGGAAGTTCAGATAAAATATAACAAGTAAACTGCCAAATGGCAGTTTATTTTTAAGGAGTGGTAGTTATAATAACGATCAAAGACTTAAGTGTCAAAACTTTAAAAGGAAGAGTTTTGATCGATAATTTTTCATTAGTCTTAAATGATGACGATAAGATTGCGATCATAGGTGAAGAAGGTAATGGTAAAAGCACATTACTAAAAATTATCAATCAGGATAAGAGCTTAAATGAATATGTGACATATGATGGTGATATCGCAATCAATGAAGATGTTATTGGTTATTTGCCACAAAAGATTGATGTTAACTGGTTAGATAAACATATCAGTGACTATTTTATTAAACAAGAGCCAGATGATAAAACGAGCGAGTATGATACCTTAAAGTGGTCAAGAATGCTTGAAATAGCTGCTAAATTTAGACTTGATAAGCGATTGATCACAGAAGATCATTGTTTAAACACATTAAGCGGTGGTGAACTTATCAAGATACAATTAATCAAGATAATGCTTGATGAACCAGATGTTTTATTGCTTGATGAACCAACAAATGATCTTGATATTAAAGCACTAAATTTTCTTGAGCAATTTATGTTGATACAAAATATTCCAATCATCTTTGTAAGTCATGATGAGATGTTATTAAAGAAGGTTGCTAATGGGATCATTCACATAGAACAGTTAAAGAAGAAACAAGAAGCTAAATGCACTTTTTTACCACTTAGTTATCAAGAATACCTTGATTATCGTAATCATAAACTCGCTAAGGATACAATGATTGCTCGAAAAGAGAAAGCTGAATATGATATAAAGAAAGATAAATGGCAACGCTTGTATCAAAGTGTTGACTATAATCTAAATACGGTATCACGACAAGATCCACATCAAGCAAAAATGTTAAAACGTAAGATGACAGCAGTTAAAGCGCAAAAACGTAAACTTGATGCGATTGATTTACCAAAGATTCCTGATCCTGAAGAAGCAATCAACTTGTTTTTTCCTTTAGTTCACTTACCTAAACAAAAGGTCATCTTGGATCTAAATGTACCTACTTTAATGGTCAATGATCGCGTTTTGGCATGTGATGTTAGCTTGTTTGTAAAAGGTGATAGTAAAATAGTTATCATTGGTGATAATGGGGTTGGAAAAACAACATTATTAAATTTAATCTATCAAAAGATCATTCAGAATAATATTCGTGTTGGTTATATGCGTCAAAACTATATCGATGAGAAAGATGAAAGTTTAAACTGTTTACAATTTATTGGGGTTGATAAAGACAAGCAAGAAGCAACTTTAGTTAGAAAATATCTTGGTAACTTGAAGTTCACATTTGATGAGTGTGAGCAAGCACTAAAAGATCTCTCTGGTGGTCAAAGGGCAAAACTGGTATTATTAGATTTGGTTTATCATGCTTATCCGGTTATTTTAATGGATGAGCCTACAAGAAATTTGAGCCCACTAACAAACCCGGTCATTCAAACAATGATCAAACAATATCAAGGATGTGTTATTGCGATATCACACGATCGTAGTTTCATTAATGCGATCGCTGATAAAGTATATGAATTAAGAAGTGATGGATTATTTGAAGTAAACGCTGATTAGCGACTAGGAGAATTTATGCATAGACAAATAGTTTTGGCAAGTCAATCACCACGACGTCGAGAATTGATGTTGATGTGTAAGTTACCTTTTGTGGATGTTAACCCAGGGGTAGATGAGATAATTGATGAAACTTTGCCTTTAAATGAAGCAATCATGAACATTGCTATGATCAAAGCACAGGCTGTATTTCAACGCTTTCCTGAAGCTGTTGTTGTTGGTGCTGATACGATTGTTGTATTAGATTATGAGATAATGCAAAAACCAGTTGATGAAGATGATGCTATTAGGATGTTGCGTAAATTATCTGGAAGAAAGCATCGCGTCATAACAGGGGTTGCGATCATTAGTGCTGAAGAGAAAGTTGTATTTTATGATGAAACAAGTGTTGAGTTTTTTAACTTAAGTGATGAAGAGATTATTACCTATGTAAAATCAAAGGAACCAATGGATAAAGCCGGTGCTTATGGCATCCATGCTCTTGGTGCGCTTCTTGTAAAATCTATCAATGGTGATTATTATAGTGTGGTTGGATTACCGATTGCGCGGGTTTATAAAATACTTAGAAAGTATGTTTAGTGATTGCTTTTCTCTCATTTATTAGTTATCATAATAAATGCGATGCCGCTATAGTTCAAAGGTAAAACGGAGCAATGGTAATGCTCAGTTCGCAGTTCAATTCTGCGTAGCGGCACCATTTGAAATTTACTCACCTCAAGGTGGGTTTTTTCTTGCTTTAATTGTGTATTGATGTTAAGAATGTATTATGAGAGTAATGCTAACTGGTGCTAGTGGTAGTGTAGGATTAATGACTTTATCAGCACTACTAAAGCACGATAACCATCAAATAACGGTTTTTGATCTAGACAATAAAGGCAATCGTAAGAAACTTGAGCCTTATCTTAAACGTGTTAAGATTGTATGGGGTGATATCAGTAACTTTGATATCGTCAAAGATACTGTTAGAAATCAAGATGCTATCATCCATTTAGCCGCTGTTATCCCACCTAAGGCAGATATCTATCCTGATTTAGCAAAGCGAGTAAATTACTTGGGAACTGTAAACTTGATCAAAGCTATTCAACAATCTTTTGCTAAACCAATCTTGATCTATGCTTCATCTATTAGTGTATATGGTGATCGCGTAAGTGAACCATGGATCAAAGTGGATGATATCTTAAAACCTAGCGATAAGGACTACTATGCAAGCTTGAAGATTAAAGCTGAAGAAGCGATCAGACAAGCAGGGATAGCATATATTATCTATCGTTTGACAGCGATCATGGATAAACCGAAATTAGATCCACTGATGTTTCATATGCCACTCAATACTAAAATGGAGATAGCTTCAAGTCGCGATACGGGTTATGCTTTTGCGTTGACGCTAGATCATCTTGATGAACTAAAGAACCAGACTTTTAATCTAGGTGGTGGTCCACTCTTTCGAACTGACTATCAGACTTTTCTAAGCAAGATGTTAATGAGTTATGGTTTTAATCCCAAACATTTATCAGAGCGTTGCTTTGCGACTAAGAATTTTCATTGTGGTTATTACGCTGATAGTGATATCTTAAATAATATCCTTCACTTTCAAAACGACAGTTTAGAAAGTTATTTGAAGAGTGTTGCCTTAAAAACACCACGCTTATTAAAGTTATTTAATCATCTTTTTAGTAAGGTTATCTTGAACTATATACAAACTAAATCTGATCCTTATCAAGCATTATTAAATAATGATATGGTTGCGATCAATCACTACTTTAAACAAGAATAACCCATATTTGTGATATAATCATAAAGGAAATAGGAATATCATAATGAAGAAATTAACATGTATTATTTTATTATTATTAGTATCTTTTCAAAGTATTATGGCTAACTCAACACCAACATACTGGCAAGGTGATAATCTTGGTGAAGTTTTGATCATAGATGAAAATGTGGATATCATTGTAGAAAATGAAAATATAAGTTTTGACTTCACGGATAAAACGATGAGTACTGGTAGTTATTGGTTAACTGGTAAAGTCGATGTTGTATATCAAATGTATAACCCCTCAAATCAAGATACAAATGTTGAAATGGTCTTTCCATTTATTGATAGCATAGATACTTTTAGAAGTGATTTATTAAAGGTAACCTTTGATCAAGAATTAATTGATTTCAAATTACTCATTGATCAAAATGCGTATGATGATAGTAAGTCATATCATGATCTTAGTGGGCTTAAACGTAACTTGGATGATTATTGGCTAAATGTAAATGATAATGCCATTTTATATCAGATCGATCTAAAGGTAGATCAGAACTCGTATTTTGTGCTTGATCTAAACTATCTTGATGATATTACAAAAGTAATGGGTTTTGGACAAATTAGTGGCTATCAATATGTTAGTCAAAACAATCATGTATTATCTGGTTGGCTTTATGATGATCAAACGTTGTACCTATTGGTATTAAATGGTGATGTTGATATAAAGATTAATGGTTATAGCGATTATCAAGCAACTAATAAAATAGAGCTTAGTCAGGTTATCGATAAGACAGATGTAAAGATGAAGGACTATCTATTAAACTTTATTAGATCAAAGCTTGATGAGAATATACCGCATAATTTTGATGATGTGCAACTGTTAAACTTGCTTGCGGGGTACTTATCGCATACTACGGATAAATACATGCAAGATTTTGATCTTACAAGCCTTTTTTATCAAAAGCGGCTTTTCTACTTAAACTATGAGGTAGCTTTCAATAGTGAACAAACTCATGAGTTGGCGATATCCTACTTAATAAATGGTACAATGGATAAGTCTGAAACGGTTGCGCCAACCCATAGCTTTACATATCTTTTATCACCAGCTAAAAACTGGGCAAGCTTTAATGATCTTACTATTGATATCTATACTTCAAGTGACATTCCATATATTATTGCGAGTAGTTTAGCTTTTGATAAGGTCAATTCAAATCATTATCAGTATAAAAGGGCGCAGTTACCTAATACTGAGCTAGAGTTTACGTTGTATCAAAATGAGAAGATCAGCTTAGGTGATCGTGTGATGTATCGTTTAAATCGTTGGTCTTATGGGTTATATTTCTTAGCACCATTCGTTGTTTTTAGTTTTATTGTTGGATTGATCATATTTTTTGTAAAAAAACGTCAACGTTAATATCGAATAATAATGTATAATGGTAATAAGTGATAAAGGAGTGTAATAATGAACAAACCGGTCTTAGTAATTTTGGCTGCCGGCATGGGTAGTCGTTATGGTGGTCTAAAACAAATTGATGTTGTTGGTAGTAATCAAGAATGCATCATTGATTTTTCAATTTATGATGCTATCCAAGCTGGATTTAAGAAAGTTATCTTAATAATCAGAAAAGAACATAAAGAAGCTTTTGATAATGCTTTAAGCGATAAAATAAGACCTTTCATTGAGGTTGTGTATGCATATCAAGATATGGATGATTTACCAGGTGGCTTTAAAAGACCCGAGGATCGTGAAAAACCATGGGGAACAACACATGCGATCTTAGCTTGTCGTAACATTATAAAAGAACCGTTTGCGGTTATTAACGCTGATGATTATTATGGTAAAGAAGCGTTTAAGACTATCTATGATTTTTTAGTCAATGAAGTCAGTGATAATACCTATGGTATGGTTGGGTATGTTATTAGTAATACTTTGACTGACCACGGCACAGTATCACGTGGTGTTTGTGAAGTAAATGATGGTTTTCTTGCTAAGATCGTTGAACGTCGAAAAATTAAAAAAGAAGAGAATCGACCTTTTTATACAGAAGATGATCAGAATTGGGTTGCCTTACCATCTGATAATTTAGTATCAATGAACTTCTGGGGTTTTGCGCCTAATATTATGCAATATCTAGACCCTATCTTAACTAATTTCTTGAAAGATAATTTAGAGGAAAATCCTTTAAAATGTGAACATGTTATTCCGACTGCTGTTGATGTCTTGATTAACCATTATGGGATTAAGGTTAAGATGATGCGTTCAAATGATACCTGGCATGGCATTACCTATAAAGAAGACAAAGAAAAAGTAGTTGCTTCATTGGCTGAATTAAAAGCCAAGAAACAATACCCTGAAGACCTTTGGCAAAAATAAAAAAACCCTGAATAATTCAGGGTTTCGTTTTACTTACGACCAGCTCCACCACCACGTGAGCCACCACCACCAAATGAACGTGATCCACCAAATGAGCCAAATGAGCCACCACGACTTGTGAATGATCGTGACTTGCCAGCTATTTTTCTAGGGCTTGTTACACTTGGCGATTGTCTTACAGTTGGTTTTGATGGAGCATAGTAGTTTGAGCTATTTTGCTTAGTTGTAGAAGTTTTTGGGCGGCTAGTTGTGTTGCGTTGATAAGAATTAAAGGGGCTAATCGGACGTCTTGGCATTGGTGTGATAAAATGATTGTCATTTGAATAGCGTCTTCTTTTAGCCAGAGCAGATAAGATGCTCAAGATTACTATCACAATAACTAGCATGATAATAAAAGCTATGACCGTGTTGATGATGTTGGTAAATAAACTATAGTAGGTATTTTGATCATCAATTGGCGGGATTGGGGTAAAGAAATCTTGATTGTCTAAATTATCGACTTGATAAATATACTCAAGCTCACGATAAATGGCATCGAAAAACTTACGGGTGCCACTATCGTATTGTTGTAAAGCAAAATCATCTTCAAGATAATCTAGTAGTAATCCTTTTAAAACACCACCGGTCAAGGTTGTTTCAAGTCCTTTACCAACCATGACCCAATAATTATCATCATTGATCACTAAAAGTAGTAATACACCGTTGTTTTTTGTGGCAGAACCTATCTTGTAATCATTAAACATTTCATATGCGTAATCTTCTATATCATATCCTTGTGTATCACTGATGGTAACGACTACAATCTGAGCACCAGTAACTTCGTATAGTTTATCATTTTGAGAAATGATATAGTTAGAGGTTTCATCACTTAATACATCAGCGAAATCTTGGACATAAATAGAATCATTAGGTGAGGGGATATCAATCGCAAAAACAGGTTTAAAACCACTTGTGACAAGTGTTATTAATACTGTGATAACAAACAATACTTTAAACTTTTTCATCGCTACATCCTATCTAAAAGCGGGTAGTTCACCAACAAAGGTAATTTTACTTAACACATTGGCGGGAAACTTTGTTAGTTTAACATTATATTGGTCAACATAAGTGTTGTATTGATTATGACCAATCTTATCTTTGGCTTCACTAATATCGTAATAAAGAGTTCTAGCGGTTATTTTATGAACGTCAGTTAATTGATAGTTATCAAGGGCGTAATAAAGTAAACTAAGTTGTTGATCTAACTTTTGATAAGCTATGTACTTATCATCAACGTTCTTTGCGAAAACTAGCTCTTGTTGGGTTGCGATAGTTTCATTAACTAATGTCTGATCATTGTTTCTAACATAAAGATTGGCAAGACTAATGAGACGACTTGATGAATCAATTACGCGATCTAAATCATTTTGAATCCCATAGCCGTCATTATCAACACCTTGATAAAATATATCTAGAGTGTCATTTCGCATTGAAGACAGCGTTTTATGACTGCCAAATAAAACAGCGATGATAATCATGATGACCATGATGAATTTAGTTAAGTTACGATTTTCCCAAAACTTCAATTTAATTACCTCTACTTGCTAATCTCTAATAATTTTTGTTTTAGATTAGCTTCTATTTTCGCTAGTTCAACTTCGGCTGCTTGTCGTTTTTCACGACCTTCTTTTTGAATATTCATGACATCATCAAGGGTGCCGATAAGCTGTTCATTTGTATGTTGTAAGGTTTCAATGTCGATAATGCCGCGTTCTGATTCTCTTGCGATTTCACCAGTTGCCATTCTTAAACGATCCGCGTTGCTCTTTAGTAATTGATTGGTCATATCGGTAACTTCACGTTGTACTTTGATCGCTTCTTGTGAATGACTTAAACCAAGAGCGATAACCATTTGGTTTTTCCATAGTGGGATAGTATTTTGTAGGGTTGATTGAATCTTCTCAACCATTAATGTGTCACCACCTTGGACTAATCTGATCTGTGGTCCCATTTGAATAGAAATTTCACGGGTTAGTTTTAAGTCGTATAATTTCTTCTCAAAACGATTACATAGCTCAGCGAAATCATTAGCTTTTTGTGAATCTTCAGCTAGTCCTGTTTCTTGAGCGCGTGCGATCAGCTCTTTTAAGGTAGTGTTTCTGGCTTCATCTAATTTTTTCTGACCAGCTACGATATACATTGATAATTCTTTAAAATTTATCAGGTTTCGCTTGTACATTTCATCAAGCATTGCGATATCCTTGTATAGCACGTATTGGTATTTCTCTAACTTATCAACGATTATCTCAATATTGACATTAACATCGTTATAGCGTGCTTTTAATGCTTGAAGCTTATTTACTGATTTCTTGAATAAGCCGATAATACCTTTCTTCTCATCCATGTCAAAACCTTTAAGTTCAACTACTAAGTTGGTGATCATATCACTAACTTCATCTAAGTCTTTGGTCTTAACATTTTGTAAAGCTGACTCTGAGAACTCGGCCATCTTTTGTTGAGCTGCAGAACCATATTGCAAAATGACATTGGTGTTGCTGATATCGATCTGCTTAGCGAAGTTTTCTACAAGTTGTTTTTCTTCAGGTGATAAATTGTCTTCTTCAATAACTTTTGTGACTGATCCTACTTCCATCTTTTGGGTTTCTTGCATGATTGGATCTAATGTTAAAACAGGCGCTATGCTTTCTTTTGTGTTTGTCATACCTTCTCCTTAATGTTCAATGTAATAATATCTTCATTTAAGCCACGGCTCGCCATCATGTTTTGCATACCGGTAATATCGGTTGCGATGTCAAGTGCTTCATCAGCGAACATGCTGTCTAGAGTCTTCTTAAATGCAATGATCGCAGTATCAAACAGTTCTTCAATTTTCTGCATTGAAGATGCAATGTTATCGCCGTCGATATTCTGTTTTTCAAAAACAATGTAATGGTTGATAAGCTTACTAATAGTCGGTAAATAATAATTCATGAACTGCTTGATCTTTCTAGCATCACTTGGATCGTTTTTAATCTGATCAAGGATTTTTGTGAATAGATCAACCAGGGTACTGATCTTTTCTTTTATGCGTACTTCTTGGATTTGTTTCTTGCCTGTAAGTAGCTCATCAATAAACATATTGCCAACTTTCAATGCTTCATCAGTACTTAAAATACCAGTTAGTAAAGGTTCATCGGTTATCTCTATTTGCATAATCTTCTTAGGAGCGATCTTATCAACTAAGAAGAAAATTATCAATGAAAATAAACTGACGATCAAAAAATCACTGATTCGATATAGCGGCAATACCAACACGTATAATAACCAAAATAACCCGACACACAAAAAAGATAATCCGGTCTTTTTTTCTATTTGGCGATAGCGTTTGATATTGGTTGACATTTATTCACCACCTTTACTATATTTTACTTATTTTAATTGGTTTATTCAATAAAGCAGTTTATTGTTGATGTTTTTGATTGATGATGTAGTAAAATCCAATGTCATGATAGCGTGATTGATGAAAGAAATCGTCTTTTCTTAATCCTTCATAAGTAAATCCGCATTTTTCGAGTACTCTTTTTGATGCGATATTATCCATGATACATCCTGCAGATATCTTATGATAGTTAACCACTTTAAATAAGTAGTTTATAACTTCACTTAAAGCTTCGCTCACATAACCTTTATTCCAAAAACGGGAACCAATAGCGTAACCAACTTCAATAGAACCAGTATAGTCATTACGGTTCTGTTGCAGCATGATACCGATACATTCGTGAGTTTCCTTAAGTTCAATACCCCAGCAGTAAGCTTGGGGATCATTAGATAAATAGACTAAACTATCAATGCTTGAGGCGTTGAAGTTCTCATGATAAGGTGCACCAAAATAGGCAAGTACTTCTTGATCATTATTGATGTTAATAAAAATATCATAAGCATCTTTACTATTGATCGGTCTTAATATAAGTCTTGTTGTCTCTAATCTTTTACTACCATGATGATTTAGGATTGGTTTTTCCATTAGCTAAACAACCTTTCTATTATGTCTAAACCACTGATAAACGAGGCTAAGGTACAGAATAAATTAGCAACGATAACAATGGCTAATATCTTGATAAAACGATTTTTAAGTATTCCTTTGATTGAGGTAATATCTTGATAAATGTTTTGAAAATCATCAACAGTTGGTTTCTTGATCAGGGCTTCGACTATCCCTGCAAACCAACCAACTGCAAGGAATGGATTTAATGATGTTATTGGAGCTAATATAAAAGCAGTAATGATCGTTAAAGGGTGTGCTAGCAATAACAAACAGCCTAAGGCGCTCAGAGTACCGTTGTATAAGATCCACGATCTAAGTTGAAGCCATCCCATTTGAGGACTATTGATAAATGAAAAAACGATCAATCCGACGACGATTAAAGGGACGATCCACCCTTTGAGCTGATTAAATTTGTTTACTGGTGGGATTAGTGCTAATTCATGCATATCTTGTTCTAAGAATATTTCCTTGGTAATACCGATAACATGAGCAGCACCCAAGACAGCAACAATCTTCTTGCCTGGTGCATTTTTGATCTTATTAGCTAAATATTGGTTTCTTTCATCTATCAAAACAGCAGCTACTTTTGGTAGTTTATCATTAATCTCAGATAAGGCAGCTTCAAGCATGTCATGCGTTTTAAGGCTCTCAATTTTTTCCGCTGTAATCTTTTCATCGTCAAAACTCGCAAACAAGATTAAATATAGTAATTTTAACTTTTCCCACAAAGTATGCTTACGCCATATGCGCATAAAAGTGGTCTGAATATTGCGATCAGCTAAGATAAGTTTTGCGTTGATCTTCTTGGCTTCAATGATTGCTTGGGTCATCTCTTGACCTACTTGAACATCTAGATCTTTTGCGATCTTACGTTGATACGATGCCAACAACATGTTAGCGATCAAAAGAAAAGCTTTCTTCTCTTTTATCACTTTAATGATATCAGTTGTTTGCCACTTTTGTTGATCACTTATTGTATCAAAGCGTTGTTGATCAAGTTCGATACAAACACTATCTGGTAATTCTTCGCTGATCAAAGCTTGAACTTCAGTGACGCTTTCTTTTGAGACGTGGGCTGTTGCAAGTAAGATAATCTCTTTGTTTTGATATGTTAATCTTGTTACGTTTTTTTCGTCCATACACTACTCTTCTTTCATTAATATTTTAACATAGTAATGTAAGTATTTGTTAATGGGTTAATGAATATAGTGATTGATGATATTGTGAGTTATGGTGGATGAAAACTTCATTTCAGGAGATAGATTATGTGTTATAATAAACTGAATAGGAGGGCGTTTTATGTTAAGTTATACAACCTTGCAAAATATGATTCAAATCGCAAGGATGGTTATCGATATAGCTATCATTACGCTGTTGGTATATTATTGCCTAAAGATAGTCCGCAACAATTCACGGACAATACAGATATTTAAGGGTGTATTGTTTGTTGTCTTTATGAATGCAGTGGCGCAGTTTTTTGGCTTAAAGACAGTTAAGGTCGTAGCGGATATACTTGTACAATGGGGCTTTTTAGCGGTGATCATCATCTTTCAACCTGAAATTAGATCAATTTTGGAAAAACTTGGTAAATCTAGTGTTTTTAGTCGAATGTCAACATTGTCAGGCAATGAAAGAGAAGCTTTGGTTGATGAGCTAGTTGATGCTAGTATGAACTTAGCCAATCAAAAGGTTGGCGCTCTTATTACAATCGAACAAACGCAATCGCTTAGTGATTATATAAAAACGGGTACACCTTTGAATTCTATTGTTACAGCTGATTTATTGACTTCCATCTTTATGACTACAACACCTCTTCATGATGGTGCTGTCATTATTCAAGGTGATAAAATTGCATGTGCATCAGCTTATTTTTTACCTACTGATCAAGATTTACCAAGACGTTATGGTGCAAGACATCGGGCGGCGGTTGGTATTAGTGAAATCACTGATTCTATAACTATTGTTGTTTCAGAACAAAGTGGCTCAGTTTCCATAGCTAAAGATGGTGAACTGGTAAAAATGAATAAGCATACCTTACACAAATATCTTTTAAAGATCATATGTAATGAGGAAGTTGAATATGGTAATAATCGCTTTGATAATGAAGAAAAATCAGATCGTATTGATACGATCATTAGTGACTTGATCGATCGTGAACCTGAAGAAATGATCATTGTGAAAAGTGATGATGAGCCAATCGTTGAACCTAAAAAAGAAGAAAACAAAATGGTGCTTAAGATATTTAGAAAGAAGAAGAGTGAAAATAAGGTTGAAGAGCCTACTCTTGATCTTGAAGTGACAGAAGCACAACCACAAGAAACCAAAAAGACAGTATCCAAGAAGAAAAGTGTTGACGTGGTTGAACCAGAAGTAAAGGAAAAAAAGCCAAGAGCTAAGAAAACAACAGTTGATATCGATAATGATTTTGATATGGAACTTAAAGCGATTGATAATATCGATATTGATGATGTTTATAAAGATAAGAAAGTTACTTTCAAAAAAGGAGGTGACAAGTAATGACTAAAAGAAAAAACCCTGACCGGATGATTTCGGAAGATAAATTAGAATTAGCAGCGCGTATCGCTAAACAAAGCAAGAAAGTTGCTCATACTTATGAAAGTATCGAAAGTTCATTTTTAAGGATCATTCGTTGGTTAAGCTCATGGATCGATCGTTTCTTGTTTAATCAGAAATATAGCAAGATAGTAGCTTTTTTGTTAGCGGTCATGCTTTATGTGGTTGTTAACATCAGTAATAGTCCTTTAGGTGCTATCACGCAATCTGGTTTTGTGATCAATGAGATTCCAATCACGGTTCGTGTTAATGAAGAGGTTTATGAAGTTAGTGGTTTACCTAACTCGGTTTCAGCTAGCATCATTGGTGATGTGTCTGATATATCAATGTTGAAGAATTCAAGTAGTTATAAAGTTGTGGCTGATCTTACTGGTCTTGGTGAAGGAACTCATGAAGTTGATTTAGCGGCTGCTGATTTCTCATCACGCTTAAATGTTTCTATTAGTCCTTCAAAAGCAGTTGTAACTATTAAGAAGAAGGTGACATGGCGCTTTAACTTAAGTTATGACTATATTAATACAGATGGTATTGATGCAATGTATCTATTGGGTACGCCTACTCTTTCTACTACAGAAGTAATGGTTAAGGCTTCACAAACTACCATTGATCAAGTAGCGTTTGTAAAGGCATTGATTGATGTTAAAGGCCAATCAGCAACCTTTACTACAGAAGCGAAACTGGTTGCTTATGACGCTAATGGTAATCGCATAAACGTTGATTTGATTCCATCAATTGTTACAGCAACGGTTCCGGTATCATCACCAAATAAAACGGTAGCGATTTTGATTGAGCCGATTGGAGAGATTCCAAACAATATGGCCATTGACCGTATTTCGCTTGACCATGCTTCAGTTACCCTTTATGGTCCAGATTCGGTCATTAGTAAGATCAATAACATCAAGGTTCAGATTGACGCTACTACAATTACTGAAAACTCAAGTTATACGGCACCAATAACGGTACCTAGTGGAGTAAATAAAGCAAGCGTCTCAAGAGTAATCTTATCGGTGACTTTGGGTGAAAAAATGAGTCGTGAAATATTGAATATTCCGATAAATGTCTATAACAACACAAACGGTTATAAGTTCTCTTTAGGGGAACAAGAAGATGCGGTTGCGAATGTGATCGTCTATGGTACCAGTAGTAATATTGACTCTTTAACAACTGAGGATATTGATGTATTCTTCAGTATGCAAAACATACAGCCGGGACGCCAGGAAATACAACTTTCAATAACTGGTAAAAATCCGCTAGTAAAATATGAAATAGTACAACCAATCATCACCCTGACGGTAATTGACTAGAAAGAGGATAGATATGGGCAGATATTTTGGAACTGATGGTTTTCGTGGTAAAGCCAATGAAACATTAATGGTTGAACATGCGTTTAAAGTGGGTAGATATATTGGTCATTACTTTAGCGCTAATAAACAAGCTAATATCTTGATTGGTAGAGACACAAGATTATCTGGTTCGATGTTTGAATCAGCTTTGGCGTCTGGTGTTGTCGCAAGTGGTGCTAATGTTGAGTTGTTAAAAGTATGTCCAACGCCAGCCATAGCCCATTTAGTTCGTAATGGTCATTATGATTGTGGTGTAATGATATCAGCTAGTCATAATCCATATCATGATAATGGTATTAAAATATTTAATAATGATGGTTTAAAGTTTGACGCTAAGATTGAAGCCTTGATCGAGGACTATATTGATGGCTTATGTGAAGTTCCTTACGCCAGCAATAGAAATATCGGCACCATTACTGAGGTTAGTGTAAATATCGATGAATATCTTGATTATCTTGCAGGTTTATTTAAGTTTGATCTAAGTGGTTATAAGATTGCGTGTGATTTGGCTAATGGTAGTGCAACCGCTACGGCTGTAAAGCTACTAAATAGATTCAATGCCAATCTTTATGTCATTAATGATAAACCTGATGGTTTAAACATTAATACGGCTTGTGGTTCAACGCATCCAGAACAGCTGATTGAGATCATGAAAAAAGGTGAATATGATCTTGGTTTAGCTTTTGATGGCGATGCAGATCGTTTGATCGCCGTTGATGATAAGGGTGAAATTTTGGATGGTGATAAAGCGCTATATGTATTAGGTAAGAAAATGATTCAAGATAAAACGCTTAATAAGAATACGATCGTTACAACAGTAATGGCTAATTTTGGCTTATATAAGCTATTTGATGAAGAAAACATCAATTATGAAAAGACTGCTGTTGGTGATAAGTATGTTTATGATTGTATGTTAAAAAACGACTATAAACTTGGTGGTGAGCAATCCGGTCATATCATCTTTAAAGATTTGATGACAACGGGTGATGGTTTACTTACAGCGATGAAACTTATTGAAACAATGGTTTTTTATCAAAAAAAGATGAGTGAATTAGTTGCGCCATTATTTATCTATCCACAGCTGTTGATAAATGTGCCAGTTAAAGACAAAGTGATTGCTTTAGCTGATGTAGAGATTAATGAACTGGTTGATGTGATTCAGCGAAAACTTAATGATGAAGGTAGAATCTTAGTTCGACCATCTGGTACTGAACCTTTGATCAGAGTCATGGTAGAAGCTAAAAGCGATGAGTTGTGTCGTGATTATGTTTATCGCGTAGTTGATTTGATTAAAGCGAAGGGGTTATAATAATCCCCTTTTTTTGTTATTATTAGAAAGAGGTGATTAGTTTGAAACGAGTTGTTTGTGTTGTTGAAGATGAAAAAGACCTTAATGAACTTGTTAAACGCTATTTAGAGCGTGAAGGATATGATGTTAGGTCATATCTTACTTATGATGAAGCTTTGGCTCATGTTGAGGATGACGATGTCCATTTATGGATATTAGATATCATGCTTGATGATAAAAGTGGTTTTGAACTAATCGATGAGATAAAAAGTAAGACAAAAGATATTCCGGTAGTTTTTATGTCGGCACGAGATAAAGAATTTGATCGTATCATTGGCTTGGAAAAAGGTAGTGATGATTATATAACTAAACCATTTTCACCAAAAGAATTAATATTACGAGTTAACAATATCATGCGTCGGGCTTATAAAGAAGATCAGGCTAACATGTTTGTTGATGGCTATGAAATTGATGAAGGACAACGGGTTGTTTATCATGATGGTAAGGCGCTTGATCTAACTACCAAGGAGTTTGATCTACTATTGATGTTTGTTCATAATAAGGGTTCAGCTTTTTCACGCGAACAAATATTGATAAAAGTTTGGGAAACTAACTATTATGGCTCTGATCGTGTTGTTGATGACACATTACGTCGTTTAAGACGTAAACTACCAAAATTGGCTATTCATACGATATATGGCTTTGGGTATCGTTTAGGCTAATGCGTAAGATAAATAACTGGCTTAAGGAGTTAACACTTACCCAGCAATTAATGAGTTTGATATTGATCTTTGTGGCAATTTTTGGCACCTTTTTGTTTGTTTATCTAAATGGTAATATAAATAGTTTTGTAAGAAATCAGATGTTCAACATGTTACAAAGAACACAAACAAGTATTGTTTATAACTATATGCGTAATCCCGGAAATGACTTGTTATTCTTCGCTAATGATGCGAATATCGCCCATGCTGTTTATGAAAACGGAAGGGTTCGTTATAGTAGCGCTTTTGATATTAAGGATCAAACATTATTGATGTTGATGCGTAACAATGCTCAAAATCAAACAGAGACGACTAGAAACTATGTTTATAAAAATGACAATGAATCTGAAACACTATATTCGATAACGATTGTTAATGAAGACGTTCGCTTGATCAGTTTTGTTGTTAGTTCATATCAAAACGAGTTTAAGAAAACACTGATCAGTTCAGTCATAAATATAATTGTTTTGGTTGTTAGTATCTTAGTATTCCTTTTGATGTTATGGGTTATTTATCTTATTCACTCACTAAATCAGATTAGACACTACATCAATAAACTTCGACGAAACGAAGAAGTTGATATCAAAGTTGATCGAAAAGACGAAATAGGGGAATTAGCTACAGCTTTGGTTGCGATGAGCAATGAGTTAAAAAAACAAGAACAGATCAAAGAAGAGTTAGTACAAAACATCTCACACGATCTTAAAACACCAATCGCTACGATCAAGTCGTATGGTGAAAGTATCAAGGATGGAATTTATCCCTATGAAACCTTAGAGAAAAGCGTCGATGTTATCATTGAACATGCTGGTCGATTAGAGAAAAAAGTACAAAGCTTACTACTATTAAACCGCGTTGGTTACTTAGTGACCACTCGTGATACTGGTGAGACTGATCTTTATGATGTGATCGAGAAAACACTATTGTCACTAAAAGTTATCAGACCTGAACTTAAAATCATTCGTGAAACACAACATGCAAACTTCTTTGGTAATGAAGAACCTTGGCGCGTTGTTTTTGAGAACCTAATGGATAACGCTTTACGTTATGCGCATACAACGATAACAATTAGATTAAATGAAAATGAACTGAGTGTTGAAAATGATGGACCACAATTAACTAATGAAAGAATTGATAAATTATTCAAACCTTTTGAAAAAGGCACTGATGGTCAGTTTGGTTTAGGACTATCAATTGTACATCGTATTATCACAGCTTATGAATGTGAGGTATATGCATATAATAGTTATGATGGCGTTGTATTTAAGATAACAAAGAAGAATCCAGTCAAACAAGACGTTAAAAAGGTTAAAGAAGTTAAGAAAAAGAAACCAGAAGAAAAGTAGAGGCAACTCTACTTTTTATATCTAAACTCTTTAAGTAATACAGCACCAATTGGAATGGTAATCAAGAATGTAAGGGTGTTGGCTAATGGGATAGTCATTTGAATTGCTTGCATTCCGATGTACTGAGGTAAGATCAGAACGATTGGAATGAAGAATAAACCTTGTTGGGCTATTGAAATAATTGTGGCATACAAACTCTTACCCGTAGCTTGACTTGTCATATTACATGCGATAGTCCATGATAAGAAAGGTATTGATAGGGCATAATAGCGAAGCGCTTGTGAGCCAATCAAGATGACTTCAGGATCATTGCGTCTAAATATCGCAATGATCTCTGGCGCGAATATATAAGCCAGCGAAGAAACAAGAATGAAGATCAGAGCGACTGTCTTCACAAAAAACCAAAATCCATCTTTTACCCGTTGATATTCTTTAGCGCCGTAATTATAACCACAGACTGGTTGATATCCTTGACCTAAGCCAAGAGAGGTTGAGAAGATAAACATATAAATACGAGATACAATTGACATCGAAGCGATCAATGAATCACCATAAACACGTGCTTGGGTATTAAGTAATACTGATGATAGTGATGCCAAGCCTTGGCGATAAAACGCAGGTAAACCAACACGAATGATCTCACCTAGGATATTAGCACTTAAGCGAATATCTTTGAATCTGATTCTGATTAAACTATCTTTATCATTGATCATGTTAAATAATATAATAAAACTCACTAACTGACTTATTATGGTTGCTAAAGCGGCGCCTGAGGTTTCCATACTAAACCCAAAGATAAATATTGGGTCAAGAATAATGTTTAATACAGCGCCGATAGTAATACCAATCATTGATTTAAAGGCATTACCTTGAGAACGCAGTAGATTATTAAGGGTAAAAGCAGCCGCCATATACGGAGCACCAATTAGAATAAATAAACCATAACTATGAGCATAAGGGAATATGGTAGAAGTTGCTCCAAGAAACATGATCAAATCATTTAAAAAGAAAAGTCCAAAGATGGCCAATATACTACCAGCAAGTAAAGAAAAATAAAAAGCGGTAGAAGCTACTTGTTGGGCTTCAATATTTTTCTTTGCGCCAAGATATCGTGATACAGTACTACCACCACCAGCACCAAACAAAAACCCAATCGCTTGAATCATTGACATTAAAGGAAAGATAATTCCAACAGCACCTGATGCTGCAGTTGATAATTGTGATACAAAGTAAGTATCAGCCATATTGTAAATCGCTGATATCATCATCGCAACGACGGTTGGTATTGCCATTTTCATGATCAACTTATCTACAGGGGTCTTTATCATCATTTCATGGCGTTGTTCTTGTTGGGTGTTTGTCATATATACCATCTTTCTAAACTACATGTCATGTATTATAACTTACTTTGTTGTCTTAAAATATAACACATGTTACAATCTAGACAATGAAGAACAAACCAAACAACCATGAATTTATCAGTATTCGTCAAAAACGTGCACAAATAAGGCAAATGTTAGTTGTTTTTGATGGTATGAGTATCACAAAAACGATAAAGAAAAATGAGATCATTTATTTAGAAGGAGATCAAGCAAATAACTTTTATTATCTTAAAAAAGGCAAGGTTAAAACTTATGCAATTTTAAACAATGACACTGAAAAAGTACTATTGATATATGAATAAGGTTCTATTTTTGGACTAAGTTCATTCTATACCCATGAAACAAGATTTACATCCGCGATGGCACTTGCGGAATGTGAACTAGTAATTATCAATCAAAGCATACTAGATGAGATCACTAGCAAATATCCCAAGATTATATACGCTTTAGCTGTGTTGTTAGCTCAAGATTTACAGATAATGACCAGACAAACAATTGCTGCCAGTGGTGATAAAGCGAATATACGGATAGCGCGATATCTATTAAGAGAAATAAGAAGACATAAGATCGCAACAGATCAAGATATCAATATCATTAAAGTTACACAAGATCAGGTTGCTAATCAATTTGGTTATTCCCGCGCAACGGCTAATCGTGTTTTAAGAAATATGGTTTTGAATAAACTAGTTAAGGTCGGTTATGGTTTCATTGAAGTAATAGATCAAGAAAGATTATATGAATATTGTCACACACATTAGGAATTGTAATCAAATAAAACTATTAAAATAACAAAAAACATAGATATTAATATTGATAACGCTATTAATAATCATCATAACAGTGATTAACAATAAATAATGACAGTGATAAAATTTAATTAGGAAAAAATATGTGATAATTGGCTGTAAAGTCCGTGGATCTATGGTGTTTATCCAGAAGTCTGTAGATTTTTGACTGAACTCTATTAGAGAGGCTATTAGTATGTTAGGACTATTTAAAAATACTATTGCTTTAATAAGATATAAGGAATGCTATGACGCTTATTGTGATGAAAGGAAATTAAACTCTACATCCAGAAGTTATTATTGCGATACTCAAGAATATAAAATTGATTTCATGGTTAATCTATTTGCTTTTTCTTACAAATACGCTGTAGGATTTGGTGTATTTTTGGATAATTTAATCAATAGGCACTTACATGTCAACTATAATAGTTTTATTTTAGAGGTTTTAGTTAGGGTAATAATAACTGTGTTTATCTCTCTTTTGATTGAAGCACTATCAATCAGAATGTTTATTAAAACTGCTTATAAAGCAAAAATATAGGATGTGCTCAACTAATGGATCGATAAGGGTGAAATATAACATCGTATTGTCAAAAGATAGCAGATACTTCTAAGAGCGCATTGTAAGCCTTATTCAATAGATTTTGAGTAAGGCTTTGTTTTGCGTTACTGATAATACAAAAACCTTCTTAAGTAAGCTTGTTGGTTTGTAGAATGAGAATATTTGACTATTTACTGATGATTGTAATGATGTATCCTGAATGTTACAATCTGGTCATAATATAAATGAGAAAAATGAAGGCTATAAACAAGAAAACCATTTATGAACATTTATAAGTTTTGCTACGTTGGTTGATGTTATGATAACCATAGTTGATGATAAAAAGTTCGTATTTATTTAGTTATTTATTGGAGGAGAAAATGGATTATAGTTGGTATTTAAAAACAACTTACGCTTCTTGGTTAGGTAAACTGATCGGTATTCGTTTAGGAGCTCCAGTTGAAAACTGGACACACAGTATGATCAAGGAAAAATATGGCGAAGTTAATGATTATTTAGTTGATTATGATATCTTTGCGGCTGATGATGATAGTAATGGTCCACTGTTTTTTGTAAGAGCGTTACTAGATCATGACCCATTTAACATAAAAGCAGAGGATATTGGCAATACAATACTAAACTATCTACAAGAGTATCATGGCTTTTTTTGGTGGGGTGGCGTTGGTGTGTCAACTGAACATACGGCTTATGAAAACTTAAAAAACGGAATTAATGCCCCTTTAAGCGGTAGTAAAGAAACTAATGGTATTGTTTTAGCTGAGCAGATTGGCGGACAGATTTTTAGTGATTGTTGGGGTTATGTTAGTGGTAATGATCCTTTATTAGCTAAAGAGTTGGCTATCATGGCAGCTTCAGTAACGCATGATGAAAACGGTATTCAAGGTGCGATCTTTGTGGCTGTGGCGACATGTCTTGCTTATGAAATGAATGATAGTATCAAGATCATCAAAGCAACGCTTAAGTATCTTGATCACAATATGGAATATTCGCAAGTAGTGAATGATATCATCAGGTTTTATTATGAGAATCCAAGTGATTGGCATGAATGCTTAACATACATTCATCAAAATTATGGTTATGATAAATATGCTGGAATATGCCATATTATTCCCAATACAGCCATTATGATAATGGCGCTTTGTTATGGTGAAAATGATTTTAGCAATACTTTAACAATGTTATGTGAATGCGGTTGGGATACTGATTGTAATTGTGGCAATGTTGGTAGCATCATGGGAGCGATGGTTAAGCTTGAAGGAATCGATTCAAAATGGCTTTTACCCTTAAATGATACTTTAATCTGTTCAAGTATGATTGGATATCTTAATAACACAACCATCTCAAATAGTACGCGATTGTTTACTGATTTGGCATTTATCTTAAAAAATAAAGCAGATCTTATTCCGGATTATGATCAATATGATTTTCACTTACCATATGCGACCAATGGTTTTAGAGGGATAAATGCTTTGTTAAGTACTGAATCAGATATGTTAAAAGTTCAACCACAACAATTAACAGATATTACTATATATAAGTATAGTTATTTTTTGCCGGGTACTATTTATGATACTAGATATGAACCGTCTTTTTCACCAATACTTTACCCAAATGAAACTGTGAGTTTTACAGTTAAAACAGAATCAACAATAACGGTTCAGCTATTTGTTAAGGATAGTAATGGTATTAGTTATCAATCATTACCCGAAACAATTGCTGATCAAAAAGTGATTAGTTATCAAATCCCATCAGAGATAGAAGGGGTTATTTGTGAGTTTGGTATTCATCAAACAGGGGTAACAAGCCTTGATCCTTGGTATATTAAAAAGATTGAAATTGAGAAAACACCAAAATTCAAGATTAATTTCAGTAATCATCCATGGGATGATTATGGCGAAGTATTTGGTGGTGGTAAGCTTAGAGCGTTACGGGGTTGGGTTGTGCATAGTGGCAAGTGGGAAAGTAATGATGAAGGTTTAGTTGGAATTAGTCTTAAAGATAGTAGTGCTTTTATCATCAGTGGTGATCCTAATGTTGTTGATTATTCATTACAGATTGCGATGTGTCCACAAGATGGCTATGACCACTATGTTGTTTTTAATTGCAAAGGAAACATGCACTATAATGCGATTGGCTTTTGTGAAGGAGGCATTAAAGTCATTGAAAAAGACGTTGAAGTGAAAACGCTTTCTTTCATACCTTGTCAGTGGCGTTTTCACAAAAATTACATATTGAAAATGACAATTAAGAATGGTATCATGAATGCGATGATACATGAATTAGGTCTTAATATCGAAACCGCTTACAACATTAACGATGCCGGTCTTTATGGCTTCTTACTAAAAGATGGGAGTAGTTGTTTAATAACTGGTTTTGAATTGGCTTGTCCAATTTAAATAAAAAAAGGAGATTAAAATGAAAAAATTGTTTAAACTTGCCGTAGTATTGTTATTATCAATAACAATGTTCGCTTGCGGCGGCCAACAAGGCGGCGGTGACAAAGACCCTGAAGAAAAAGTATTCAAGGTTGCATTTGTTCTACCGTGGATTGGTGACCAATCATATTTCGATACCGTTAACGCTGGTCGTTTATTGGTTGAAGAGTATGAAAATGTAGAGACTACATTAATTGAAGCTGGTGATGATACAAGTAAATGGGAAAGTATCATGACAGACACAGTTGAAGCTGGTTATGACTTGATTGTAAGTGGTAATAACACTTATGAAAGCTTCTTGTATGCTGCTGCTGCTGCTAACCCTGATCAATTGTTCTTCAATTTCGACTATACGAAATCTGAAGATCTACCTAATGTTTACTCAGTAACTTATGACACAGCTGAATTAGGTTACGTTGCTGGTGCTTTAGCTTCTTTGATCACAACTTCTGATATGGAAAAAGCTAACCCAGAAAAAATGATCGGTGTTATCGTTGGTATGGATATTCCTGCTATGAACGAATTCATCGGTGGTTTCTGTCAAGTTGCTACTGAACTTGGCGTACAAGTTGTTATTGGATATCCTGAAAGTTTTACTGACGCTGCTAAAGGCAAAGAAATGTCACTTAATATGTTCAACCAAGGCGTTGACGTTATTTGGCAAGTTGCTGGTGGTGTAGGTGTTGGTGTATTCGAAGCTGCTGCTGAAGCAGGAAGATATGCATTAGGTGTTGACCAAGACCAATATGCTCAATTTATCGGTTCACAACCAGCATTGGCTGCAACAATCGTTGCTTCAATGGCTAAAAACTGTGACTTGGCTGTAAAAAGAGCTGTAGATTTCTTAATCGCTGGTGAATATCCAAGTGGAACTGAAACTCTTGGTATCGCTGAAAACGGTGTTGGCTTGATTCAAAATGCTTACTATCTTGAAAATGTTCCTGAAGCAATCAGAACACAAGTTGATGCTGTGTTGGCTAAAGTTACTGCTGGTGAAGTAGAAGTATTCAGCGTATTAGCTAATCCTGATGGCTGGGCTGCTGTTAAAGCTGCTGCAATAGCTGCTAAATAGTAATTATACAAAACGTTATATGACAGTAATGCTCTATTGTTAAATAGAGCATTACTTTTAGAATTAGGAGGAGAACCTTTGAGCGATACCATTTTAAAACTTGACAATATTACTAAGATTTATGGTAATGGCGTCGTCGCTAACAAAAACGTTAGTATTGATTTAAAAAAAGGTGAGATTCACTCGATAGTAGGAGAGAATGGCGCTGGCAAGTCTACGCTGATGAAAATTATTTTTGGAATTGAGAATGCTTCTAGTGGTACTATGACCTATAAAGGGAAAGAAGTTCATTTCACCAGTTCCATGGAAGCTATCAATGCTGGAATTGGAATGGTTCATCAACATTTTATGTTGATACCATCATTTACCGTTGTTCAAAGTATAATATTAGGCAAGGAACCGGTAAAAAACGGAATATTTATTGATATAAAAAGGGCGATTTCGGAAACAAAGGAATTAGCCAAAAAATACAACTTTGATATTGACGTGACTAAGAAGATAGCTGATTTGTCAGTTGGTGAAAAACAAAAAGTTGAGATTTTAAAAACACTTTATCGTAATGCTGAAGTCATCATTCTTGATGAACCGACTTCAGTTTTAACACCACAAGAAACCGTTAATTTGTTTAACGAATTACGTAAGTTTAAGGATTTAGGACATACAATTGTTTTTATTTCTCATAAACTAACTGAAGTTAAGCAAATCAGTGATAGAATCACCATTATGCGTAATGGTCAAAGTCGCGGTACATATAATAATGAAGACATCAGTCTTGAACAGATGACTGATTTGATCATCGATCGAGATCTAATTACCGATTATGATCATCTTCGTGAAGATTATCATGATAAGACAACAGTTTTGAAGGTTGAAAATCTTGAGGTAAAACGAAAAACACGTTATTTGCTTGAAGATGTTTCATTCGCTTTGAAAAAAGGCGAAATATTGGGTGTTGCTGGTGTTCAGGGTAATGGTCAAGCTGAACTAGTTCGTTGTATCACTGGCTTAATGAATCAAACTGGTGGTAAAGTTACCCTTGCTGATCAGGATATATCAAAAGATACGATCAAGAATCGTCGTCGTAAAGGTTTGGCTTATATTCCTGAAGATCGTATGGAAGATGGTGTCGCTATTGGAGCCTCAGTTAGTGATAACATCATTTCCACATATTATGATCGTAAAGACATCAACTCTAAGTTCTTTATGTTGGGTAAAAAGATTACAGCTGAAGCTGATCGTTTGATCAAAACATTTTCAATCAAGACACAGAGCAGTAAAACAAAAATCGGTAGTTTATCAGGTGGTAATATCCAAAAAGTGGTTGTTGCTCGTGAGTATAATACAGCGCCTGTTTGTATGGTAGCTGAACAGCCAACCCATGGTATTGATATTGGTAGTGCTGAATTTATTCATACTCAGTTGATTGACATGCGTAATAAAGGTGCTGGAATTTTGTTAATCAGCGCTGATCTTAGTGAAGTAATGAATCTATCTGATCGTATCATCGTCTTTTATGAAGGTGAGATCGTTGGTTATTTTAAAGATGTTAAGGACGTAACGGAAAATGAGTTAGGTCTTTATATGTTAGGCGTTAAGCATCAAACTAAAGAAGAGATCGGAGGTGCTTTAAATGACTAAAAGAAAAGTCAATAAGCTCTCAATTACAAATGAGTTTATATTTGAAATCGTTAAAACATTGATTTCTATTTTGATCGCATTGGCTTTAACGTTTGTCGTCTTGCTTTTTGTCGCTAAAGATCCAGTTGGTCTTTTTGTTAAGTTGTTGACTTCACCACTTACAAAGGTAAGATACTTTGGTAATGTCATAGAAATGATGATTCCAATCGCATTTTCAGGTTTAGCGGTATCTTTATTGTTTAGAACAGGTTTATTCAACTTGGGTATTGAAGGTATATACTTCATTGGTGGTATTGTGACCGCAGCGGTTGCTTGTACTGTTATTGATAGTCATTTCTTTCATCCAATCATCACGATTTTAGCTTCGGCTACGGTTGGTGGTTTATTAATGTTGATACCAGGCTTTTTAAAGGCTAAATACAACGCAAATGAATTAGTTGTATCATTGATGTTAAATACTATTTATCTTGGTCTTGGTATTTTTATCATTAAGAATTTCTTACGTGGTATTGATACTTCAGCAATTGCCTCACCAGCTTTCCAACAAACAGCGATGTTAGATTACATTATTCCTAACACAAGAATTACGATCAGTTTCTTCTTGTTGTTGTTTGTGACATTATTAGTTTACTTAATGCTTTATAAAACTAAACTTGGCTATTCTATTCGAATGACTGGACTTAATCGTAAGTTTGCGGTTTATTCGGGTATGAACGCCTTTACTTTATTTATGTTAGTACACTTTATTTCTGGTTTTATCGGGGGTATTGGTACTTCGGTTGAACTATTAAGTCTTTATGGCCGTTTTACTTGGATTGTCTTGCCTGGCTTAGGTTTTACTGGTGCTTTGATGACAATGCTTGGACGTAATAATCCAGTAGGTGTATTGATCGCTGCTTTCTTTATCAGTTACTTAAGTAAAGGGGCGGAAGTTATGGCTTTAGGTAGTGAAGTGCCGGTTGAGATCATGGCGATCATTCAGGCGGTATTAGTATTATTGATCTCATCACAATATTTCT
>CAZKJS010000003.1:0-14124 GCA_964553255.1 uncultured Erysipelotrichaceae bacterium | reverse complement strand
AGAAATGGCGTGAAAGACAATTATTGAAGGAGGGTACAGCTAATGAATTTAACTGATTTCTTCAATTCGATCTTTACAGCTAGTTTCGTTTTCGTTGTTATAAGGGTTGCGATCCCACTAGTTTGTGCTTCATTGAGTGCTTATACAGCTAACATCAGTGGTTTAAACAATATCGCTGTTGAAGGTATTATGTTGATGGCGGCTTTGATGGCGGTTTTAGGTAGTTTTTGGACTAATAGTGCGTGGCTTGGTTTATTGATCGCGGTATTGACTGGGGTGATAATGGCGTTAGCTATTGCTTTCTTCTCAATGTATTTAGGAGCGACACCAATATTAGTTGGTATTGCACTTAATACCTTCGCTTCTTCTTTTTCGGTATTCTTACTTTACTTATTCACAAAAAACAAAGGAACAAGCGCTTCTTTAGCTTCACGAATATTACCAACCGTAAACATTCCATTTATTAAAGACATACCGATTTTAGGTCAGATATTATCGGGTCATTACGTTATTACATATATTGTATTTATTGCTATGATCTTAATCTATATTTTAATCTACAAGACCCCATTAGGTATGAGAATAAAAGCTGCTGGTCTTGATCAGGAGGCAGCGCGTTCTGTTGGCATAAATGTTAATCGAGTAAGAATTATATCGATCATTATTTCTGGTATCATTGGTGCATTGGGTGGTGCTTATATAACGATGGGCTATATGTCTGTCTTTGTTAAAAACATTATCTCTGGTCGAGGTTGGATTGGTATTGCAGTACAAGGTATGGCTGGTAGTAGCTTTCCAGTCTTGATTTTGACAACGATGTTATTTTCAGTATTCCAAGCATTTACCAATATCTTCTTGTTATATAACTTACCTAGTGAATTGATCAATACGATTCCGTATGTTGCAGTATTGTTTGGTATTATCGTCTTCTCTGTTGTTGAAACAAGAAAACGTAAAAAAGGTGAAGCTGATTAATGCGTAAGATCATTATTGATTGTGATCCTGGCCATGATGACATTATCGCTATTTTAATCGCATTAGCGCATCAAGATGAGCTTGATATTATTGGTTATACTACTGTTGCTGGTAATCAAACGGTTGAAAAAGTCACAAATAACTTATTGAAGGTACTTGATTATATTAATGTAAAAGCTGAGGTCGCAATAGGTGCGGATAAACCATTAAGAAGACCACTTGATGTACAACCACTTGCACATGGTGAAAGTGGGATGGATGGACCAATCTTACCAGAAGCTAAACAGAAAGCTCTTCAAATTAGTGCTGTTGAGTATCTAAAGGAAAAGCTTTTAAGTTCAGATGAAAAGATAACTTTAGTTGCACTTGGACCGCTCACTAATATTGCTTTATTATTAAGAAGTTATCCTGAGGTTATCAATAAAATAGAAATGATCACCATTATGGGTGGTAGTGTCTACTCGGGTAATATCCTACCAAAAGCTGAATTCAATATTTATCATGATCCTGATGCGGCGAAGATTGTATTCAACTCAAAGGTGAGCATCATCATGAGTGGACTTGAAGTATGTTACAGTGGTCAGGTAAGTCATGATAAGTTAGAGGTCTTTAAAGATAAAGATGGTGTTTCTTGGCTAGTTTATGAGTTGATGTTATTCTTTTCACGCTATAGTAAAGAGCGAAATCTAACTACATCACCTATCTTTGATATGACTCCAATAATTCATCTATTAAGACCAGAATGGTTTAAATCAGAGTATTATCATGTTGATATTGAAACTGAGGGTGAGCTGTGTCGCGGAATGACCGTTGCCGACTTCAGAGGACCAAAGGATGAAACAAAGATAAACACAGAAGTACTCTTGAGTGTCGATAATGAAAAATTTGTTGATTTCTTTATCGATAGTATCTTAAAACTTGATAAAACAAACCTGTAAACGGTTTGTTTTTATGTGTTTAGTAGATTACATTAATTGACATATGTCATTAACTATAATAATATTATATTGTTAGGAAAAACTAACATTAACCATTTAGGAAAGGAAAATATCATGAAAAAAATAGCGGTTGTTTATTGGAGTGGCACTGGTAATACTGAAGCAATGGCGAATGCTGTAGTAGCGGGAGCGATGGCTGATAATACCGAGGTTTCTTTATATAAAGCAGATGAATTTAATAGTGATCTTGTTGAGAAGTTTGACGCTTTTGCTTTTGGTTGTCCATCAATGGGGGCTGAAGAGTTAGAAGAAACAAGCTTTGAACCGATGTTTTCAGCGGTTGAATCATCACTAAGCACTAAGAATGTAGCCTTGTTTGGTTCATTTGGTTGGGGTGATGGTGAATGGATGCGATTGTGGGAAGAGCGTTGTGCCGCAAACGGTATCATCCTAGTGACTGATAGTGTGATCGGTAATGATTATCCTGATGAAAGCGTTGCTGAGGCGTGTAGAGTTTTAGGTAAGACCTTAGCGGTACTTTAGACCTGTATCATACAGGTCTTTTTTTTGCTAAGTAAAGATCAACCGTATCATAGACTGTGATCGTATTATTATTCGCTTTAATGATGTTTTTTACTTTCTCTTGAAACTCATGTTTGTTTAACATTAAAACATGATCAGAGTATGTATTTAATAAAGCAACATAATCATCAGCGTTTAGTTGCCGTTTTGCGTGGTATAACTTAGTTTCAACATTAACAAAATCATTATCACTTAGTAGTGTTACTTGTTGTTGAAGATCAGACTCAAGAAACTTACGGGGTGCTTTTTTATTATCGAAGTATTTTTGATATTGCTTTTGTATTGCTTGATGAACAATGTCATTTTCATCACCTACAAAGGGATGATTCCAAAATAATACAAGTGATTGCGAAGGTTTAAGAATGTGCTTGATCTTAGTATATCCAATTATGGGATTTACCCAATGAAACGCCGTAGCGCTATACACAAGATCATAATGATCATTATTTAG
The DNA here is from genome assembly GCA_964553255.1 of uncultured Erysipelotrichaceae bacterium. Lineage (GTDB taxonomy): Bacteria > Bacillota_I > Bacilli_A > Erysipelotrichales > Erysipelotrichaceae > JAQUCI01. The sequence goes on along the minus strand of CAZKJS010000003.1, from coordinate 11,178 downwards.
TGTGGAACTTTCAAAATCTTTGGTAATCAATTTGAGATTTTTATGATCACAAAATTTTTGTAACATAAAAGCACTGAGATTAATGCCAGGTTCAATAGCGTCAACTTGAAAATTGTTTTTGAGAAAATAAGCGGTCGCTATTCCAGTTCCTGCGCCAATTTCAAGGAGTTTAGCTCCTGCTTTTATACCACTATAAGCTATGATATCTTCATATAAAGCAATTGGGTATTGTGGTCGTAATCGATCATAATCATTCACAAATAGATCAAAGGTATTTTTAGCTTCCATGTAGTTTTCCTTTATTTGGTATCATTTTACCATAAAGTTATCTTTAATCATAAAAACGATTGACGGATATTAATAGGGTTGTTAAGATGGAAAAAATGACATAGGAGCGTAAAATGAAAGAAAAAATGATCGATGCCTTTAAAACGGCAAGTGGGGGCTTATTTAGTGAAGTTGAGAAAGCCGATGTTGGTGATGCTTATCAGAAAATGGCTGCTCAAAATGTCGCTTTAATGGGCTGGGCTGACCCTTTTATGCCTGATAAGAATTTACCATCTCATGTTGAAGAAGCATTACTTGATGCTATTAGACATCAATCTTCATCACATTATACAGCCCCAATTGGTAATCAATTACTTAAAGCAAAACTAGCTGAGCGTTTAGCTAATTTCAATAAACTTACAGTTGATCCTAACCGTAATATCTTGATAACACCAGGTTCTGATTCTGGTCTTTATTATGCGATGTTACCCTTTATCAAACCAAATGATGAAGTGATCATCTTTACACCAAGTTATCCAAATAATTTTACTAATGTTAAGATCATGGGCGGTAAGATTGTACCCGTTGAACTAAAAGAAGAAAATGCTTATCAAATAAGTGAAGTAGATCTTAAAGCTCATGTTACACCAAAGACCAAGATGGTAGTCATTACCCACCCCAACAATCCTACAACTACTGTATTTAATCGAAGATCACTAATGATCTTACGTGATGTGATCATTGAAAATGACTTAGTATTAGTATGTGATCAAGCTTTTGAGGATTTTTGTTTTGAAAATGAATTTATAACACCAGCTGCGTTACCAGATATGTTTAAAAACACGATATCTGTTTTCTCAATATCGAAGGGAATGGGTTTAAGCGGTTTACGGGTAGGGTATATTGTATGTGATGATGTCATCATGGATAGTCTTTACGCTAACGCTGTTTCAGTAATTGGCGCAACTAATACAGCGTCACAATTTGCGACGATAGCTGCTTTAAGCGACATATCGTTTATGGCTAAATTCGCTAAAGCATATGATAATAGACGTCATAAAGCGTATGAGATCATCAATAGTATTCCCAATGTTTCAATGTTACTACCCGAATCAGGATTTCTAGCTTGGGTCAATGTTAGTAAAATTGGTTCATCAAGTGAGATTGTAAGTTATCTTGTGAAAGAAGCTAAGGTTGCTGTTAATGATGGAATAAACTACGGACTTGGTGGTGATGGCCATCTTAGGATTGTTCTTGGTGTATATGAGGATGATCAAAAGGTTATCGATGCTTTATATCGAATCAAAGATGCACTTATAAAGTGGCAGACTAAATAGATAAGATACAAACGTAGTGAACTCTATTAAGGAGTAAAAATGAATATAATAAAATATAATAATGATGAAGTTTGGCTTGATAAAATAAATGAAGCTGATTGGAGTGCTGCGCGCTTTTTGGCAAATCTTGTTAAAACAAATCAATTTGATCAGGTATTAGGTGGTGGTGATATTTATCTTGTGATCATAGAAGCAGAATTGATTGGGTTTTTCACTATTACCAATCAAGATTGTATCGCTGATAAAACACTATTTCCATGGCTTGGATTTGTTTATGTCTTTCCGCTTTATCGTAAACAAGGTTATTTAAGAAAAATAATAGCTTTCGCTTTTGATACAGTTAAATTATTTGTGGCTTCTGAACATCGTGAGTTGTACCAAAAATTTGATTTTGAATACTATGATAAACGTATCGATGTTTTCAATGAACCAACCTTAATTTATGTAAAACATTTTAAATAAAAAAAGATCATTGCCTAATAAGCATTGATCTAATATTCAAATGGTGCGGGTGACAGGGGTCGAACCTGCATGCCTTGCGGCGTTAGATCCTAAGTCTAGTGCGTCTGCCAATTTCGCCACACCCGCATATGCTTGTTTATTATAACAAGCATGAAATTAGTTTTCAATCTTTATTGCTAAAAATGTAGGATAAATAAAAAAATCATACATTTTTAAGCTGTAAGCGCTTATTAAAAATAGTAAGCGCTTTTATTTTTATCTAAGCGTTTTCAAGTTTAAATATTACTTGTGAAAATATTGACAAGCGATATTGACGTCTATATAATGACCATTGTAAGTATCGATATAAAATATATCGATTAGAAAGGATGGCATGAACAAGAGTAAGAATAACAACATTTCATTGACATCTTTAAGAAGGTTACCTGATTATCTGCGATTTCTAAAAGATGAAAAACAGAAAGGTGTTAGCTTTATGTCTTCATCAGTGATCGCTGAAAAAATGCAGTTAAGTCCAATGGTCGTGAAAAAGGATTTAGCTATTGCTAAGATCATTGAAGGTAAACCTAAGTTAGGATATCATCTAGACTCATTGATCGCTGATATTGAAACCTTTCTAGGCTACAACAACAAAAAGGATGCGGTAGTGGTTGGATGTGGCAAGCTTGGTAAAGCACTATTATCTTATGAAGGGTTTACGAATTATGGTTTGAATATCGTCGTTGGATTTGATGTTGATCAAAGTATTGAAATAGTATCAGGTAAAAAAATCTTACCAATGACAAAATTCACTGACTTAGTTAAACGATTAAATATTCATATAGGTATCTTAACAGTACCAAAAGAAGTAGCCCAAGAAATAGCAGAGATGATGGTTGCCTCTGGTATAAAAGCCATATGGAACTGGGCACCAATAAAGCTTGATTTACCAGCAACGATCGTTATCAAACAAGAAGATTTATCAGCGTCTTTGGCCGAACTTTCCGGCCGATTGGATGAAATATTATAGAAAAGAGGAAGCTATGAAAAATAAAGTAGAACGACAAGTGGTTGATTCAACCGAAAAATTAATGATGGCGATAGCTGATGTTAGAGCTGCCCAGTTAAGATATAGTGAATTTGATCAAAAACAAGTAGATGCGATCTTTAAAGCAGCGGCGATCGCAGCTAATCATGCTCGGATCGAACTGGCAAAACTTGCTGTAAATGAGACTGGCATGGGTGTTGTTGAAGATAAGGTGATCAAAAATCACTACGCAGCTGAAAATATCTATAATGCCTATCGTGACACAGTTACCTGTGGGGTAGTAGAAGAAAACAAAGCATTGGGTTATCGTAAGATCCTACAACCATTGGGTATTGTTGGCGCAATCATTCCAACGACTAATCCAACTTCAACAACGATATTTAAGATATTATTAGCACTAAAGACACGTAATGGCATTATCATCAGCCCACATCCTCGTGCTAAAGAAGCGACGATAGCTGCGGCTAAGATCTTATCTGAAGCAGCGTGTAAAGCTGGTGCTCCTGATGGCATCATTGCTTGGGTTGATGTACCTTCGCTTGAAATGACTAATGTGATCATGAGAGAAGTTGATATGATATTGGCGACTGGTGGTCCTGGCATGGTAAAGGCCGCATATTCAAGTGGCAAACCAGCTATTGGGGTTGGTGCTGGTAACACTCCTGCTATTATCGATGATAGTGCTGACATCATCATGGCAGTCAACTCGATCATTCATTCCAAGACTTTCGATAATGGTATGATCTGTGCTTCTGAACAGGCTGTTATCGTTGATAAGAATATATATGAGCAAGTAAAAAAGGAATTCACTAAAAGAGGTTGTTACTTTTTAAACGAGCAAGAAAAAGAAAAAGTTCGTAAGACAATGATCATCAACAATGCCCTTAATGCGAAGATCGTTGGTCAATCAGCTGTAAAGATAGCAACGTTAGCAGAGATAGAAGTACCTGAAACGACAAAGATATTAATTGGTGAAGTAGAGAGGGTAGATCTTAGTGAAGAGTTTGCTCATGAAAAACTATCTCCTGTTTTAGCCATGTATCTAGCTAATGATTTTGATGACGCTATCAAGAAAGCTAAACAATTGATCGAAGATGGTGGTCTTGGTCATACAGCAGCGATATACATTGATACGATCAAGCAACCACAAAGATTACAAGCATTTGAAAACAGTATGAAGACATGTCGAATTCTTATTAATACCCCAGCCTCGCATGGTGGTATTGGCGATCTTTATAACTTCTATTTAAATCCATCACTGACCCTTGGTTGTGGTTCGTGGGGTAATAATTCTATTAGTGAAAATGTTGGTGTTAAACATTTACTCAATATTAAAACAGTAGCTGAAAGGAGAGAAAACATGTTATGGTTTAAAGCCCCACCAAAAGTATATTTCAAAAGAGGTTGTTTACCTTTCGCACTTGATGAACTAAAAAATATCTTAAATAAGAGAAGGGTATTTATCGTTACTGATGTCTTTTTATACAAAAATGGTTATACCAAAGTACTTACAGATAAACTCGATCAATTGAATATCACGCATACAACTTTCTATGATGTCAATCCTGATCCTAATCTTGGGTGTGCTATTGCTGGTGCTAAAATGATGACTTCATTTGAACCAGATTGCATCATTGCATTTGGTGGTGGTAGTGCAATGGATGCGGCGAAGATCATGTGGGTCATGTATGAGCATCCAACGATTGATTTTATGGATATGGCAATGCGTTTTGCGGACATTAGAAAAAGAGTCTACGATTTCCCTAAAATGGGTATAAAAGCATTCTTTATCGCTGTTCCAACAACAGCTGGTACTGGTAGTGAAGTAACCCCGTTTGCGGTTATTACCGATGACTTAAGTGGACTAAAGTATCCATTGGCTGATTATGAGTTAATGCCACATATGGCCATTGTTGATCCTGATATGATGATGGATGCCCCTAAAGCATTAACGGCGGCTAGTGGCATTGATGCATTGACACATGCGATTGAAGCATATGGTTCAATGTTGGCTAGCGATTATACTGATGCATTAGCGCTTAAAGCGATCGCATTGATATTTACATACTTACCAAAAGCTTACGATAATGGTCAAACTGATTTTGAAGCAAGAGAAAAGATGGCAAATGCCGCAACGATTGCGGGAATGGCATTTGCGAATGCTTTCCTTGGTATTTGTCACTCGATGGCACATAAATTAGGTAGTTATCATCATTTACCACATGGGGTTGCTAATGCTTTGTTGATAAGTGAGGTAATGCGTTACAACGCATCAGAGGTACCAGTGAAAATGGGCAGTTTCTCCCAATATGATCATCCGTTTACCCTAAGACGTTATGGTGAAATTGCGGATTATTTAAAGATTGAGGGTAAAGATGATCAAGAGAAATTGACTAAACTGATCGCTAAGATTGAATCATTAAAAAAGGCGATAGGTATTAAGTCATCGATCAGTGCTTATGGTGTTAATGAAGCTGACTTTATGAAAAATCTTGATGAAATGGTTGAACAAGCATTTGATGATCAATGCACAGGCGCAAATCCCCGTTATCCACTAATGAGTGAGCTTAAAACGATTTATTTAAATGCGTTTTATGAAAAAGGAGATAAATAAGATGGAGCTTAAAAAAATAATAGCGATAAGAACCGAAAAGACTATCTACTTACATGAAGATAAAGTTATCAAGTTGTTTGCACAGGGATATGATAAAGCTGATATCTTTAATGAAGCTTTAAATCAAGCGCGAGTTGAACAGACTAATCTTAATATACCCCTTATCATTGAAGTAAGGCAGTTTGATCAAAAGCTTGGTATTGTCTTAGAGTATGTAAAAGGTAAGACATTGGCACAATTAATGTTAGAACATCCTGAAAACTATGATGAGTACTTAAATATGTTTGTTGATCTACAACTTGAGGTTCACAAGCAAAAAAGTCCACTGTTAAATAAATTAAAGGATAAATTATATCGTAAGATCCTTGAAGCTAAAATTGATGCAACAACCAGATATGATCTATTAACTAGCTTGCAATCTAAGCCTAATCATAATAAACTCTGTCATGGTGACTATAATTTAAGTAATGTCATGATGGCTGATGATGGTAAACTTTATATTCTTGACTGGTCGCATGCGACCCAAGGAAATGCTTCTGCTGATGCTGCTAGAACTTACTTAACGTTTTGGTTAGATGGTAATGTATCAAGAGCTGATCAATACTTGGATATGTTTTGTGAAAAGAGTAGTATCTCACGTAAATACGTACAAGGATGGATTCCCATCGTAGCGGCAGCCCAATCGGTGCGTGGTAATGTTGAAGAAAGAGAGTTTCTACTTCACCTGCTTGGTGTAGTTGATTATCAATAGGAGGAACTATGTTAAAGATAACGGTATGTATTGGTAGTGCTTGTCATTTAAAGGGATCACGTGAGATCGTTGAAAGACTTCAAGCTTTGATCAAAAAGGAAAACTTGACAGAAGAGATTGAACTTAAAGGAACATTTTGCTTAGGGAACTGTCAAAAAGATGGTGTAAGTATTACGATCGATGATCAGTATCATAATGTATTAAAAGATGATATTGATACTTTCTTCAAGCAGTACATCTTAAATCAATAAGGATAAGTAGGTAGATCATGACAGGTTATTTAGATTTTAAGAATTCTATGTGTAAGGATTGCTATAAGTGTTTAAGGAATTGTCCGGTTAAAGCGATCAAGGTTGTAAATCATCAAGCACGGATAATATATGAAAGATGTATTCTTTGTGGTAAATGCACTTCAGTGTGTCCACAAAACGCTAAGAGTGTTCATAGTGATATTGATAAGATAGAATTATTACTTCAGGATAAGCGTCCGGTAATCGCCAGTATCGCGCCTTCATTTGTATCTAGTTTTAAACTTGACGATTTTGCGGTCATGGATCAAGCATTAAGAAGCTTGGGTTTTGCGATGGCTGAAGAAACAGCAGTAGGAGCAGCTAGTGTAACTAATAGTTATAAAGAAATACTACAGAAACAAAAGTATAAGAACTTCATAAGTTCAGCATGTCCAGCTGTGAATATGATGATCTGCATGTATTATCCTTTAGCTATCAAATATCTTGCTCCAGTAGTATCACCAATGGTAGCTCATGCTAAGATGCTTAAAAAACGTTATCCAAATGCTCATGTTGTCTTTATTGGGCCATGTATCGCTAAGAAAAAGGAAGCGGATCAAAGTAGTATCATTGATGGTGTATTGACGTTTGAAGATTTAGCGATACTCTTTAAGAAAGCTAGTATCAAATTAGATGAAATCAAAGTACAGACAGAATCTAATGGTGAACAAAATAAAGCGAAGTATTATCCGATAAGTCGCGGTATCATTAAATCATTTAATGGTTATATCGATAATTATGAGTTTGTGGCTGTTGATGGTATTGATAAATGTCGTGAAGTACTTGAAAACATTGATAGCTTATCAGGGATGTTTTTGGAGTTAAGTGCTTGTGAGTACTCATGTGTCAATGGTCCTTGTAGTTTGATCAAAGAAGGTTCAGCGGTAAAAGCTAACGCTGATATACGACATTACGCCAGTAAGAAAAATAACGTTAATGAACAATCAATACATATTGATAATATTGATCTTTCTTATGAGTTTAAAGCGATCAAAGCCAAAGAATATAAACCAAGTGATGCTCAGATTAGAGCAATCTTAAGTCAAACAGGTAAAAATAAACCTGAAGATGAGTATAACTGTGGTGCTTGTGGTTATGATAGCTGTAAAGAAAAAGCGTGGGCTGTAGCTAATGGTTATGCGGACATTGAAATGTGTATTCCTTACATGCGTCAAAGAGCTGAATCAATGTCATATGAGATAATTCAAAATAGTCCTAACGGTATCATTTTGGTTGATAATGATCTTAATATTGTGGAGATTAACCAGAAAGCAATAGAAATGGTTGGGATTAGTGATAAAGATGTAGAGGGTCGTAAGCTTTATGATTACTATGATATTGCGGATTTTATGGTGGTGTTAAATGAAAAGAAGAACATTTATCATAAACAAGACTATATCGCTAAGACCAATACCTTTGTTGAAGTATCGATCATTTACTTACAAAAAGAAAATCTATCATTTGCGATCTTTAAGGATATTACAGAAAAGACCGATTATGATAATCGCTTAAAGGATATGAAGATTGAAACGTTACGTACAACTGATGAAGTAATCAAAAAACAAATGCGTGTAGCTCAAGAAATAGCGTCATTATTAGGTGAGACAACAGCAGAAACTAAGGTTGCTTTAGTCAAGTTAAAACAAATGTTACAAAATGATGGAGCGATCTAATGAGTCTGTATCTTGAAACAGGTTATACCTCAATCAATAAAAAAGATGAAGAGTTGTGTGGTGATAAAGTTGAGACAATTATCAAGGATGATCAAATCACATTAGTTCTAGCTGATGGTTTAGGAAGTGGTGTTAAGGCTAACATTTTAGCTACTCTAACATCAAAGATCCTATGTACGATGATAGCTAATCAAATAAGTATTGATGAGTGCATTGAAACGATCATCCAATCATTACCGATATGTAAAGTTAGAAAGATTGCTTATTCGACTTTTTCAATCGTTCATATTGATAATAATGGTGAGGGGTATCTGTTTGAGTTTGATAATCCACAAGCGATCATTGTTCATAAAGGTAAATGCCAAGATTTTGACCGTGAATGTTTGACGATCATGAATAAGCGGGTATATAAAAGTAGATTAAAACTTGAAAGTGATGATTATATCTTGATCATGAGTGATGGTGCTATTCATGCAGGGGTTGGTTCAACATTAAACTTTGGTTGGGATCGTATCGATATCAAAGCATATATACAGAGTGCTTTTACTGATGATATCAGTGCTCGTGCACTTGCTTGTTTGGTAGCTATAGCTTGTAATGATCTTTATCTTAATAAACCAGGGGATGATACAACGATCGCGGTGGTTAGAATAAGAGAAACACTAAAAGTTGATTTAATGGTAGGACCACCAATTGATAAAGAGAAGGATAATTATCATGTCTCAGCTTTTTTAGCTAATGATCATAAAAAGATCGTATGTGGTGGTACCAGCTCACAGATCGTAGCTCGCTACTTAAATAAGGATGTTAAGACACTATTTGATTATCCTGATAAAGATGTACCACCAATTGGTTATATTGATGGTATTGATCTTACTACTGAAGGGGTCTTAACTTTAAGAAAGTTACTAATGTTATCTGAAGATTATTTAGCAGTTGATAGTTTAAAGGATAAACGTTATGTTGCTAAAGATGGGGCCTCACTATTAGCAGATATGATGTTTGAAAAGGCAACTCATATCAACTTCTTTGTTGGTCAAAGCATCAATATTGCCCATCAAAGCTTACCGATTGATATAAATATGAAAATGCGTATTGTTGAAAACGTCGCAATAAATCTAAGACAAATGGGAAAGATTGTTTCGATAACGTACAATTGAGGGATAAAGATGAAAAAATTTGATACAAAAGTACAGTATTTAAAATACCAGGTATTAAAAGAAGTAGCTAAACATAGTTTTGCGGGGGATTTAACTGAACATATCATAGATATACCTAAAGACATTGTTTCTGGTAATAAACCAACGATGCGCTGTTGTGTGTATAAAGAAAGAGCAATCTTAAGTGAAAGAGTCAAGATGGCAATGGGTGGCATTAAAGATCATCATAATGTCATACAAACGATTGATATCGCTTGTGATGAATGTCCTGTTGGTGGTTATGAAGTAACACCTTCATGTCGTGGTTGCATTGCTCATTATTGTGCTTCTGCTTGTTTTAAAGGGGCAATAACCTTTGATGCGCAACAAAAAGCCCATATTGATAAGTCTAAATGTGTAGAATGTGGACTATGTGCTAAAGCATGTCCCTATAATGCGATCGCAAACTATCAAAGACCATGTGAGAAAGCTTGTAAAGTTAAAGCAATATCAATGGATCAAGATAAAAAGGCAGTAATTGATGATGAAAAATGTATCGCTTGTGGTGCTTGTGTTTATCAATGTCCATTTGGAGCTATAACAGATCGCTCTTTTATTCTTGATGTTATTGAACTGATAAAGAATAGTAATAATAATAAAGACTATAAAGTGTATGCGGTTGTAGCACCATCTATTGCCAGCCAGTTTAGTTATGTTAGCCTTGGCCAGGTTGTTAGTGGCTTAAAGCAACTTGGATTTTACAGCGTTGTAGAAGCAGCGCTAGGCGCTGATCTAGCTGCTTATCTGGAGGCACAAGAATTAGCTGAGAAGAAATTTTTGAGTAGTTCATGTTGTCCGGCATATGTTAGTTATGTTACAAAAGCCTTTCCTGAACTTAAAAAGCATATATCTCATAATCTTTCACCTATGGCGATAATCGCTAAATTCATTAAAGAAAACGATAAAAACGCCAAAGTAGTATTTATTGGTCCATGTACTGCTAAAAAGATGGAATTTCAAAAACCGGAAGTTAATTCGTATGTTAATAGTGTTTTAACCTTTGAAGAACTTCAAGCTCTATTTGATAGTTTAAGTATCCCACTTGATTCTTTAAGTGAAGATGTATTGGATAACGCTTCTTACTATGGTCGTATCTTTGCTCGTAGTGGGGGTCTTAGTGATGCGATAAAGCAGGCGCTAAATGAACAACAAATCGACTTTGCGTTTAAACCAGTCGTATGTGATGGTATTGAAGAATGTAAGAAAGCTTTATTGAAAGCTTCAAAAAATATGCTTGATGGTAATTTCATTGAAGGTATGGCTTGTGTAGATGGTTGTATTAATGGAGCAGGATGCTTGACTCATGGTCCTAAGAATAAAGCTGATGTCGATAAATACGGAAAACAAGCATATGAGAAAACAATAAGTGAAGCAATAAGCGTCATTAAATAATAGTTACTTCAAATCGTAAGTTATGAATACTTACGATTTTTTATGTTCATAAGAATAAAATAAACGCTATAATACGATAAACACAATAAAATATTAAAAAAGTATAAAATGCACGGGAACTGCAATAGTTTTATTTACAATGAGTTAGATGACATGAGAAGATTTT
>CAZKJS010000002.1:28019-110021 GCA_964553255.1 uncultured Erysipelotrichaceae bacterium | reverse complement strand
CTCATCTTCGGGGGTATCTCAATTAACATATGTACATGATCAACACACACTTCTGCTTCAAGTATGTTGATTCCCTTCCATCGACAGAGCTCTCTCAATATCGCTCCTATTTCTAAACGTTTTTCATCATAGAATACTTTCCTTCGGTACTTCGGCGCAAATACCACATGGTATTTGCAGCTCCAAGTTGTGTGTGATAGACTATGGGTGTCCTGCATAAGGTCCTCCTTCTGGTTTCTAAGCGCAATTGACAGACTGCACTTTTATACTACCAGAAGGAGCTTTTTTTGTCAGGAATACACCGCTAAAGCTCTCCGGAACCCCCAGACTATCTGGGGGTTTTATTAACAAAAACACATCAATTTTGTTTTTGATGTGTTTAAACCATATCATTTTTCTTAATATTAATGTTAGATGATTAGTATTCTATATTGTTTTCTAAGTTGCTTCCGTTTGATTCAATAACTCTCTTATACCAATAGAAAGATTTTTTTGGTATTCTTTCCCCAGTACCGATTAGTCTATTATTTAAATCTACATATACTAAACCATATCTTTTTTCCATTTCACCTGATGATCCACTTACAAGATCTATTGGAGTCCAAACAAAATATCCAATACAATCTACACCATCCTCATTAATAGATATCATTACTTGTTCGATATGTTTTTTCAAAAAATCAATTCTATAATTATCATTTATTTTCCCATCACTTACTATTTCATCAACTCCGACACCATTTTCTACTACCATTATTGGTAATTGATAACGATCATATAACAGGTTTAATGAATATCTCAATCCTACTGGATCAATAGACATTCCCCAAGCCGTCTTTTCTAAAAATTGATTTTCTATTCCGTAAGAGAAGCCCGCGTTTACAATATTCATTTTGTCTTTATGTTTCGATACAACATTACTCATATAATATGAATAGGCTATATAATCAATAGTTCCTCTTCTAATACACTCCAGATCATCCCCAATTATTGGTAAATCAATTTGTTTACTCTTATATTCATTCAACTTGTATTTTGGATATCTGCCTCTACACAATGTATCAAGTATGAAAAAATCATTATGTGCAGCCAAGATAGTTTGCAAATTATCCTCTGGATGACATGTTTCTGGATAAATGGGTATTAGAGCATTCATAATACTTACTTTCATATTACAATCAATATCGTGTGCTAGATTTACTACTTTTGATGTAGCTAGGATCATATGGTAAACGCTATCCGCAACGATTTTTTCATTATCAACCGTATTTTTAAAGTTTATACCTGAAATGATAAATGCAATAGCTGAATCACTATCACTCTTCGGTACTGAATGATTGACTTCATTAAATGTCATCCAATATTTGACTTTTCCTTTATATCTTCTCATAACTGTTTCACAGTATTTCAAAAAGAAATCCACCGAAATTCTATTTTCCCATGAGTTATATTTCTCTATAATAACTAACGGCATATCTAGATGTAATAGTGTAACAACTGGTTCAATGCCATATTGAATACAAAGATCGATAATATTATCATAAAAAGTCAAACCTACCTCATTAGGTTTATCGTCTTCAGGATTAGGGTAAACCCTTGACCATGAAATTGAAAAGCGATAACTTTTTAAGCCCAGTTTAGCTAAAAGCAATATATCTTCCTTGTAATTATGATAGAAATCAATAGCATTGTGACTAGGATAGAACTCATTCGAACTCAAATTTTTCTCAATTCTCCTAGCTACATTCTTTCCTCCAACAGTTATTATATCTGCTACAGTAAGTGCTTTGTTATCAGTCAAATATGCACCTTCCATTTGACATGCGGCTGAAGCTCCACCCCATAAAAAATTGTTATTCATTACTCTCCCTCACTTACTCTTCACCAAATCTGTTATTCACTAATTCAACTATTTTTTTACAAGCTAAATCTTCGTCAAATCCATTGAATTCCAGTTTAACTACTGATCCTTTTTTTACACCAAGTGCTAGTATATCAACTACACTTTTTAAATTTGCTTTTTCATCATTAATACTAATAATCATCTCAGTGTTGCTTTCATTAGCTTCTTTAGCTAAAAGTGCCGCAGGTCTAGCATGAATACCAAATTTGTTTATAATCTCTATTTCAACTTTAATCATTATCTTGTTATATTTCTTCCTTTTTAACTAACCTCTTTATCATTTCAAAACATCGTATTTCAGTAACAACTGACATTAATGAATCTTGTGCATGAATCCAAAGGAAGCTGATATTTACTTCATCTCCTCGCGCTTCTGCCTGTAATGTTTCAGTTTGTATTCTATGTGCTTCAGTTATCTCATCATCCGCTTCTTGCAAAAATGATTCTACTAATTCATATTCCCTATTCTCCATAGCTTCAACTGCTTTATTAATTAATAAGCGAGCATTACCCGCATGAATAATTACTGCTGTCGCTGTATTTATCATTCCCTTATTTATATTGCTTTTTCTCATTTTTTTACCCTTACTTAACACTCATCTCTGGTTTGATTGATTCTTCAGTCATCATTCTCTTTTCATATACTCTAAAGAAAGGATACCAAATTAAAGCAGAAACAACTAATAATACCACAACTAAAATCACACCTCTAAAATCATGATTTGATAAAAATGCAGTTACACCAACAGGTAAGAACCATAACATAAATGTCTCTGCAGGAATTGCTACAAACCCTAATGATAAAACAACATAAACAATGATAGGAATTACTATTGAATTAATCCAAAAGGGAATCATTAATATCGGATTGAAAGCTATTGATGCAAAAACAATAGGCTCATTAATATTCATAATAGATGGAATCATTAGTGTTTTACCTAAAGCACTCAGAGTTTTAGATTTTGATATTGACATCATTAAATTGAGCATTAATGTTGTTCCCGTTCCTCCAAGAGCAACGAACGCAGTCATAACTTCAAATGTATTTATATTAACAGCTGGAAGGCCTATAGCTATTGCGGCAGCGTTTTCTGCAATAGCAGCAAACACTATTGGATATAATATTGGTGTAATCCACCACGTGGTAATACCAAACGAATAGAAAAACACCATAAGAAATTGCATAATAACAAATCCATATAACGATTGACTTGACTTAAAGACTGGAGCTAATAGATTTGTAATCAGCAGAAATGTATCAACAGCTAAGACATTTGAGATAAACCAACCAATCAACAGTACTACTGCAACAGGTAATAACAAATCAAACCATGCTGTTACAAATGCTGGGATATTTCGATTCTTAGAAAAAATACCTTTTTTCATAAAAAAGTACATCAAGAACCCTGTTAATTCACCTCCAAGAATCGAAACAAACATACCACCCGCACCCATTCTTGCGAATTCTATAGTAATAAATCCTTCTGGTGTAAATGTTGGCATAGATAGCATTATAAATAGTGCAACAGATAATAGGCCTGCAATTGCTTTATAATTATCTAGTTCTTTTTTCTCCATTATGTAATATGGTACAAGGAAAGCGACAAACATTCCCATCAAACCAAAAGAGAAATCATTTATAGGTTGGAAATTTGGTAACCCCGATATATAAGAACTAATTACTCCAAAAATAGTAACTATAGATCCAACCAAAATCATTGGCATTATCAAAACTAAAGAATCACTTATAGATGATATCCAGATGTTTTTCAATAACTTAGACAATACTGGTTCGAGTTTGTCATTTATAAAACTAATTAACTTTTTCATAGATTCTCACTTTCTAATTTCTTTTTTTCTTTGTAATCTTCAAAAGTTTTCAATGCTAAATCAAGTGCTTTCTCACCATCCATTCGACCATATATCGAAGCATCAATTATGGTGAAAGGTCTATTATGTGATTTGCAAAAATCAGTTAATTCTCTTTCACGTACTCTTAAATGAGGACCTGCCAAAACTACGTCTACTTTATCGATATAGCTTTTCAGTTGAGAATCCCCTCTAGCCTCAAGATCCACATCTATTTTTCTTGATAAGGCATTTTTTAACATGCTTTGAACCATAAAACCAGATGAAGCCCCACTACCACATATCAATAGAATTTTTATCATTTTACCTCCTATTAAATTTAAAATAATTCGAAAACTCAATAATTAAGTTTGATATCAACTTACACCGTAAGTATTACATTTATTAGACGTAATTTTTAAACTACTTTTTCTACATTATAATGAAAATTCAGTATAGAATATTTTTTGAATTTAAGTTTATAATTATTATATGGTACGCTTATGAACAGTAATGAAGCTTCTCTATTAAAACTTCTGAGCAAAAAAAATGACTGGACAAGTTCTAAAGATATTGCAAATAGCCTTTCTATTTCGAAAAGATCTGTTTTTAATTATGTAAACAACATCAATAAATCGTTTGATGACATTATCACAACATCAATAAACGGCTTTTTAATTTTCAATAAAGAACGAGCGTTTTTTATTTTGAAGCAAATTGAAAAAAATGATGTTCCACAAACAATTAAACAGCGAGAAAAATTTATAATTAAAATAATGCTACTTGAGAAAAAACCACATGAGATATACAAGTTATCTGAACAATTAGCTATATCAATAACCACTCTCAACAAGGAACTTTATAATATAAGCAAACATTTTTTAACTTATAACTTGCGTATGAAAACAAGAAAAGGATTTCTCTATTTGGAAGGTGATGAAAAGGATATAAAAAACATGATCAGCCAAATGATTCTTAACGAATCTAAAGACAGTTTTCTAACAAAAAATATAATAAAAGCATACTTCCCCGAAGTTAATATAAATTTAATCGAAGAAATTATAGATAATAAGCTTTTTGACTTGGATTTACATATGGACGATTTTTCGAGAAAAAATTTGATTCTTCATATTGTAATCTTAATAAGTAGAAAGAATGATCAACAAGAGTTATTATATCAAGAAAGCAACAATAATATTGAAATAGCATTTAACATCAAACTATTAATAAAAGAAATACTGGCTTCATTGACACATAAACTTAATGTATCCTTTACACGACAAGATGAATATGATTTATCAATTCTTGTAATGACAAGGATACAATTAAAATCATATGATTTATTTAAAGGTCATAATATTGAGAATATTATTGGTTATAAACTTTCAAACTTAATTAAAAGAATCGGTGAGCGCGTTAGCGAAGTATATGGATTCTCATTGAATAAAATAGATTTTCAAATTAGATTCGCTTTGCATATTAAGAATATGATTATCAGATTAGAAAACTCTATCATACTTAAAAATCCACAACTTGAATTTATTAAAAACAGACACCCATTTATTTACGATATTTCTGTCTTTATTGCTAATCTTATTTTTCAAGAATACAATTATCAAGTTCCTGAAGATGAGATAGCATATATATCTATCCATATTGGCGTAGAAATTGAAGAGCAAAATAATACATTGAATAATATAGATGTTTTACTAGTTAATCCATACTATTTACTAGATAAAGAGTCAATAGCAAAAAAAATAGAATGTATCTTCTATAGCCAAATTACGATTATTGGTGTGATTCCGGATTATTATGATATTGAAAAATATAAAAATTATGATTTACTAATTTCTACTCATCAAATTGATGATTACACAACAAAAAATTGCGTTGTTATATCATCATTCATCAATAAAGATGATATAGATAAGATTTCTAAAGGAATAGAGACAGTAATTAGAAGAAGTCAACAAGAAAAATTTGTTTCTTCACTGCGTCTATTGTTTAAACCTAATTGTTTTTGGGTAAATGCCAATTTTGTCAATGATCATATTGCAATAGATGTAATGGCTCAAACATTAATTGATAACCATTATGTAGATTTAAACTATAAGAATGAGTTGTATGAAAGAGAATCGATAAGTTCTAGTTCCTTTAATAACATAGCAATACCACATCCATTAGTTTTAAACGCTATTGAATCGACTATTGCAGTTTCGATAAACCAAAAGCCAATATCTTGGGGGTCAAAGCAGGTAAACCTTGTGTTTATGCTCGCTATAAATGAATCAGATAAGGTACTATTCAAAGATATTTTCGACTTTATCACAAGAATTGTTTCTGATGATTCGAAATTGGACAAAATACTCACTGTGAAAACATTTGTTGATTTTCTAGATCTATTAATATCTTATTTCTAACAGTATATTTTTTCTGAAATCTGATTTTTATTATTAATACTATTCAATACTTTTGAGATATTTCCCTACTTTCTTGCTCATTATATATGAGGGTGTTAGATTAGCACACAAATATTCATGATACAGTGATTATAACCCTTCTAAAACTTCCTTATCTGTATAATTGTTTTGTGTAAATCCCACGCTAGTTTAATGCCCTTTTTACATAATTAAACATTAAATGCGTTGTATAAACTTGTTGATACTTACGGTAGAACGTATTGATAGTGTATCCAAACGGATAAAACTTACCTATAGGTTCTATCTTTTTTTATTTCTTACTTGTTTTACACAACCACCTATACATGATAAATTGAGTTCACCAATATTTATATAAGCCAATGAGGTAATACGTAATGAATCCAGCAGCGATAAAAGAACTAATAATTAATGATCTCAAACAAAAGAATATGAAGGTCGCTACAGTATCTGTTGATCGATTAGTAGATGTAAAGGCTGATCTAAAGGATTTATTGTTGTCTGGTGAGTTTAATCTTGATGCTAACAAAGATGTTGCTCAATATCAATATCGTTATGAGAAAGTAGTAAATGATAAACAATATGACTATGACTATCATAAAGATCTAAAAGGAGCTAAGTCTATTATAATAGTTACCTTTTTAGAACCATTACATCAAGTTGGATTTACCCTTGATGGTAAATTAATAGAAGTCATTATTCCTACTGATTATCGACAAAGAGCTCGAAAAAAAGTAATAGATGATTATTTAAAAAAGACCATGACAAGTTTTAATCATCAGGCTTTTAAGATTAGATTACCACTTAAGTTATTAGCAGTAAGAAGTGGTTTAGCTGAATATGGTCGAAATAACATATCATATATTGAGGGCTTTGGTAGTAAATATAGTCTTGTGGCTTACTATACAGATGTTGAATTGCCAGAGGATGATTGGCGTGTGCCTGTACGTATGAAGCTCTGTGATACTTGTCGTATCTGTCTTAATAACTGTCCAACTGGGGCTATTGTGGAAAATAAAAAGGTCATCCTTGCTGAAAGATGCCTTTCTCTTTATAATGGTTACGCTGATGATATCCCTGAATGGATTGACAAAGATAGTCACAATTCCTTAATTGACTGTGTGAATTGCATGGAAAAGTGTCCTATGAATATTCGATATAATCACCCAAATGTGAAGCTACCAGCTTTTAATGAAAGTCAGACAAAAGAAATATTTTCGACCAAAAATTTCCAGGATTTATCAGCTTATACTTATAAAATAATCCATGAATATGAAATAGATGAGTATTATGATGTATTGCATCGAAACATTTCTTTATTAATGAGTAAAATGATTGATAAGTAGTTTGTTGTCTAATTTGTTTAACCCAAAAAGTGTCTACGTTGTGCTGCTTGTAGTACTAGTTCTGAAAGATCACTACTTTGCTTAGAAGCCATTGCCTCTATTATAAAAGAGGTAATTTTTCGGTGATCTTTATCACTTTTATAATTTGGGAAAAGATGATCGATAGCGTTAGCTAAATCTTTAGATACACATGGTGATTTTGGATTATAGAACATTAATGCATCCAAGATATCTGCTTCAAAGTTGACATAATTATGCTTTAGAAAATCTAAGTCTTCTTTAGTCAATATTTCTAAGCCAAACAATTCTGGAGGACAACCAAGCGAATAAAGGGCTGCTGTAAAGGAGATAGCTCTTGGTAAGGAAACCCCCTTCACACTTCTAGCATAACCAAATAAACCAGTATGTAATTTACGTTTACGACGGCTTGGTATTGATTTAGCCATCTTATTAATGATATCTGCATTACCTAAAGCATTCTTTGAATAGGCTTTACCGTAACGTTCTATTAAATCAAGGGCTCGTGTTTCATCAATAACTTGAGCAGGAAGTACTTGTCGCGCTTCTAACTCATCAATGGCTTGGCGAACTTGATCTGGTTCATGATCATATTTAAACGCCGATTGAATGGTAAAAGTATAAACACTAGGATATTCACGCGATACACGATCAACCGTATCAGGGCGAAGATTACCTCTAAATGGAGCAGAACCAACACCAAGAATAGGATATAAAGGAATATTTAAAGATTTTTGAAGATCATCTAATCGTTTTAAAGCAATCTTGTTTAGTAAGACAGCAGCTACCAATCCATAATTCATAGCTGGATCACTTCTGGCTAAAAAGACGCGTTGATAACTAATATTCTCTTTCTTTTGAATCGTAAAATAATCCTTAAGGATATCAGCCGCATTAAGCATGTTATCTTTATCTTCAAATAGGGGAATTACATTGATCGTTGCTGGTTTAAACTCTCCTATCCAATCTGCGATCTTAAGTGTTGAGTCTAAGAATTGCTCATACTGCTTACCCACCACAAAGTCTTTGTAATAATCATATATATGTTTTAATGCTTGTGCCGATTCACACATTGGTAATATAACTTCAAAGATTGGAGCTTGATCTTTATGATAAAAAAGCTTAGCCGCATCGAAAGATCTTGGAATTCCTTCAAGGGTTTCAAGTAAGACTTTAGCTTCTGTTTTCTCTACATTGGGATTAGGAACACGTAATGTTAAAAAGACATTAGTCCCTAGTGTTTTCTTCCTAAAGAATGACTCATATTTTGTTAGTAACTTTCTAACGACATAATTATCAACTTCTTTGCCTTCAGCATCCCACATCTGTTCAATACAGTGTAAGTGTGAATAAGCATAAAAAGCCTCTTGAATTTCATCTTCACCACCAAGTTCAGGACTAGTTGAGAAAAAAGGAACGTTAACGTTATCGGGGTGTTGCGTACTCATAGTTTTTGGGATGCGCATAATAGACCTCCATAGCTGTAAGCATTATATCATAAATATAAATCTTCAATGGTATGAGCAAATAATTATTAATATTAGATTATTGATAAGTACAATTTGATGGTGAAATTATCGATAATAATGTATGATACATAATGTCTATGAAAACTAAAATATTAAATCCTATTGATCTACAAGATCCAAATACCCAAATGATGTTAAAACAAGCCCTTATTAGTGGGTCTTTAGTCGTTTTCCCAACCGAAACGGTCTATGGTATTGGCGGCTACGCTACACTTGATAAAGCTGCTTCATCAATTTATGCCGCTAAGGGGCGACCCAAGGACAATCCCTTGATCGTTCATTTAGCGCATTTTGATCAAATTGAGAAGTATGCCTACATTGATCAACCAGCTGTATATACCTTAGCTAAAGCCTTTTGGCCTGGACCAATGACTTTGATTTTACGTAAAAAAGATACAATCTCAACAAGCATTACTGGCGGTCTTTCAACCGTCGCTATACGCATACCTTCTCACCCTATCGCCAGAACTTTACTAGAAGCTACCGACCTTCCTATCGCTGCTCCCTCAGCTAATTTATCAGGTAAACCTTCAGCTACGACTTTTGAACATGTATTGAATGATTTTGATGGTAAAGTGGACTTTATCATTAATGGTGGTGATGCCACTATTGGTCTTGAATCGACAGTAATAGATATGACATCTGAGATACCAATCATCCTGAGACCTGGTAGTATTACCCAGGTAATGATTGAACAAACCCTCCAACAACTAGTGTTAGATCAATCGGAAACTTTAATTAATGATATTCCTAAAGCACCAGGTATGAAGTATCGACATTATGCTCCAGCAGCAATGTTACATGTTGTTAAAGGCCAACCAACAAATATCAAAGCTTATATCCAAAAACAGTTAAAGCGAGATTCAAGTATTGCTATCCTTGGACCAAGCGATATTATTACTTTACTTAGTGATGGTATCTTGTTTGATCTAGGACCACTTGATGACTTAAATAAGATCGCTTTTAATCTTTTTTCCGCATTTCGTCAATTGGATCAACTAGAGATAAAAGAAGCCTATATCGTAGCTATACCAGAAATAGGCTTAGGTAAAGCCATCATGAACCGTATCATGAAGGCAGCTAATCACTCGGTGATTGAAACAGACATAATTTAAAACACACCACTTTGCGTGGTGTGTTTTATGATAATCTTTACTGTTTTTGACATTTACTACATAAACCTTCAAATACGATACGATGCTTTTTGATATCGTATCCAGACTTTATAGCTACTTCTTTATCAATGTTATGATCGTATGTGATATTCATATCAGTGATAACACCACAGTTAAGGCATACTATATGATGGTGGTTAACTTGTTTGGGTTCAAAGTGATCAACTTTCGCTAATTTAACCTTTGTGATCATATCTTGTGTTACTAATACACTAAGATTGCGATAAACAGTTGAGCGACTAATCTTATCATCAAGCTTCCTTGCTTCAAGATAGACTTGCTCAGCACTTGGATGCTCATAACTCTTATTGATCACATCTAAAACAAGTTGTTTTTGTCGTGTCATTCGATACTTTTTCAATTTAAGATACTTCCTTACATTGTTTCCTCTAGAGTTGCTTTGATAAGTCCGTTATTATCTAACTTAGCTAAGGTTAATACTTTTGACATATCAAGTTCAGCTGCTTTTGTAAATCTTTCCCCATATTCTGGATCTGCAAGATAACAGTGTACCGCATGACGATATTTTATGTTTTTCGTTACGCTCATCATATCTGTAGCTGTATTTTCAATTAATAATTGTTTTTTATCTTCAGTCAGTACACGCCATAGATCTCCTCCTGCTTTAAAGCAATCATCAGTTGGATCATCTTTAGGATCATATTGATACATAGCTCCTTCAAGATCAAGTGGTGGTTCCATTACTTCTGGTTGTGCTGCCCAAACACCATAACTATTAGGTGTATAAGCTGGGGCTCTACCATAGTTACCATCCACCCGCATCGCACCATCACGATGATAATCATTGACTTGTACTTTAGCTTTATTGACAGGGATTTGATTATAATTAATACCTAAACGATAACGATGAGCATCACCATATGAGAAGAGTCGTCCCTGTAAGAAACGATCAGGACTAAAACCAATTCCTGGAACAACATGAGCAGGTGTAAAGGCTGCTTGTTCAACTTCCGCAAAATAATTCTCGGGGTTACGATTAAGCTCTAAAACCCCAACTTCGATCAATGGAAATTCTGCATGACGCCAAATCTTGGTAATATCAAACGGGTTTTCATAATGATTCTTGGCTTGTTGTTCCGTCATGATTTGTACATACATCTTCCATTTGGGGAAATCACCTTTTTCAATGGCTTCAAATAAATCTTTACCATGATATTCACGATCCATGCCATTGATCTTCGCTGCTTCTTCATTGGTTAGGTTTTTGATACCTTGTTGTGTCTTAAAATGGAACTTGCACCAAAATCTTTCGTTTTGAGCATTGTAAAAGGAAAAGGTGTGTTCGCCAAAAAAGTGCATGTTTCTAAATGATGCCGGAATACCACGATCACTCATGACAACAGTAATTTGATGAAAACACTCAGGTAGCAAAGTCCAGAATTCCCAATTGTTTTGAGCTGAGCGTCTTCCTGTACGTGGATCACGTTTAACGGCTCTGTTTAAATCAGAGAAATTATGAACATCACGAATAAAGAAGGTAGGTGTATTATTACCAACCAAGTCCCAGTTTCCCTCTTCAGTGTAAAACTTAACCGCTACCCCTCTAATATCACGTTCACAATCAGCAGCACCTCTTTCTCCTGCAACAGTTGAAAACCGAATGAATAATTCTGTTTCGGCATTTGGTTGTAGTACTTTAGCCTTTGTATACTTAGAGATATCATGTGTAACTTTTAACTTGCCGTATGCCCCCCAGCCTTTGGCATGCATTCGACGCTCTGGAATAACCTCGCGATTAAAGTGAGCCATTTTTTCCATTAGCCATACATCTTGCATAACAACTGGACCGCGAGGACCAACAGTTATGGAGTTTTCATTATCAGCTATGGGGGCTCCAACTTCATTTGTAAGCTTAAGCTTGTCTTTCATTATGTGCTCCTTTCATTTATGAAAATATCAATATGATATTTGCATCCTAAATAGTTAAAAACATTGTTAAAATCCATAAATAGACACAGGTTTTCGGTAACATTAACATACCGATTTTAGGATTTTTATTTGCCCATAATATAACCGGTAAGTAAAAAATAAAACTTAAAATAATAGCTAACCACAATAAATGTAACTGACTTATCAAATCACGATAGCTAAAGAATAATAATGATACGATCATACCTTGTATGAAAAAAGGAATATTACGTGCGATTGCCCAATTAAGCGGCGAATAACGATCGGTCCATTTGTTCTGTGGCATTAAACACAAAACAATACGGATGCTGACTAAGATGTAACTTACAAATAACCATAAAAAAGGGTTCTCTGGTTTAAATAAGAGAACACCTATATAAGTAAGTATAAGATAAAAAATAGTCATCGTGATCGAAGTGATGAGTTTTCCAATACCCAGCGCTTTTCGCCATCGCTCTTCTTCTTTTGTTAGGATAACAATGATGCGTGGTACTAAATGAAAACTATCACCAATAACTAATATCATAGCCATCATGACCGCTAATAATTGACTAATTCGATTATTGGCTAAAAGAAAAATATGATAAGCAATGATCGTAACACCACCTAGATATAAGATATTAAATATTGCCTCAACTAATCCAAAAACACGTTTCATTTTTTCTCCTTATAACGCGGTTTACTTATTGTATAAAGATGCCAAGTAACAGCGGATGCGATAAAAATAAGCAATAAGGTGATATTTAGTGACCTTATCATGACTATCGACAAGAAAATCATACCCCACAACCAAACCATGCTAGTGATAAAGGTTTTCATCGATAATCCTTTTCGCTGGTGATAGTTTTCTAAATGTTCACGAAAGAAGGGGATTTTCATGATCTTAACTTTGATACATGGTGATGATGAAAAGCAAGCCACAGAAACTAGCACAAAAGGCGTAGTTGGCCAGACTGGCAAAACGATGCCTATTATTCCTAATCCTAAAAACAGATAACCAAAAAATGTTAACACCAAAGTCTTCATTTATTTACCTCGCAAACTATTGTTATTAGGAATGATTACTATTATTACTATAATATGATTATATCATAATAAAAAAGGACAGTATAAAATATTTTGTTTTAGCTCTCAAACCTACTACCGCTTTAAATATTAATAACGGAAGCAAGTCTTATAATCACTAGTTTTATTTTACTATCCATAATTACTCTAAGTATTCACACTGAATATATTAAGCTATACACCAATCAATGATCGTTGCGATAAGTATCTTGATACCATTGATATAATCTTCAATACTGACCCAATCTGTCCACTCAGCGCCATAAAAACCACCAGCTTTTGGACCAATACCAACACATGGCGTATTACCGTATACGATGGGAAGACGGATATCACTTGCACCATGATATTGATAGATATATTCTTGTTTACCTTTTATTTGATCAACATTATCAATAATTGTTTTTATCAGGTCATGATCCTCTTCAATATATCCAGGACTTGCTCTAAGATATAACTTCTCAATGATAATTGGATTTTCTTTTATGAATAAGTCATCTATAAATAATTGATCGATCAT
This sequence comes from uncultured Erysipelotrichaceae bacterium, assembly GCA_964553255.1. Taxonomy (GTDB): domain Bacteria; phylum Bacillota_I; class Bacilli_A; order Erysipelotrichales; family Erysipelotrichaceae; genus JAQUCI01. The sequence goes on along the minus strand of CAZKJS010000002.1, from coordinate 96,250 downwards.
TTTTCTTAAGTCTTCTAGTACAGAATCAATACTCTCACCATACGCAAAATATAAGCGACACTCTACTTTAAAACTAGTTGGATCACTACCAGCGTAAGTGCCACCATAGGCTGTTCCGATATTTAGCTTTGTTTTTGGTTGACCTTTAAAATCACCAGTTTCAAATACTAATTCGCTTTGTCTTTGCTTGTTCCAAGTAGTTAATCCTTGAAGTAGTTGTGTTCCTCTTATTACCGCATTTTCTTCTGATTCATCAAGCTCATCGATTGGATGACCTTTTTTACCTGGTACCGTTATTCTAAAATCAATCACTCCCATTGAGTAACACTTGATCTCATGAAAACTATGTCCTGTCTCAGCTGGATGTAGATATATTGACGCATCTGCTTGATATCCTCGTTTGATTGCTGTTAGTGTACCAGCTGAGCCACCAGCTTTACCTAATACACTCATCAGTGTAAGATCACCATCAAGTTCAACTTCACTAAGTACATACTGTGATGCCAACAACATCATCGCAATACCACTTTTCGCATCAGCTGCACCAAGTCCATAAAACTTATCACCATCAATTAAGCCTAATAACTCCTTTTCATCTTTTCGTTCTTCCGTATCGATATGTGAGAATAACATTAATGATCTGGCTTTATTGGTAATAGTTTTTTTCTTACCAACTAGGTTATATGCACCATTGCTTAATGCTACCCCTGGTGGTAAAGGACAAAAATCAGCCAAGTCTTTGAGTCCTTCAAAACTTGGATCAAACTTATCAACATCAAAGTTCATATTAGTAAGCTTTTCAAGTACTAACTCTTGTGCTAGAGTTGGTTCTTTAAAAGCACTTGGTAATCTTACCAAAGACCTTAAAAATGACATTGCGTATTCTTCATCTACCTTACTTATGATCTTAGCTTTTAATTCGTTTTTATTTAGTTTATCCAAGATATTACTCCTTATGTATTTAATTAGCGTTTAGATTGGTCTTAATGATGCTTTTAAACATCGGATCATCTCTTTCCAATTCAAAACAATCCCCAGCTAATATTTTTACATTAGCTAAAAATAATTTGATAGTCTTTATATCTTCTTGGTCAAGTTTAAAACTGAAGATCTTTTCATTGGCTTGTACATGTCGTGAATTTCTAGTGCCAATGATAACAGCACCAACCCCCGATTGATCAAGGATATATCTAACTGCAACCTGGGCAATCTCGACATTATGTTTAATAGCGATGTTATTTAGAATAATTAATAATTTCTGGAAGTTATCAATACCCATTCCTTCTTTTATGACTTGTAGATATTTAATCTGCGATCTATTATCTGGATCAATATCATAATCACCAATATGTTTTTCACTAATAAGACCACCAGCTAATGTTCCATAACATAATTGTGCTATATTATGATCCCTACAATAATTAATGAAGCCTTTTTCAGGTCGACGATCTAGTAACGAATACTGCGTTTGACATGAAACGATATCAATCCCTTTTTTAACTATCATATCAATATGTTTAGTATCAAAGTTAGTTAAAGCAATGTGCCTCAGATATCCTTCTTCCTTTAATTTTTGAAGATGGTCTATTGTTTCAAGCATCCCGTTAGTCTCATATTCCCACCAGTGAAACTGAACTAAATCAAGAGTCTCTCTATTTAATCTAGCTAGACTTCTAGTTATGATGCTTTTAGTATCTTCAAAGGTTAGTGTCGCTAATTTATCTTTATCAGGTACATATTTTGTATGTATTTGGATTTCATTTGTTACTGAAGTTGTTTCTTTTAAACGCTTTGAAAATCTTCCTAAGAACTCTTCTGCACCTGTATATATATCAGCACAGTCAAAGGTAGTAAATCCTTTTTCTACAAGCATGATAAAAGCTTTCATGATATCTTCTTCATCCAATGTTGTTTTAAGACTATGACCAGCAGATAGTTGCCAACAACCGTTGATAACGCGGCTAATACTATAATCTTTGGTCAAGTTAAAACGTTCAATCATGATCTTTTCTTCCTTTTTCTATTGGTACTATTGTACATTCTTTGTGACTAAATTCTTGTTTACCGATACGAGTTATCTTAAACCTTGCACCACAATTTGGATCAGGACAAGCAATTAGAGCATCTGATAACATCCAATCATTTTGATGCAGTTCTCTTTGTTTAGCGGGTAATAATGGTAGTATGGCACTTAGTGCATACAATGAAAAACTATTGTTTGCAGGGAAGATGATATCCTCTCCTACAACCAAGAAATAATCACCAATTTTGTGCTTACAAACCATTGGTTTATCACTGCCGATCACTTCAACCTTAAGGTTGTACAGTTCAAAATTATCATTCATGTTTATTACCTTTTACTTCTTTATCAAGTACTAATTATACAACACAAACAAGGGCGCTTTCAAACCAAATATCGCCCATAGTGTTCATTAAAATATTGCATGATGTTTTACTTTAGATATCGATCACGTATTTCAGTTAATTGCTCATCTGTGACTTTCAGTACTTCTTTAATGTAGTTATCAGTTGTACCAGACATTTTGTGCATTTCATCAAATGCGGCGTCAAGATACTCAGGTTTCGCCAACTGAAGATTATAAAGGTAATCTAATACCAAATGATTATCGGTGAGATTACGATAGTCATTCATTCTTTTTTCATTACGCTTTTCATTATTGATATTAGTAAATAGATAATCATCATATATTTGTTCTTTTGATACGCCAAGAGCTAGTAAGATAAACATCGCCGCGATACCAGTCCGATCTTTGCCACCTCGACAATGAAACACAAGCGGTGTCTTATTATCTACTAGAAAAGCCATTACTTTTTGATATTGTGTGATAGCATCAGGATCAGATACAAGTTTTCGCATTTGTTTAGACATATCATCAATGTGTTCAGCGAAATAACTCTTTCCTTCTTCTGAATTTGCAATACTTACTAGCTTTTCAATCTTATTTCTATCATTAGAGACAGAAGCACTCGCTGTTTGTGCTACTTCAGCTTTTGGATTTAAATGATAATACTTTGCTCCTAGTATCTCTTTATCTTCATTATTGACGATTTCACTTGAACTTCTAAAATCAACGATTGTCTTTAAGCCAATTGATTCTAGCCAAGCAATATCCTTATCTGAAAGCTTATGCAAGGCATCAGAGCGAAACAATTGTGTAAACCTTACTATTTTACCATTGTGACCAATATACCCACCTAAATCGCGGAAATTGTTAGTACCATCCAGTTTGATGTTGCGCTTATTCAAGCTATCGTATTTGCCTTCTTCCATATTACTTCCTTTCATTATGATGAGTTTAATATTCTGTTAATTCTATTTTAACATATTGATCATTTAGTTCTCATTAACTTAATGATAGAGATTATTATCAAGGCACAACCAATAATGTTAGTTATCGAAACATACTCATTAAGTAATAGAAAGCCAAACACTACTGAAGAAACAGGCTCAAATAAACTAATCATACTGATAGTTACACTACCTAAAAGTTTAGTTCCAGTCACAACAAAAGCCATCGCAAATACATAAATCAAAATACCTATAAGAAGTATATAGAAATAACCTAATAAGCTTATATCAAGGTTGATCGTAAACATATCAATTCTAAGTAAGTTGAATAACAACATATAAACAATTGATGTAAGAGACAAATAAAATATCAATCTTGCACTATTAATCTTTATCAACTGCATCTTCTCTATCCATACAATATATAAGGCATATGTTAAACCACTAGCTAAAGCCGTGGTTACCCCAATAATACGATTAATATCATATACATCCATAAAAAGCAGTACCCCAATAATACCAATAAACAAAGCAACTCTTTGTTTATTGGATATCTTTGTACCATAGATTATCCTAATTATCAAAACAACTAAAACGGGATAAAAGAAATGTAGTGAGGTAGCAGTACCCGCTCCTATATAAACATAACTGATCGATAATAGTATATTAGTAAGTAAATTGACGATACTTACTAGTGATATTTTTGATAATTCTTCCCACGATGTTTTTAAACTCGCTTTTTTTAAGTAAGCTATGACTACGATCAAAGGCATTACTATCAATGTGTTAAGAAACACCAAAGAAAAGGGATCGCTCCCTTCGGCATACGCATATATGCTTAGTATTGGTATAAAGCCATAAATCAACGATGATGTAAATGCAAGTATTATTCCTTTTTTACGCAATAATTCTTGCTACTTTATAATTCGCTTATACTACTTTCATTTACATCAATATTTACGGCATAGTGTCTAATCAACATATAACATCCTCAGTTCATTGATAAACTAATACATAGATATCATAGCATTTTTTTGTTTAATTTAACACTTTTAGCCAATTTGATGCCTAATAGCACCTACTTCTTCAAGTTATTCATCATCAATTTTTCGTTTATCATCGATATAACTTACAAGTTCATTTAATTTATCCTTATCACCAATAACACGATATGGAATAATAAAGGCTTTATCGAAATCATAAAATATTGCCAACGAACTTGTTAAGGTCATTAAATTACTTATTGAAGGGTAATCGATTTTTTTCTTGTCTAAAATTATACAATCATCATTGATCAAAGTATTAACAGTACTAAATTCTTTTATCTTAAAATTAGCTTTAAAACTTCTATCAATTTTTTTATGAAGAAAACTATTAATGATCTTACTACTAAAATTAAAAAACCAAAAAAGTGCTATTGCCATGCCAATCATTATATGAAAATATGTTAAATATTCCCTAAAGTAAAACAATGTTAAAACCACTAAAAGTGGAATACTAAAACGTAACCAAAGATTTCTAATCTTGCTTCCTTTAGTAAATGAAACAACATATCTTAGATATTCTAAGTACTCTTCTTCAGTAAGTTTGAAGTTGTAATTAAAGTTTTTCATAATCCTCCAAGAAACTGAGAGGAAATCATCCTCTCAGTTTATGATTAAAATTCACAAATCTTTCGGTAACTAAATGTGGTCTGGTTACAGCTGTACCAATTGTGATCATATCTGCACCTGCTTCAATAACTTTTTGTAGATCATATAAATCCCAAATAGCTCCCTCAGCGTTTATTGGTACATTTATTCTCTTTTTCAATTCTTTAACAAGCTCATCATCAACCTTAGGTTCATCCATTGCTGAACTTGAAAGAGTGGTAGCTACGATATCAACTAAACCTGTCTCAGCAACAAACACGCCCTCTTCAATTGTTCTAATATCAGCCATAATAGCTATTTCTGGATGTTTTTCTTTTATTGATTTTAATAACTTGTATAAAGCTTCTTTATCACGAAATGGTCTGATTGTACAATCAAGAGCTACAATATCTGCTCCTGCTTCAATAACTTCTGAAGCTAACTCTAATGTAGGAGTGATAAAAATATAGTCTTTTGTATCTAAATTTGGATTAAATATCTTGTTTATACCAATGATTGGAAAATCTCCCAATTCTCTTATAGCACGAACATCTTGAGGCCAGCAGGCTCTAATGCCGGAGGCACCTCCCAACAATGCACTTTGTGCCATGATCTTCATATTTTCAGATCCAAATAGAGGAGTGTCTTCGTATGCTTGACAAGAAATTATGATTTTTCCCAATAGTTTTTCTACTATTGCGTTCATAATTACGGAGCTAAGAAACCTGTAAAATATCCAATTATAGCAATAATTAAGTACAGACCAATTACTTTCATTGCTCCCCAATTTTTCTTAGCCATTAGCCAATAAGTACCTAAAGCTCCTAAGAAAACTGGGAGTTTTGGCCATACACCATTAATCAATGCGCCAAGATCAACTAAAGTTACACCATCTTGTACGTATGTCCAAGAGATATTGATTCTAGCATAAGCAGCAGCAACACAACCAACAACACATAAACCAACTATATTCAATGAATTGATAATGTCATCTTTTAGATCATTACCTAAGATCATCTCAGCTGCTGAAGCTCCTAGTTGACAGCCTTTTGTAAACATGAACCAAGTAACAGGGATCATTACCCCCAAAAATACGGCCATGTAAAAGAAGACACCGGTAACTTCACCATTAGCACTCAAGCCACAACTGATTGCTAATAAAATAGGAATGAAAGTTCCAGGTAGCAAAGCATCACCAATACCAGCAAATGGACCCATTAGTGCTGATTTTATTGCCGTAATCAATTCAACAGAAACATCGCCACCAGCTGCTTTTTCAGCTTCCATACCAAGAGCGATACCAGGAATGATACAGCCTAAGAATGGCTCTGTGTTAAAGAACGGTAAATGTCTTGCCATTAATTCTTGTTGAGCAGCAACATCTTTAGGATATAAATCTTCTCTAATATCACCAAACATCTTAACCAATGCTGGTGCTTGCATTGTTTCTGGTTGATACAATGCAAGATTATACATCATCCAATTTATGAATGATTTTCTAATCATCTTTTTTGTTAGTTTCGTTTCAGCCATATCTAAGCTCCTTTTCTAGCTCTGCCAACTTTGAACTCAATTAGTGACAGAACTAAACCAAATACCAAAACGGTAACCATGTCTGCACCAAGAGCTGCAAACAACGCAAAACCAATAGTGAAGTAAATAATATCTGTTGGTGATTTGATCATCAATTTCATAAGAATTGCAAATCCAACTAACGACATCGGATTACCAAATATTGTCATTATACTAATCAAACTTTGTGGTGAATTAGCTATTAACCATTCAATAGCAACCTGTCCCCAATAAACACATACAAATGTCGGAATAAAACGGAATAAGAATTTTACACCGTTACCCCAAATCGGAACTTTTGTTGCTGCAGCAAGTTTGCCATCATTAACAAGTTTTTTCTGGTAGTTAACAGGAATCATGGTAGCAGCAAAGTTTGGAGCCGCCATAACGTTAGCGATTGATGCTACTGTAATCGCCAAAGCTGTTGTAGCACCAGCATCAAGTCCGGTCACTACCCCAATCGGTAAGGCAACATAAGTAGCTAAGTTCATATCTGGCGAAATTGATCCACCTGGTGTAACTAGTCCAATAAAAATCAATTGGATGTAAACACCTAATTTAATAGCTGTAGTAACATCTCCTAATATCAACCCAATAAAGAATGCAGAAACTAAAGGTCTACCAACACAATACCATCCTATTAATCCACCACCAAGAAAGGGTACGTGAATGTATGTTAGGTAGCCAAGTAACGATATTAAAATCGCTTGTAATAATGTCATTTTTCTATCTCCCTTCGTTATGACATTCTAAGATACTTTGTTTTTGACGTCATTCCATGAAAGTCTTTTCTGATCAGGTATGACTTGGAAATAAATATCAACACCTTTGTTTTCGACAAAATCTTTGACTATCTCCAACTCTTCTGGTGAAAGATAAGTTCCTAGTTGAACTTCTTTACAACCAGCACGCATTTGTACTGGACCGACCATAACAGATTTTGGTAAATCGGGAACTAATTCAAAAATCCGCTTAATTGTTGTCGGAAATCTAAACACAATCATTACACTCATCTTACTGTCAATTGCCTCAATTAGGCTTTCAGTACAATTATCGTGCGAGTATACACTGATCTTCATTCCCGGCATTGCCGATTTTTCAAAGACAGATTTCAATATAGAATTAGTCGCTGTTAAATCATCAATCACAATAATGTGATTCAATTTAAAGTGTTGTACTAATCTAACCATACACTGTCCGTGAATCAATCGATCATCGCATCTGATTAATGAAATCATATATCCTCCTTTCTATTTAGATGCTGTTATATCTTTACCTTAAAAAACACATTGCACATTATTCAAGTAAACATGGTTTATTACTCCATTTGATATGTTTTTTATGGTGTGATATTCCATCACCGCCAATGTAACATAAAAAAAGCCTTGTGTAAAGGCTTTCAACGATAAATTATTTTTATTTGTTATTCTCTTCCTTTGCTAAATGATTCAGTGATTGTATCACTCAAATTTCTTATGTTTTCAGGGTCTAAATAGGTATATTCAGTAACTAAAGAATCAAGTATTAACATTTGTGTAACAAATGCATCAAAACCTCCACCATTGTATAACATATAACTATGATCACATGTTGCAAGAAAAACATAATCACTCAACTCTGTCATTTCTGTGTGCAAATTAGATGCGATCAAGACCACTGTTGCGCCGTGTTTTTTTGCGATTGATAGCGATTTTATCATTTCAGGTGATGTAGCACTTTTACTTATTCCTATTACGATATCATCTTGATCAGTAATAGTTGCTTGTATCGATTGATAGTGAATATCAGTAACTGCTTTTGTTACTCTCCCTACCCGCATGAAACGATAAGATCCTAATTCAGCAACGATCCCTGAATGACCAATACCAAAGAAATAAACATTTTTAGCTTTTTGTATTTTATTTGCGACCTCTCTTAACTTTTCACGATCTAAAAAGTTATTAGTTGCATCAATCTGTTTCTTTACAACGCCAAACAATTCTTCAATATAATCAATCGGTGTATTCTTATCTCTGGCATTCTCAAGATCCTTAACAATTGAATACTTAAGCGCGTGTAATGATTGAAATCCGCATTTTAAAAGAAACCGGGCTAATGTTGCTTCTCCTACTCCTACATTTTTGGCAATATTGGCCATTGTTTGGTGTACCATAACATCCATATTGTCTAAAATATACGTGGCTACTTTTTTCTCTGATTTGGTTAATTGCTGGAAATTTGATTTAATTACACTTTCGACAAACATATGAATTTCTTTCTATTTTGCTTAAATTATTATATCTACTTTTGCATTATAAACTCTTACTCGTATTTTTATCTAACTAATTTTACTCTATAATTAATATTAACATATTAATATGAGAAAATGATTAACACAAAACAAAAAAGGTCAATTTTTACGCCAAACGGACCTTTTTCTTGATAATTATTCGTTACATATTAAGTATTTTAATTATATCGTTAAGAATATTATCCACTTTCATCAAACCGAAATCGGTTGGACTAATTACAATAATTGGCTTTGTTGTCGTCTTCCTTATGTCTTCTTCTGCAAATCTAATTTGCGGTCCTAACAGAATGAGATCAACATCATCTAATATGCTGTTAAGTTCAATCATCGGAACTGCTTCTATCGTTAACTCTAGTCCTCTTTTTTTGGCTTCCTCTTCAAGTTTTATTTGTAGAATACCAGTACTCATACCAGCGTTACAAATCAAGTATACTTTCATGATTATTCAGCTTCTTCTTTTACTTTTTGCTTTTCATAAACTTTGAAGAATGGTAAGTAAATTAATATATCAAGGATTATTAACCCTAAAACTAAAACCACAGCTTTAAAGTCCATCGTTGATATAAGGGCTCCAATCGGACTAAACATGTTCCAAGTTGGATTAGCAAAGGTTCTTGCAACTATTTGTAATTGCATCAAAACATAAGTAATAACACCGTTAGCTGTCATCGCCATAACAAAGGGCACAAAGAACAATGGATTAAACATTATTGGTAAACCAAATATTATTGGTTCATTAATATTAAAGAATGCGGGTACAATACCGAGTTTTCCTACTGTCTTCAAATGTTTAGATCGACTAAACAAACATAATAAAGCTAATCCAAATGTTGCTCCTGAACCACCAATTGTCATAAATGTCCACCAAAACGGTTCAGTTAGAATAAACGGTAATGCGATAGCTGCGGTACCTGAAGCATATGCTGTCATATTAGCTGCTAAGTTATTAAGTAAAAACGGTGATAATGGTCCTGTTATTACGGAATCATGGATACCAAACCACCAAAACACCATAACAAGAATTGAAAGAAAAATAACTCCCCAAACATTATCAATCATTCCAACAATTGGTTCCATGATTGCGCCTACAAGCCCTGGGAAAAGACCTCCTGTTAGTTGAACAATAATCGCACTAAATAATCCAAAGACTAAAACAACTATTATGACAGGAATCAGCGAAGCCAACGACTCTGATAATGCCGGTGGCATTCCACTTGAACCAAAATCGATTCTACCAATCTTCTTTTCATACAAGAATTTGTAAAATTCAAAAGTTGTAACAGAAGTAAAAATAGCTGCAAACAAACCCGTACCATCGAAGTATTGCGTTGTAAAGCCCCCATCTAACCCAACTCCACAAACCAAAATGAATGTTACGGTTGTTAACAGAACAGGTAGAAAAGTCGACATTTTATGGTGTTTAGCTAAGTAATAACCAATGCCTATCGCAACATACAAAGATAAAGCCCCCATTGATGCCATAAATACTGCGTTTAACGGCGCTCCTGCAAATTCAGAAAGTTTAGCCCATCCTTCAAAAAAACTTTTTAGAATGCCTGGGTCCATTACTGTATAATCCATTGCAGGCGAAATTAAAATTAAAGCAAAACTTCCTACTGCCATAAATGGAATTAAAGTTAGAAAAGCACTCTGAATGACTTGAACATACTTTTGTCTCCCCAAACGGTTTGCGAATGGAGCGACCATTTTCTCAATAAAATCACTTATCTTATTCATTTTTCTTCCCCTTTCTGCGTTTCAATGAACGCTTTATACCAAAAATAACTTTCTTTTGGTATTCTTTTGTTTTTATTTTCATAGTCTATATAGACTAATCCATATCGCTTCTTGTACCCATTTATCCAACTATATAAATCCATTGTCGACCATACAAAATAACCAATAACGTTAACGCCTTCATCTTTAGCTTTTAACATCCAACAGATATTTTCTTTTAAGAAATCTATTCGATAGTCGTCTTTGATTTTCTCTTCATTTAAATCATCATAATAACCAATACCATTTTCAGTGATCATGATAGGAAAACCCGGATATCTCATATGCATATACTTTAAAAGATCAAACACACCTTTAGGATATACTTCCATTCCCCATGGATTCTTAATAGTATTTTCTTCTTCGTCTTTTTCAAACCAATATTCAACAACGACATTTTCCTTGGTCTTACCGTCTCCTGTATTGTTTGTTGTTAGTTTTGTTGGACCTTTAGTGTATGGTTTGACCAATATCCTTGTATAAACATTTGCACCGAAAAAATCTACAATTCCACTTTCGAAAATAGCTATATCTTCGTCTTTTATGAATGATAAGTCATAATTGCTTTGTTTTATTTTGATTAGAAATCTTTCGTTTATTAATCCTTTTATACAAAGATCGGTTACTAATAGATTATAGAAAACTTCAGCATTGGCAACAGCCTCTTGATAATCTTGATCTTTAATTAAACTATCAACATGATACACGTCGCTTACTAGACCTATTTTCCCTTCGTAACCACCTTCTCGAAAAACAGATACCGCTTGAGCACTAGCCAACATCATATGATAAAGAGCTTTCCAACGTCTATTAAGATCTTTCACATTTGGTGGATAATTACCAATACCATAACAACACATTGTGTCATATGACGGTTCGTTTATCGTGATCCAAGTCTTGACTCTGTCGCCAAAAGCATTGAAACAGGTTTGAGCAAACTTTGAAAACTGTTTAACAATTTCTCGATTTTCCCATCCTCCGTTTTTAAATATGTTTATCGGCATATCCCAATGATATATTGTTATGACTGGCTCCATATTATACTTAATGCAAGTATCAATTACATCATTGTAATGATCAATTCCTTTTTGATTTACGCTACCAATCCCGTCTGGTATTATCCTTGTCCAAGCTATAGAGAAACGATAGGCATTTTGGTTTGATTCTGCCATCATTTTTATATCTTCTTCATAACGATTATAATGGTCATTTGCTATGTCGCCAGTTACTGGATTAACATTGTTTTTATCGCTGTGACAAAAATCATCCCAATTCGATAAACCTTTACCATCTTTTTGCCATGCCCCTTCACATTGATATGCTGCTGTTGCACTTCCCCAAAGAAAACTATTCACTGCAAACTCCTCTTCTTTCTTTATGCAAATCAATGATTTCTTTTACCAATCTCTCAAACATTATCGTGCTCATCAAAGTGTCTTGAGCATGAATCATTATTATGCTAAATTCCACATCTTCATTTCGAGCTTCTGCTGATAACAAAGCTGTTTGTGATTTATGTGCATCAAGTAATTTTTTTTCACCCTTTTTCATAAAATAACTAACCTGTTCAAAAGAACCTTTTTTTGCCATTTCAAGCGCTTTATAAAAACAACTATTCGCTTCTCCTACGTGGCTAATCATTGTAAATGCAATTTTCTGTATTTCTTCTTTTTTCATTTTTCTCTCCTACACTTTTAATTTAGTAAACAATATTGTTAAAATCAAAATGTCTTTCGCACGTTACCCCGCAATAATATTTTTCAATAGTTAATCATTTTTCGTATAATTAAACTAGAGGGATTTATGAAAAATTTGAATTCTCGGCAAAAAAACATCTTAACTCTTCTATCAAGAATAGATGACTACTTAAAAGGACAAGTAATATGCGAACACTTGAACATTTCTTTACGTACACTTCAAAAAGAAATCGCAGATATAAATACGAAAAAAGCAATAATTATTTCAAGTAATCGCGGATATAAACTATATAAAGAAAATATTGAATCAATAACATTATTTGATGAAGAAGAAAAATCTCGTTATCATGAGATATTGAAGAATTTAATGATAAATAATGTCGATTACAATTTCGATGAACTCGCAGATCTGTTGTATTTAAGTTCAACAACTTTAAGTTTACGAATTAAAGAATTAAACAATGAGTTAAACCAGTTCAATCTCAATATTAAAAGGAAAAATAACAGATTATGGATAGAGGGTAACGAATTAAATAAAAGAAAATATATCAATAAAATGATATTAAAAGAAGTTGACCCTAATTTTAACAATTTTGATGGTGTTATTTCGTTTTTTGATGGAATTGATGTTGCAAGAATGAAATCAATAATACTGAACTCTATTCATAAACACGACTATTTCATTGAGGAAAACTACTCTATTAATCTATTTATAAACATAATAATTGCACTTTATCGAATGCGTGAAAACTCATATGTTGAAGCACTCCCAAACAATTCTATCAACACGACTATGCCTGAGTACAAAATCGCAAAAGATATTTGTCTTCAATATGCAAACCATTGGACTATTAATCCTTCCACAAACGACATCATTTATATCGCAATTATGATAAGTGGGCAAATTAAACCAGTTAAGTTGACAGTCAATGATGAAGCGACACATTCAGATATCCTTACAAATGAGTTTGTTCAAGAAATCAATTCTATATTATTAAATGTATTTAATTATTACATGCTCGATATTAATTTTTCAGATCAACTTTATAATTTCTCAATTCATATAGATGCACTTATAAAAAGATCTTGTATAAACAATACTAGTAAAAACACATTCTGGAAAACTATAAAAACTAATTGCCCTTTTATCTATGATGTGGCAGTTATGATAGCAAATAAGATTGCCGATAAATATAATATAACAATCAATGATGAAGAAATCGGATATATCAGCGTGCATATAGGTTTTTTGATTGAAAACTCAACAATCGATACAGAAAGAATAAACATATTACTTCATTGTAACGATTATCACGATATCGATAATAAGATTTCAATCAGACTTAATGAACACTACTCACAGTTCATTAATATTAGAGCAATAAAGCATCCAATAACTGAAACTGATATAGACTCAGAAATTGATTTGATAGTTACAACGAAATCGATTAACATCATCGTAAGAAAGTCGTTGTAATTTCACCGTTTTATACTATGATGGACCATATTGAAGTTGATAATGCTATTCACAGCTGCATAAAAGAAAAGGAACTTAATCAACAGAATAAGTTGCTCATATCATATTTTCATGAGAAACTATTTTTTATTGACGAAAACATAGATAACAAACTTTCAGCAATAAATTTTCTTGGTCAAAAAGTTATTGATTTCGGATTGACAAGCAACGGCTTTATCGCTTCAGTTATTAAACGTGAAGAACTCTCATCTACTTGCTTTTTTGAAACATTCGCTATACCACATTCAATAGAAATGAATGCTAAAAAAACGATGTTCTGTGTACTAATTAATCCTAAAGGGATAAAGTGGAATGAATCACGCATCAAAATTGTATTAATGATAGCTGTTCAACAAGCAGATAGAAAAGAATTCATGAAGATATATAATGGCATAATTCGAGCATTGTGGAATCAGGAAACAGTAATGAAGCTCGTAAAATCAAATTCTTTGTTCGAATTTATTATGACATTAAAAAACAATGATTTAAACTGAACATCGATAGTTGATACAACCTTAAAACCCCTATTAAGTAAAACGGATTATTATGGGTAATATTCACCTATAAATGCCTATCAAAGTTCTTCAATTCATTCATTCTCTGCTTCTAAACAATCAATAAGCTCTAAGATGCGATTGAGATCGTCCACATCTTCATAGTGGATTATTACTTTGTTCTTACTTACTTCGATCTTTGTTTGAAGTTTGCTTTCGATGATCTGTTTAACATTATCTAAGAAGATATCTGGTTTAGTTTTCGCTTTTGGTTTAGCTTCGCTTGGTTTTAGTAGTTGTTCTACTTCTCTTACTGATAATCCTTCTTTGATGATCTTTTCAGCTAGTGTGACCATCTTGTTTTCATCATCTAAGGTGATCAGTGGTCTAACATGACCCATCGTTAGTTTATCCTCTGTAACCATTTGTTGAATTTCTTGGGGTAAGCGTAAGATTCTTAACATATTGGTTATATGGGTTCTTGATTTACCTAAACGCTGCGCTAGTTGATCTTGGGTATAAGCTAAGTTTACTAATAACGTATTATAAGCTGTTGCTTCTTCTATTGCGTTCAAGTCTTCTCTTTGAATGTTTTCTAAGACTGATATCTCCATCATCTTTTCATCACTTAACTCTAAGATGATAGCTGGTATGGTTTCAAGACCTGCCTCTTTACAAGCTCTAAGTCTTCTTTCACCGGCAATAAGTTCATAACCAGTAATACCTTGTCTTACCAAGATTGGTGTAAATACACCATGTTCTTTGATTGATTGGGCAAGTTCGGTTAGTTTTTCACGATCAAAATTCTTACGTGGTTGATATGGATTAGGTCTAATATCTATGACCTTTATTTCATTACGTAAACTATTTTCATCTTGTTGCATTTCTTCTAATATTTCAGATAGGTTCTCCCCAAAGATTGCATCTAACCCTTTACCTAAACGTTTGTTTTCCACTTTTATTTATCCCTTTCATTTTTAGCTAAAATCTCTTTGACTACTGCCCCATAGGCTTTAGCCCCTTCTGATCTTATATCATACTGAAAGATTGATTCTCCTTTGGATGGCGCTTCAGCGAAGCGAATTGAGCGTGGGATGTAAGCTTGGTATACAATTTCCTTAAAGTACTTACGTACTTCTTGTTGCACTTCTTTACTTAAGTTGGTATGCGAGTCATACATTGTAAGCAAGACTCCTTCAATCTTAAGTTTATTATTAAACAAACGATTAACTAAACGGATCGTTGATAATAGTTGGGTTAACCCCTCTAATGCATAATATTCACACTGTACTGGTATAATAACGGTATCAGCTGCTGTTAAAGCATTGGTATTTAGTAGTCCTAATGATGGTGGACAATCAATGATGATAAAATCATATTCATCTTTAACTAGATCAAGTTTGTTCTTTAAAAGTTTCTCACGACCAAGCTTAAACTCTGCCATTTGTAGATCAGCTCCAGCTAGTTCAATCGTAGCTGGTATCAAGTCCATTGGTGGTTCTTTTAAATTACGGACAACATCGGCTACTACACATTCGCCAAGTATTAGATCATAAACGCTTTTCTTTATTGTTTGTCTGCTAGCCCCTACACCTTGAGTCGCATTAGCTTGCGAATCAAAATCTACTAACAATACCTTCTTTTTTAAGTAAGCTAAACCTGCCGCCAAGTTAACACTGGTGGTTGTTTTTCCTACTCCGCCTTTTTGATTGGCAATAGCTATTATCTTACCCATAAGCTGACCTCTATTCTTTCGGGAATTTAACGATTATCCTACGATCTAATATCGTTTCTTCTTCCTGCACCTCTATTACAATACCCATCTTTTTGATCATTTCAATCGCTTGTTTGATGGTATTTACAGCTATCAATTGATTGCGTGAGAAACCTCTTGTTGTATTTGTTTTTACTTTCTCTTTATCATCTTGGGTATTTATAATCTTAACATAGTCTTCAGTTTGCTTAACATTGAAACCTTTATCAACAATCTTTTGATAGACATCAAGTTGTTTTGGTTCATCAAGACTTAATAATGCTCTAGCATGTCTTTCAGTTATCTTGCGCGTAACAACCGCCTCTTGTATTTCTTGTGGTAATTCTAATAATCTTATTTTATTAGCTATCGTAGATTGTGATTTGCCAATCTTTTTCGCAAACTCTTCTTGAGTATAATTGTTATTTCGAATGATAGTTAAAAAAGCTTTCGCTTCTTCAATCGCACTTAGATCTTCACGTTGGATATTTTCAATCAACGCTAACTGCGCCGATTGATCATCACTAGCGTCCATAATGATTGCTGGTATCATCGTTAAACCAGCTAATACACAAGCACGATAACGACGTTCTCCTGCTACTATTTCATAACTATCTTCACTAGCTCTTACAACTATTGGTTGTATCAAACCATTTTCTCTTATTGATTGGGCTAATTCAAAAATACTCTCATCATTAAAGTTTAATCGTGGTTGATGACGATTTGGTTTAATTTGATCAATGGATATAGCTAAAGAACTCTTCATGTAAACTCCTTTATAATGGTTTATTTTTAATCTGTGCATAGTTGCGTGGATACTTAGTTGGGGTTTTATTTATCTTCTGGAATAAAAGATTATTCCGTATTATCTCTTGGTTTAAAGCTTTATTGCTTAAATTATTAAGCTTAGCTCCTAAAATCGTTACTGCTTTTTTTGCTTGTTGATATTCTATTTCAGCGTTACTTCCTTTTAGTGCCATAAAATAGCCATCAACTTTTACTAAGGGTAAACATAGTTCTGCTAAGATAGCTAGATTAGCGACAGCTCTAGCTGTTACCCAATCAAACTGTTCGCGTTTAAGCTTAACATAATCTTCTGCTCTTTGGTTGATAACTTCGATATCTTTTAGTTTTAATTCAGTGATAACTGTCATTAAAAAATTCGTTCGTTTTTTAAGTGGTTCAAGTAACACCACATGTAAATCAGGATAAATTATCTTAAGCACAATGCCTGGAAATCCAGCACCACTACCAACATCACACAAGCTACCGCTTGGTGGATAATCTATAAATGGTAAGACGCTGTCATAGAAATGCTTTTCATAAATCTCTTCAAAAGAAGTTATCGCTGTAAGATTCATTACTTCATTCCACTCAATAAGTAAATGAGCATAACTTTCAAATTGTGCTAATTGTACCTGTGACAGAATGATACCATCTACGGCCAATTGTTCGATAAACTTTTCAACCGTCATGCTTATCCTCCGTATAAATCATTATAACAAATTTATACCCGCTTAAAAATCGAAATCTTAAATCTATCGTCTTTGTTTTAGATAGACTGCCAAGACAGCTATGTCTGATGGGTTAACTCCTGAAATTCGACTGGCTTGTCCTAGTGTTAATGGATTTATCTCTTTTAGTTTTTGTCTACTTTCTAATGATAGATTGATGATTTGGTCATAATCAATATCATTAAGTTTCAATTTTTCCATTGAGATCAGTTTTTCTGTCTCTTTGATCTCTTTTGTGATGTACCCAGCGTATTTAATATTGATCTCAGCTTGTTTTAAAATTATATCAGGATATGTTTGATCTAAATGCTCACTTAGTTCTTTTAAGCTTATATGAGGTCTTTTGATCAGATCATAAAGTCGCATTGGCTCAGTTAATGGTTGATATTCTTGATTGATCAAATAAGCATTTACTTCATCTGGTTTAACAATCTTGTTTTCAAGATAAAGCATTAAACTGTTTAAATTGCTTTTTTGTTTTAGATAGTACTCATATTGTTCAACTTTAACCAAGCCACAATCTTTACCGTATTCGATCAAACGACTAAAAGCATTGTCATGTCTTAATAGTAAACGATATTCAGCCCTTGATGTAAGTAAGCGATAAGGTTCATTTGTTCCTTTAGTCACAAGATCATCAATCATGACTCCAATATATGCTTCATCGCGTCTTAATATAAGTGGTGCTTCTTCTTTTAGTGCTAAAGTAGCGTTTATACCAGCTAAAAGTCCTAAACCAGCAGCTTCTTCATAACCAGAAGTACCAATGATCTGTCCCGCACAATATAAACCGCTAATTTTTTTGGTTTCAAGTGTTGGTTTTAATTGTAGGGGATCAATCGCATCATATTCGATAGCGTAAGCATATTTTTTAATTACACAATTTTGTAAGCCAGGTAAAGATCTTATCATTTGTTCTTGTATATGGTGTGGTAGTGATGTTGAAAAGCCTTGAATATATGTGGTATCAAGCGTTAATGATTCTGGTTCAAGGAAGATCTGATGACGGTCTTTTTGCGCAAAACGTACTAGTTTATCTTCAATTGATGGACAGTATCGTGGTCCTTTCCCTTCAACTACGCCGGAGTACATTGATGATAAGTGAATGTTACGCCTTATTATTTCATGGGTATTAGCGTTAGTATAAATTAGATAACATGGTAGCTGTTCATTGACCACCATTTCTGGTGTTGTTTGATAGTGAAAACTGTAAAATTCACTACTACCTGGTTGAATACTTGCTTGACTAAAATCAATTGAGCTTGTAAGTACCCGTGCTGGAGTACCTGTTTTTAAACGAAACGTTGATAGACCCATTCTTCTTAAAGCTTGTGCTAATTTAAATGTTGTAGGATCATCATCAGGTCCACTTAACGTTATTTGATCGCCAACCATGATCTTACTGCTCATATATGTACCAGTTGTAAGAATCAGTTTCTTACACTTGATGGTTGTTTGATCAGCTAAAACAACCCCATCTATCTTATCGTTACTTACAAACAAATCTTCTACCATTGCCTCAATGATTGTTAGATTTTCTTGATTTAAAAGGGTTTTCTGCATCATTTTTTTATAAGCAATTTTATCTGATTGAACACGTAGTGATTGTACTCCTGGTCCTTTATTGGTATTTAGCATCTTAAACTGTAACGCTGTAAGATCAGCTGCTTTTCCCATCTCACCACCAAGAGCATCTATTTCTTTTACCACAATACCTTTTGCTGGGCCACCTATTGATGGATTACAAGGCATTGAAGCAATCATATTTATATTTAGAGTGATAAGTGCTGTCTTAAACCCTATCCTAGCACTAGCTAGAGCAGCTTCTGAACCAGCATGACCACCACCAACAACAATAATATCAAACATTAAGCTATCTCCTTATTTCGATACTATTCTAGCATACTCAGGTTGTAATGTTTGACAAATAATCTACGATACGATACTGTATTATCATAGATAGTACAGTTGAGGTAAAACGATGTGGAAGCTTAATCAGAATAGCCAAGAGGCGATTTATAAGCAGATTGAAAACAATATCATCGAGTATATTCTTTTAGGTATCTTTGAACCTCATCAACTCTTACCCTCCGTTCGTAGTCTTTCTAAAGAACTTGGTATTAATCCCAATACCGTACAGAAGGCTTATCAAGAGTTAGAAACAGACGGTTATATTTATTTCTTAGCTGGTAAAGGTACTTATATCGCAGATAACAAACAAGTATTACATCGAATACGCGCTAGTAAACTAGCCGATTTAACCAACATGATAAACGAAATGCGTAAAATAGGCATTAATGGTAGTGATATCAAAAAAGTGGTCATTAAGACCTTAGGAGAAGATCAATGATCCAAATTGAAAATGTTTCTAAAAAATTAGACACAAAAGTTGTATTAGACAAACTTGATTGGCGCATTGCTGATAGTAAAGTACATGGTTTAGTTGGTCCCAACGGTTCAGGTAAATCAACGCTTTTACGTTTAATCGCTGGAATTTATCAAGCTGACCAAGGTAGTATAACTATCGAATCACAACCAGTGTTTGAAAACCCTGATATAAAAGCTAACATCATGTATGTCGCTGATGATCCATTTTTCTTACATCAATCAACGCTAAATGATATGCGTGACTTTTATCAAACATTCTATCCTTCGTTTAATAATGATATATATGATAGTTTACTCAAGTTATTTTTGTTAGATGCAAACGCAAAGATCACGACATTCTCAAAAGGAATGCGTCGTCAAGCTGCTTTGATATTAGCATTTGCGACAACACCCAAATATCTTTTGCTTGATGAAGCTTTTGATGGCTTGGATCCAGTAATGCGCTTATCTTTAAAACGTATCATTTCTGATGAGATCATCAATAAGCAGATGACCGTTATTATCTCATCCCATAATATTCGTGAACTCGAAGATATTTGTGATGAGATCGTCTTGATTCAAAATGGTATCATCAATCTTGGTGGTGTTGTTGATGAACTACACAAAGCCTTCCACAAATATCAAATGGCCTTTAGTGAAGTTGTTAATGAATCTTTGTTTAGTAATATTTCATACGCTGATATTATGATCAATAGTAAATTTGTCACGCTGATCACTCAAAAAGATAACTCTCAAGAATTACAAAAACTAAATCCTTTATTACTTGAAGAAGTCGCTATGAATTTAGAAGAGATATTTGTTTATCAAATGAAGGAGCATGGCTATGGCAAAAACATTTAAACTCAGTATTAACTGTGATTATATTCGCTTTCTGATCAAACAAAATCGCCGCTTTATTATATTGATGACAGTGATCATGTTAGTGTTTAATCCTATCTTGGTCTTGATGTTGGGAACCTTGATGGATATTTCTTTAGGATTGATCTATACTGGCAAGGTTCTTAATATCTTATTAGCATTAGTCTTTAGCTTTGTTGTAAGCTCCATAATGTTTTCATATCTAAACGATCGTATCAGTGTTGATCTTTATCATTCATTACCAATCAATCGCTCTTCATTACACTTGAGTGTATTTTTAGCATCACTGGTTGTACTGTTAATCCCTTTTACCATTAGTTGGTTTACTGCTATTCCTTTACAATTATTTCTTGTTGATCCCCAGATCTTGGCTACCGTTAGTGGTTACTTCTATGTGATCATTCCTTTGGTTGCGGTAGTTACTATCATTACTTATGTCCAAGTTAATACCGGCACGGCATTTGATGCTATGCTTTATGCCTTTATTGTGATAATGTTGCCGTTTTTCGCTTATCTTACCTACTTTGCTTATGGCAATGCAATATTGATAGGTTTTAACGCTGCTTTTAATTGGAAATTCTTGAGTTACCTGTCGCCTTTCGTTGCGATTTTTAATAATACGATAAATAACGAATTTATCACCAATTATCTTTTCTTAAATCAAGTTTATTGGTTGATAGTTATCGCATTGATTTACATTATCACTCTTAAGATATACCAAAGTAGGCCAAGCGAGAAAACACAGATACCTTTTACAAATCATTATTTCTTTCCCATTGTATCGATTAATACTATCATCATTATTCAGATCTTACTTTATGCCTTTTTCTTCTTAATAACTTATGGTATGACTTCAATTAACTTGTTTAGTTTGATCTTATCGGTACTTATCGCTGATGTCTTATACATGGTTCTTGATGTATTAGCTAATCGTAGTTTTAAAAATATCTTAAAAGCGGGATTGAAATATCTAGTGATCAGTATTTTTGTTTCACTAATAAGCATACCAATTTCATTGACTAAGGGCTTTGGTTTTATCACTTATGTACCTGATAATATTGAGTTCGTTACTGTTTCATTTTATGATAATCTGGGTTTAATAAGTGAAACTGGTAAAAAAGATTTCTATTTTTACTCCCAGCGTTTCCCAATAGATTACACCTTTGATCAAGCAGAAGATATTAAAGTCATTACTGATTTACATCGTCTGATTGTTGATAATTATCGTTATTTTGATTATAACGAGCATAATTTCCAAACTAATTATTTAACTATTGGTCAAGAAAACAATCTTAATACTTTTGAAGAACTAAATTATAACGGAACAACTTATATTAACTTTGACTATCAATTAACCAGTGGTAAAGCCGTATCACGGCAATACCAAGTTAATTATAATTGGCTTAGTGGACTATTTGATTTATATCAAAACGATGCGTTTGTAAGAACACGTATTCCAATGGCTTACTTTCATAATGATATCGATAGAATAACTGATATTATGTTAGTTGATAGCTTACTAGTTAGTAGTAAACCTATTAGTAATGAGTTTAATTTCGATACTTTCGCAACTTATTACTTAGAAGATTACTATGCCCTAGATAAAGAACAACTGTTAGGAATTGATTATCAATACTATGGTCAAATAACAGCTAGTGTATGTCGTATTGGCAATGAAGGTTTTGATTATTGTACTAATGATTATTTAGATTTAGATAGCCGTTTCCCTAAAGCTTTAGCTTATTTAGCTGCGACTAATAACGAAATCTTGGCGCCTTCAATGCCTAGTTCAATGCGTGTTATCTACCCTGATGAGCTAGTGGAAAATGATATGTTCAAGATTGCTAATTATTCTTATTATTATGAAAGTACTAATGAAACTATTTATCGATACACTGATCTTACCCCTGATCAGATATTAGCTTTAACCCCGTATCTAGTGCCAAAGGGAGTAAGCACTGATCAAACCTTACTGATAACGATCACCAATAATTATTATGGTCATACTACTTATCTACTAAATCCTATTTATTACCAAGAAGCAATTACCCTATTAAAAGATAATCAGATGTCTTACTCCAATGACATCTATCAAATTTTGTATAATGAGCAACTTTATAAGAATTAATGTTAAATCACCGATTTAACATTTTTTTTACATTTAACTACTAATCGAATTTACAATTCTCCATTAGGATGTGGTTGAAAAATGAAAAAGGAGAGAAAAATTGAAAAAGATTAGTCGTTTATTAATAGCTACTATGGTGTTAACAATGATCCTTGGTGGATGTGCTAAACCTGCTGGCTTTGATCAAAGTAAAGCTATCACTGTTGTATCCCGTGAAGAAGGTTCAGGAACAAGAGGTGCTTTCATTGAGTTATTAGGAATTGAGCAAAAAGATGCTAGTGGCAAAGAAGTTGATTATACAACCGAACTTGCTATTATCAGTAATTCGACTTCTGTTGTAATGAGTAATGTAAATGGAAATGTTTATGCGATTGGTTATATATCATTAGGTTCACTTAATGATACAGTCAAAGCTTTAAGTGTTGATGGCGTTTTAGCAAGTGCTGCTAATATCAAAGCTGGTAATTATAAAGTAGCTCGTCCGTTTAATGTCGCTACAAAAGGTGAGATAAGCGAATTAGCACAAGATTTCTTAGCATTCATATTAAGTGCAGATGGTCAAGCTGTTGTTGAAGCTAACGGATATATCTCATTAAGTAATACTGGTGCTTTTACTTCATCGATGACATCTGGCAAACTTGTAGTTGGTGGTTCTTCATCTGTTAGTCCAATTATGGAAAAACTAAAAGAAGCTTATTTGAAAGTAAATACTAACGCAACAATCGAAGTTCAACAAACTGATTCAACATCAGGTATGACAGGAGCAATCGATGGTGTACTTGATATCGGTATGGCATCAAGAGATTTAAAAGAAAGTGAATTGAGTGCTGGTTTGGTTAATCAGGTAATCGCAATGGATGGTATCGCGATCATCGTCAATAACGAAAATCCACTTGATGCAATCACCACTGAAGATGTCAGAGCTGTCTACATGGGTGAGTTAACTAATTGGTCTAGTTTATTTAAATAGTATATGAAGTTTCTTAACAAAGAGAAAGTCATGCAGTGGGTATTCTTACTTGCCGCATGTGCTTCTATTTTAGCGGTAGCGCTAATATGTGTCTTCTTGTTTGCCAATGGATATATAGCTCTGAAAGAAATTGGTGTAACCAATTTTATCCTAGGTCAAAGATGGCGACCTAATAATGAATTATATGGTATCTTTCCAATGATCATCGGTAGTATTTATGTTACTGCTGGCGCCATTGTTATGGGGGTACCTCTTGGCTTATTAACGGCTATTTATATGGCTCGCTTTTGTCCAAGAAAACTCTATAGTATTCTTAAACCGGTAATTGAACTATTAGCGGGTATTCCATCAATAGTCTACGGTTTTTTTGGCCTTATGGTCATCGTTCCTTTTATCCGTAATTATCTTGGTGGTAATGGTAACTCTTTATTAGCTGCATCAATATTACTTGGTATCATGATCTTACCAACCATCATTGGTATTAGTGAAAGTGCTATTCGGGCGGTTGATCAATCCTACTATGAAGGTGCACTTGCCCTTGGCGCAAGTCATGAACGTAGTGTCTTCTTCGCTGTTGTCCCAGCCGCAAAATCAGGTATTTTAGCTGCTGTCATATTAGGAATAGGAAGAGCGATAGGAGAAACAATGGCGGTAATCATGGTTGCGGGTAATCAACCAATAATCCCTAATTCGTTACTACAGGGGGTACGAACAATGACCGCAAATATCGTTTTAGAGATGGGTTATGCGGCAGATATTCATCGTTATGCATTAATAGCGACAGCGGTTGTTTTATTTGTCTTTATCTTGATCATTAATCTTTCCTTTGCGACTTTAAAAAGGAGGATGAAATAATGGAACATCGTGTTAAAAAACATGATTGGTTATCAATCTTTCTTAGTTTCGCTGTTAAAACAGCTATAATATTTACAATCATCATTATCCTTTTTATTCTTGGTTATATCCTCATTAAAGGATTAATAAATCTAAAACCCTCGCTCTTTGAATTTAACTATAATTCAGATAATGTATCATTGTTTCCAGCAATGGTTAATACTGTTACTTTGACTTTATTGACATTATTTTTCGCTGCACCTATTGGTATATTCTCAGCGATCTATCTTGTTGAGTACGCTAATAAGAAAAACAAACTTGTTAATGTTATTCGCTTAACAACAGAAACCTTAGCGGGTATACCTTCAATTGTGTATGGCCTTTTTGGTTACTTATTTTTCCTTACTTTTATTGGTTGGCGTTACTCTTTAATGGCAGGCGCTTTAACGCTAGCCATCATGATATTACCTTTGATCATCAGAACTACTGAAGAAGCCCTTATCGCTATTCCAATTGAATATCGTCAAGGAAGTTACGGTTTAGGTGCTGGAAAGCTTAGAACTATCTTTAGGATTGTCTTACCATCAGCAATACCTGGAGTATTGGCTGGTATTATCTTAGCTATTGGTCGTATTGTGGGTGAAACTGCCGCATTAATCTTTACAGCTGGTACTATAGCCCAAATTCCATCATCCTTATTTTCAAGTGGTCGCACTTTAGCGATACATATGTATGCCCTGAATAATGAGGGTTTATATGTCAATGAATCATACGCTACAGCTGTTGTTTTACTACTAGTTGTCATTGTTATTAACGCATTATCAACATTTATTGCGAAGCGTTTTAAGAAAGGTTAAAATATGAATGAGATCTTAATCAAAAATGTGAATTTATTTTATGGAAATAACCACGCTTTGAAAGACATTAACTTAAGCATTCCACTTAACGAGATAACTGCTTTTATTGGCCCTTCAGGGTGTGGTAAATCAACTTTGCTTAGAACATTAAATCGAATGAATGATTTGATCGAAGATTGCAAGATAACCGGTGAAGTGATCATTGATAATCAAAACATCTATGATCAAAACGTTGATATCAATTTACTTCGCAAGAATGTCGGAATGGTATTTCAAAAACCCAATCCCTTTCCGATGAGTATTTTTGATAATATCGCTTTTGGACCAAAAACGCATGGTGTTAAAAATAAAAAAGAACTTCATGAAATAGTTGAAAGATCATTACAGCAAGCTGCTATTTGGGAAGAAGTAAAAGATAATCTCAATAAAAGTGCTCTTAGTTTATCTGGTGGTCAACAACAACGTTTATGTATCGCTCGTGCTTTAGCAGTTAATCCAGAGATACTCTTAATGGATGAACCCACTTCTGCTTTAGATCCTATTTCTACTAATAAAATAGAAGATTTAATAAGTGAGCTTAAACAGAAGTATACGATCATCATCGTTACCCATAACATGCAACAAGCAGTTAGAATTTCCGATCATACCGCCTTCTTCTTACTTGGTGAGATTATTGAATATGACAAAACCGAAAGAATATTTTCAGTACCAAAGGATAAAAGAACAGAAGATTATATCACAGGGAGGTTTGGCTAATGCGTAAACAATTTGAAACTCAACTTGAAGAGCTAAATTTACAATTGATCAAAATGGGCGCCTTATGTGAAACAGCGATCGCAAGAGCAGTAAGAGCTTTATTAAATCAAGATAATGAATTAGCTAATTTGGTCATCCAACAAGAAAGAGAAATAAATCAATACGAAAAAGACATTGAAAGTCTTTGTTTAAAACTGCTTTTACAACAACAACCAGTCGCGAAAGACTTACGTATTATCTCTGCCGCTTTAAAGATGATCACTGATATGGAAAGAATAGGTGATCAAGCTGAAGAAATCGCGATGATCGTAACCAAAGCTGACTTAACAAACGCTGTTAATAGTGTTCATTTAAAAGAAATGGCATTGGCTGCCATCAAGATGGTTAACGAAAGTATTGACTCCTTTGTAAAGCAAGATTTAAATCTGGCGTATAAGATCATAAGTGATGATGATATTGTCGATCAACATTTTAATGTCATACGAAATGAACTAATTGAATACATTCGTGATAATATCAAAGATGCATCACATGCCATTGATATCTTAATGATCGCTAAATATCTTGAAAGGATCGCCGACCATGCGACTAATATTGCTGAATGGGTTGAATTCTCAATGACTGGCATCCATAAAGAAGGGAGAGAGTTATGATATATTGTGTTGAAGATGATATCAATATCCGTGAATTGATAATCTATACTTTAAACCATACTGGGTTTAAAGCTAAGGGCTTTGCGAATAGTAAGGAATTTTTTAAAGAAGTTAATATATTTAAACCTGATCTTGTTTTGTTGGATATAATGTTACCAGATGAAAACGGCAATGATATCTTAAAAAAACTTAGAAGTAATAATGACACGGTAAAGATTCCGGTAATTATGTTAACAGCCAAAACAAATGAGTATGATAAAGTTGTTGCCTTAGATCAAGGGGCTGATGATTATGTCACAAAACCTTTTGGCATGATGGAGTTAATATCACGAATCAAAGCAGTATTAAGAAGATCTAATGATAAGATCAAACAGGATGTACTAACCTATAAAGAGTTAAGTGTTGATCTAAACAGTCATGAGGTTTATTTAAATGATGCATTAGTTGAATTAACTGTTAAGGAATTTGAACTGTTGAGTAACCTTATGAAATCACGAAATATTGTATTAACCAGAGATGTGCTTTTAGAGAAAATTTGGGGCTATAGTTTTGATGGTGAAACACGAACTGTTGATGTTCATATCCGCTCACTAAGAAAGAAGTTAGGATCTTATAGTCATTATATCGAAACTGTGCATGGCTTAGGTTATAAATTGGGTAAAAAAGATGAGAAATAAAATTTTTAAAAACTTACTATATCTAGCAATTATCAGTAGTACTTTAACTTTTATCGCAATGAGTGTTTTTATGTATGCTCGCTTTTATGACCAAATGAAATCTACACTTCGCTCTGAAGCTACTTATATCGCCGTTGCCTTAAATATTGATGAAGAAACATATCTAGAAAAGATTGATGATCATTCAGCGACTAATCGTATTACCATCATCGATGTTGATGGTACCGTGCTTTTTGATTCAGCAAGTGATTATAGGACTATGGAAAACCACTTAAATCGTCCTGAAATTCAATCAGCTATTAAAACTGGTTATGGTGAAACTACGCGTTACTCATCAACCATTAACCAACAAACATTCTATTATGCCTTAATGCTGGATA
Source organism: uncultured Erysipelotrichaceae bacterium (assembly GCA_964553255.1). Taxonomy (GTDB): domain Bacteria; phylum Bacillota_I; class Bacilli_A; order Erysipelotrichales; family Erysipelotrichaceae; genus JAQUCI01. Next base: position 68,196 of record CAZKJS010000002.1, on the reverse strand, counting down.
ATGGTCATGTATTAAGAGTAGCTTCAATCACATCAAGTGTTATCACTACACTAATCAGCGGTATACCGTTTTTAACCTTGTTAATGGGCTTTATGTTGTTTGTGACCATATATGTATCAAGTCGTCAAACTGATAGTCTAGTCGCCCCTATTAACGCTATAAACCTAGATAGTCCTTTAGCTAATGAAACCTATGATGATTTATCTCCTTTACTAATACGTTTGGATGAGCAAAATCGTAGTAATGAGAAACAAATGCAACTACTTAATGAGCAAAATATAGAGTTTAACTCTATTATCAATAATATGCAAGAAGGCTTACTTGTTATTGGTAAGAATGGCAATATCATGTCAATCAATAGTAGTGCAGCCAAGATATTTGAGATCGATCAAGCACTAGCTTTAAATAAAAACTATATGACCCTAAATCGTTCAGAAGCGTTTATTAGTACGATCAATCAAGCATTAAGTAATGAAGTCGTAGATACCCTATATCAAGCCCCTGGTCGCTTATATCAAATTATCGCTAGCCCCATAAATAATGACACAAACAAAGCAGCCGTAATACTATTGATGGATGTCACTGAGAAACATGAACGCGAAAACTTAAGAAAAGAGTTTTCAGCCAATGTTTCACACGAACTAAAAACCCCCCTTACTTCAATAATTGGTTACGCTGATATCATTGAAAATGGTATCGCTAAAAGCGAAGATATCCCTAAGTTCGCTTCTAACATAAATACTGAAGCACAGAATTTACTTGATCTAATTGATGATATCATCAAATTATCGCGACTAGATGAAAAAGAAGTAAGTCTAGATTTTGAAAAACTTAATCTTAAAACCGTTAGCGAAGATGTCATTAAATCGCTCAAAACCAAAGCTGATGAAAACAATATCACAATAAACTTAATCGGAAATGACCTATATGTTAATGGTGTACGCAACATAATATACGAAATGGTGTATAACCTATGCGATAATGCGATCAAATATAATAAACAAAATGGTAGTGTGACTATCACTTTAAAACAAGCGGATAAACAAGCATTACTATCTATCACTGATACTGGAATTGGTATCGCTAAAGAACACCAACAACGAATCTTTGAACGCTTCTATCGTGTCGACAAGAGTCATTCACGCTTAACTGGTGGTACCGGTCTTGGTTTAGCCATTGTCAAAAATGGTGCAAAATTCCACAACGCTACAATTGATCTTGAAAGTATTGAGGATAAAGGAACTACATTTACCATTAGATTTCCAAGTTGATTATCACCATAATAAATGTCTTAAACCGTTGATCGTATATCAACGGTTTTTAATTTCAATAATAGCTCTGTTAAACTCTTTTATGATAATAAAGTTGATAAAATCGCATGATTATTGCTTTTTCGTGTTATAATTAATGAAATTATTATTATTTATCACAAATAAAAAAAGGAACCCCAATGCATACTACCAACTCATACAAAAAACAATTGATAATGTATCTAACACTACTTATATCTATATGTTTATTATCGGCTTGTGGAAAGACTGATTTAAAACATGATGAACAGTATGGTGTACGTTATACTATTGAAGACAAAAAGATCTCTTCAGCTATAACGATCAATCTAGATGCTGACAATACTAAATATGTGACCGCTATCCATGGTTATATCTATTACATAGAAGGCAAAAACCTTGAACTTAATAAGCCAGAAATAAATATGTATGAAAAACTAATGAGTGACCTTGATGAAAAATACTACTATTTTAGTAAAACAGCTGACAATGTAGAGCTTGAATATTTCAATATTGAGTTTCATAACTCTGACTTTAATAAAGAAGATTACCAAAGTTTACTTGAGTATCTTGGTTTATGGGAGACTTTAAGTGATGATCGTTTAGCTTATCAAACGGAACTTAAAGATAATCCAAACTTTAGATTTACTCATATTCTTAAAGAAGGTAATTACAACAACAACATCTCCTTTACTGGAGCATCTGCTTATGATGTAAAGTAAATTAATCACTTATTTAAAACAAAAAGAGTTGGCATTATATAATATGCCAACTCTTTCTTATTAATCCTCTTTATCTTATTTCACTACCATTCGCTAGTTTAGTAACGTTAATGACTTCAAGTCCATCACTATCTTCACCAGCTAAGATCATACCTTGTGATTCAATACCACGGATCATCGCTGGTTTTAAATTGGTAACGACTACCACCTTTTTACCCACAAAATCCTCGGGTGAGATAAAGGTAGCTATTCCACTGACGATCTGGCGAGTTTCATTGCCGATATCAATTTGTGATACTAGTAATTTATCCGCTTTTGGATGTTTCTCTGATTTAATGACGGTTCCCACTTTTAGTTGAATCTTCCCAAAGTCAGTGATGTCGATCGTTGGTTTCTCTTCTTTCTTTTCTACTAGTGGTTTTTGATCTTCTGCAATCTTGCTTAGCACTTCTTTTTCATCTAAGCGTGCAAACAATATCTCTGGTTTAGCTGTAACCTTAATACCATCTTCTAACTGTCCAAATGATGATAGGGTATCGTATGTACGTTGCTTAGTATTAAGTTGATCTAAGATCTTAACTGCGGTCTCTGGTAAATATGGTTCAAGCAAGATAGCGGCTGTTCTTATTGCCTCTAATAGATTATATAAGACGGTTTTAAGACGGTTCTTTTGGCTTTCATCTTGAGCTAACTTCCAAGGCATGGTCTCATCGATATATTTGTTGCTACGCTTTAGAAGAGTGAATATCTCATCTAGTGAATCTTGTACACGAAGCTCACTCATTTTCTTTTCAACCTTAATTGGTGTTGCTTTGGTTAAGTCGATCAGTTCATCATCAATAGCTTCATAAACTTTTGCGTTTTCGATAACACCCTCAAAATATTTATTAGTCATCGCTATTGTACGATTTACTAAATTACCTAAAACATTGGCTAGATCTGAATTAATTCTTTCGATCATTAGCTCATAAGTAACCGTTCCATCTTGGCTAAAAGGCATTTCATGTAACATGATATAACGCACTGCATCACGCCCAAAGTAGCTTCTAAGATCATCAGCGTAAATAACATTACCCTTTGATTTACTCATCTTTCCATCACCCACCAATAACCATGGATGGCCAAATACTTGTTTGGGTAATTCAATATCAAGTGCCATTAACATGATTGGCCAATAGATAGTATGGAAACGCAGGATATCTTTTCCAATTAGGTGAATGTCAGCTGGCCAGTATTTATCAAATAAAGGATCATTATTACCATCAAGGTCAAAGCCAAGACCAGTGATATAGTTAGTTAAAGCATCAATCCATACATACACAACGTGTTTTGGATCAAAATCAACTGGTATTCCCCACTTAAACGAAGTACGTGATACACAAAGATCTTGAAGTCCTGGTTTGATGAAGTTATTCACCATTTCATTTTTACGTGATTCAGGCTGGATGAAGTGAGGATTGTTTTCAATATGTTTCATTAAACGATCAGCGTACTTACTCATTTTGAAAAAGTAAGCTTCTTCTTTAGCTGCTTCTACTGCTCTACCACAATCAGGACATTTACCATCTAAAAGTTGTGATTCAGTGAAAAAAGACTCGCAATCTTTACAATATAAACCTTGATAGTATGATTTATAAATATCACCTTTGTCATAAAGTTTCTTAAATATCTTTTGAACTTGTTTTTCATGATGTTTATCGGTAGTACGCATGAATTTATCATATGAAATATTCATGCCATCAAACTGTTCTTTGATCATATTTGCGATGTTATCAACATAAACTTGTGGTTCTAATCCTGCTTTTTTTGCTTTATCTTCTATCTTTTGTCCATGCTCATCAGTACCTGTTTGAAAAAACACATCATATCCGATCATTTTTTTATAGCGTGCAATACTGTCAGCTAAGACAATTTCATAAACATTGCCAATATGTGGCTTTCCTGAAGTATAAGCAATCGCAGTTGTTATGTAATATTTCCCTTTGTTTTCCATTTTTTCTCCTAAAAAAGAGCATCCAAAGGACGCTCTTGCGTGTTACCACCTTAATTTCATAACCAAATGAGGCTATGCTCTATCCCTTAACGCGGGTTACGTATCATTCTACCTATCGAACAATCAGTTCACAAACCATGTTAACAACCTTTGTCGATAAGCTTCCACCAATCACTTACTCTCTATGCGACTATCTTTGTTACTCTTTTGATCATAACCTTTATTACATTATAGTCATCTAGCGCTTAGATGTAAAGATATCATTATTAGTTCAATTTTGACTTAGCGATTTGTGAAGCCCGATAATTACAGATTGTTACTGCTCTTATGTTGAGATCTTCACATATATGACCTGGTATTAGTTGAAAAGGTATTACTGTGATTAGTGGCATTAATACTGGGTCAAACTTCTCACTTAATTTGATAACCCGATTACCCACATAATTATCAAAACAGGTTACAACATATACTTTATCTGTTAACTCTTTACTTGCTTCATATATTTTCATAGCGCGCTCATGTAGTTTTTCATCAACATCGATGATAAATACAGCATGGTCTTTTTTTACTTCATATGCTGGACCATGTAAGAACTCTTCTAGTTCATAACCATTAGTCGCAATACCCGTTGTTTCTGAGAACTTCAAACATGATTCAAGTGCTGTTGCGTATGTTGGCCCGATTCCTAACGTCATTGCTCTTCTAATGTTATATAGTTCGTTTTTGTGAATGCCATAAAACTTTTCAACCGCTTCATGAACACTTGTCATATTTTTAAGTATTGCACTCAATTCCTTATGCGCCGCTTTATACTCATCCTTAGTAATAGTTGCTTTTCTAACCCCAGCTTCAAGCGCAAATAGGATTAAGTACAATGCTGAAGCACTAAAACCACGACAAACATAACTATCCGCTTCATCAGTCCATGATCCATAATAGAAGGCGTTTTCACTAGCCTTAGCCAATGGATTATTAACTACCATAGTTAAGCTGGCAATATCATAGTTGTTAGCTATTGCGACATTTAAGGCGTTTACTGTGTTAGTACTTCTTCCACTTTGTGACATGAATATAACTAAATGATCAACGCTATGTTTATAATCATAGTATTCAAAGCTTACTGGTGTATATATTTTTACCTCAGTTTTAAGATATTTCTCTATCGCATATTTAGCGCTCGCAGCAATATTATATGATGAACCAGAACCAACTAAAACTATGCCTTTATAGTCTTTCGTTAAATATAGTTCAACTAATTTTCCAACATTTTCATCTTTATTTTGATAGACTTTTTGACAAACTTGCGGTGCTTCTTGTGCACACTCAACCATGAATTTTTTCATTATTCCTCCTATTAGTTATCTTGTTTTGTCTATGCTTTATATTAATTCTATTATAGCTTATTTGTATAGACAAATATATAAGTTATACGTACTTAATACTAAAGAATGAAAAAACTAAGCTTGTTTTGCTTAGTTTAGATAGTTGCTATTTTAATTTTTCAAACCATTTAAATGTCATAGGCCAAACACTACCACCAACCATAGCCATGATAAAGTATCTTATCATATCAGCGCTGTAGTGATAGTTGGTAAGCAAATACAAAGGCTCTTTTAAAAACATCCTAATTCCCAGCATTATAGCCAAACCCACAACACATTTAATGATTTGTGCCCACCATACTGCTTTAACAGGATAGTTTAGATACTTTTCATCAATCTTATAAGCTAACACAATCGCTAAAGCCAAGCCTAAACAGGTATAAGCGTTTTTTATACCATCAAGATCAAGTTCATTTATCATACTTAATCTTGTTAGTTTTAACTCCATGTAAATCACAAAGGCAATTGCGAACAATACACCAACAGACATTATTGTTACTATATTGTTTTTCTTAAAAAATAATGGATGTATTATAAGCACCAAGAAAGCTGCGATCAATAGTGATAAAGCGACATCCTCTAAAGTATGTACACCCAGATACATTCTTGATATAGCCACCAAAAAAATAGTAATATAGGCGACTACTTTTACAAATTTACTAATGTCAAGCTTGATCAAACCACCAAAAAAACCTGCGATCGTTTGTGTATGTCCGCTGGGAAAAGAGTAGCCTGTAGCGTGATCTTTTGCGGCTTCAACAACTGTAAGGTTAGGATCTTTGAGCCAAGGTCGTGCAATCATGAAATAGTTTTTTAGAAACTGATTGATCGTTGTTCCAAAACTACTTATAAATAGCAGATAGTAACCCCACTTCTTATTGATACACCATAAAACAATAAGCGATGCTACAATTAAAAACATCTCAGAACCTAAATGAGTGATTGAAGCCATTATAAAATCTAATATGGGATTTCTTATCTTTTCAAATAAATATAGAATTGTCATTAATGTTCCTTATGATCGTTGATGATAGTTACGATAGATTTCGTTTTTGGCAATACCTGTAAGTTGTGATACTGTTTTTATCGCAAGTGAAGCTGACATACCTTCTGCTATGCATTTTTCGATCATTTCCTTTATTTCAAACAAGGTTACATCCGGTTTGTTTTCAGAAAGGTCTCCCTCGACTACTATTACCATTTCACCTTTTAAGTCCTCTTCAATACTTAGAACATCAGAAATCTTTCCTCTGATAAATTCTTCATGTTTCTTTGTTATCTCACGTGCTAAGCATATATTACGATCACCTAAGATTGTTAACATCTTATTCAATGTTTTATTGATACGATGTGGTGCTTCATAGAAAACAAGTGTGTGTCTAATTGCTTTTACACCTTCAAGTGTATATTTTATTTCTTTTTCACTACCAGTTAGAAATCCAACAAAAGTGAATGGTTTTACTGGCATGCCTGATGCGATAAGCGCACATAATAAAGGGCTACTTCCTGAAATGGGAACAACATTAAAACCCGCTTCAGTTATAAGCTTTACAAGCTGTTCTCCTGGATCAGAGATAAGTGGATAACCAGCATCACTGACCAATGCGACTGATAAACCATCTTGTAAAAGCTTTAATAGTCCTTTAGCACTTTCTTGTTCATTATATTGATGATGAGATATCATTCTTGTTTTAATCTCAAAATGGCTTAAAAGCTTGATTGTATTACGGGTATCTTCAGCCGCAATAACATCGACCATCTTTAAAATATCAATCGCTCTTGGTGTCATTTCATCAAGATTACCAATAGGTGTTGCGACTAAATAAAGAGTTGGTAATTCATTTTCAAAGCTTTTCTGGCGATGCATATTCTATATCTCTTCCTTTTCTTGTTGTTGTTTAAGCTCAGGAAAAATTTCATCAAAACTTAAAAACAACGCTTCTTCACGGTTTTCTATCTTAGCTTGTTTACTTAATACATTCATCGCAGTAATACGATATGTTTTATTGTTATAGACAATTTGTGAGTTCATCTTCGGTAAACCCGCTCTAAGATCTTTATAAATATTATCTTCATAACGTAAACAACACATAAGTTTTCCACACTGTCCTGATAGTTTTTGCGTATTAAGTGCTAATAATTGATTCTTTGCCATATTGATTGATACAACATCAAATTCAGTTAAAAAGCGTGAACAACATGTCTCCATGCCACATGTCCCTAAACCACCGACGATCTTTGCTTTATCACGCATTCCAATCTGTCTTAGTTCTATGCGACATTTTAAGGCGGAAGCTAGTTCTTTGAGTAATTCACGGAAATCCACTCTATCATCAGCCACATATACAAAAATCACTTTTGAGCGATCAAGGGTATATTCAGCGCTGATCAGATTCATATCCAATTTTAATTTCTCAACTTCTTGGCGACAAATCTCTAGCGCTTCTTCGGCTAGTACTTTGTTGTGTTCGTTGTTTTTGATATCAGTGCTTGTTGCTTTTCGAATTATTGGTTTTAGTGCTGCGTTGAGCTTCACTTCTTCAGTCTTGTGAACTTCACCTACAACCTCGCCTAATTCTATACCTCTGATTGTTTCAACAACAACATAATCTTTATCAGTAACGTTGTTTTCATGCATACCAAAGTAATAACTTTTCTTTGTGCCTTTAAACTTGATTGAAACAACATAAGGATATTTTTTTTCTTCACTACTAACATTGATATTATCTACCATAAGACACCTCCTGTATTTGATAAAACATTTGATCCATTAATAAAGGAATGTTTGAATTACCTGCTAATTGATCGCGACTCTTTAATAGAATATTTAGTATTTGACGATTGTTATATACACTAGTGCTAATCTCATTTAATTTTGCGGTGTACCACGGGATATCTATCTCATTAAAACGATAGATATCAGAGAAAAATAAAATTGCTATATCTAAAAAATATTTGACGATCTGTCTATTCTTATCTCTTGATGTATTTAGTCCATCATTTTGTAAATTAATGATTGCTTTATCATGATCATTCAATAGATCGTCTATAAAATGTTTAAACATCTCTCTTCCATTTTGATATTCTTCTTCTTCAATGATCTTATCAATCATTGTGATGTTACGAAATAAATTAGCTAGTAAATAGGCATCCAGTGGATCATAATTGCTGGATACACAAACATTATAACAGAAATCTTTTGATAAGGCTTTAAACTGTATTATCTGACAACGTGAACGAATGGTTGGTAATATCCGATCACTTTGTTCAGTCAACAAGATGGCGGTGGTACTAGTACCGCTTGGTTCTTCTAAGAACTTTAACAAGCTGTTCAAGGCTTCAGTAGTCGCATTTTCAGCGCAGTCAATGATATATATTTTTTGGTTAAATTCTTCTAAACCCGTTTTACTAAACTCACTTTGTACGCGTAATACGTCTTCTTTTTTGATCTTATTGGTTCGGCCATCTAAATAAATAAGATCAGCGTAATTGCCCTGTGCAATGCGTTGACAATCAACGCATGTCTCACATGCGAATACCTGCTTATTACGACAAATTAGACTTTGGGCTAATAGATAAGCTGTTTCTTTTTTTGGTGTCCCACTGGGACCAACAAAAAGATAAGCATGAGCAAGCTTATTATCTTTTAAACTATTTGATAAAGTGTGAAAAGCGATTGGTTGTTCGCTTATCAATTTTGTCTTAAACATATTTCTTGACCAGTTCGATCACTTTAGTGTAAGCATCTTTTACGATTGGTTCAATTTCACGTTCGGCATTAATAACATGATATCTATCTTTAAACATAGTGATGATTGTTTGATAGCCACTAACTACCGCTTGATGAAAGACTAAATTTTCTTGATCAAGTCGATCTTTATTGTGACGATCATAGATACGCTCTAAACCTATTTCAGCACTAATGTCTAAATATAGGGTTAATTCAGGCAAATAATCTTCGATTGCGAACTTATTTATTGACCAAACTTCATCAACGCCAATGGCTCTTGCAATGCCTTGGTATACTAAAGAGCTATCCACAAAACGATCGCAGATAACGATTTTGTTTAGTTTTAATGCTGGAATTATCTTTTCAACTAAATGTTGTCTTCTGCTTGCCGCATATAATAAAGCCTCAGTTTTACAATCCATTGCTGTATTATCAGGGTCAAGAATGACTCTTCTGATCTGTTCAGCAATTTCGATACCACCTGGTTCTCTGGTATAGATTGCATCATAACCCTCAGTTCTTAATTGCTCGTATACTCTTTTACTAATGGTAGTTTTACCACTGCCATCAGGACCTTCAAATGTAATAAACAAACCTTTTTTTAACATATAATCACCCGCGTTTTAATTATAACATCAATACGCTTTTTTTACCCAAAAAATAAAGATGTGTTACTATTGAATAGGTGATAAAAATGAAACTAACAGAAAAACAGTTAACAAGTAAATTAATCTACAAAGGTCCGGTCTTCACTGTATATCGTGATGAAGTCTTGTTGCCAGATGATCAAGTAAGTCATCGTGATTATATAAAGCATAATGGTGGTGTTTGTATTGCGGCTAAAGATAAAGATAACAACTTCTTTTTAGTACAACAGTTTCGTTATCCACTTGATCGTGAGATGATTGAATTTCCAGCTGGTAAAAAAGAAAAGGGTGAAGACCCTCTTGATTGTGCAATGCGCGAATTAGTTGAAGAAACTGGTTATAAAACAGATGAATTAATAAGCTTGGGTTGTTTTGTCCCTACATGTGGTTACTCTACTGAGATAATTTATATGTATTATGCTGATAAGTTGACCTTTGTTGGTCAAAATCTTGATCAAACAGAATTTCTTAATGTTATCAAAATGCCTTTAAGTATGATCATGGAAAAAATAAGTAATAATGAGATAATCGACTCAAAAACGATCATAATGGCTTATAAATTAAGTGCCTTAAATAAATAATCTGAAAATACCTACAACGCCATAACTACCTAATGTCATGATTATTGCTGCTAATATAACTCCTAAAAAGATAGCTGGTATTGCTCTTTTATAATTTATGTTTAATATCGTTGCGATCAAAGAACCTGACCAAGCACCTGTTCCTGGTAGAGGAATCCCTACAAATAAAACTAATGCGATAAAACTATAACGATCGATCTCTTTTGATTTCAACATTAACTTAGCTTCATATTTAGTAAAGAACGGCCCAAATAATTTGGTTGTCTTTAAATATTTGATTAATTTCATACCAAAAAGCAAGATAAAAGGTACAGGTAACATATTACCTAGTATTGAAAGTGGTAATACTTGATGCCAAGGCATACCAATAGCCGCACCATATACAACTGAGCCTCTAGCTTCGATAAGTGGTATTAAAGATATGATAAATAATGCGACCTCATGGCCAAATACATCAAATAATGCAAAAATCTGACTCATATTTACTCCTTATGTTTCTTCATTATGATAACTAAGTCAGCTTAAGTAGTCAATCAATATCAATCTCAATATATATCTATCCAATAAGTAATGTATAATAAATTAAGGGGGAAACTCATATGAAATATCCTGCTTCCCAAAAAGATTTTAAGCGTTTCGACATGACGCAAAAACCTTATCGTCAAAAATGGTATCTGCGTCCACTAACATGGCTATTAAGCTATCCTGATGTGATTAAACACAAAGCAAAGGTTAATAAAGTGAACATGGATGGTTTAAAACCACCATACTTGTTGCTTGGAAACCATAATGCTTTTTTAGACTTCAAAATATGTACACATGCAGTATTTCCATATCGCACAAACAATGTTGTCGCTATCGATGGCTTTATCAAACGCGAGAAATTACTGCGTTTGGTTGGTTGTATTTGTAAACGTAAATTTACTAACGATGTCATTTTAATACGTCACTTAAAAAGAGTGATCGAAAACGGTGATATCTTGGTCTTATATCCTGAAGCGCGGTATTCATTGTGTGGCACTACTGCGGTACTACCTGAATCAGTTGGGAAATTAGCTAAGTTGCTTAATGTCCCCGTTGTAACATTGATCACTAAAGGCCATCATATTAATTCACCATTCTGGAATTTAACACCAAGAAATAATCGCGTTGAAGCTGATATGACTCAAATTTTAACAAAGGAACAACTACAAGCTTACCCAGCTGACAAAATAAACGATATCATCAATAAAGCTTTTGTTTATGATGATTTTGCATGGCAAAGAGATAATAAGATTGCGATAAATTACAAAGACAGAGCTAAAGGTCTTCATAAAGTCTTATACCAATGTCCGAATTGTCAAACTGAGTACTATATGAATTCCGATAAACACTATTTATGGTGTGAACATTGTCATAAAAAGTGGTCAATGAATGAATATGGTCAATTAGCGGCAGAAACTGGCGATACTGAATTTTCTCATATTCCTGATTGGTATGAATGGGAAAGATCAAATGTAAGAAAAGAAGTAGAAACAAACACATACTTCTTTGAATCAGAAGTACACGTTGACTCATTACCAAACGCTAATGGTTATATACCTTTAGGTAAAGCCACCTTAACCCATGATCATAATGGATTTAGATTGGTTGGTAAATATCAAGATGAACCATATGAAATGATCAAAACAGTTGAGTCTATGTATTCTTGTCATATTGAATTCAATTATCTTGGTAAGTATGGTGATTGTGTGGACCTTAACACCCTTGATGACACTTACTATATCTACCCCGAAAAAGAACGATTTAGCGTAACTAAGATTGCCTTAGCTACCGAAGAACTTTATAACTATCATAGAAACAAGGACTAATCGGTCCTTGTTTTATATTAGTTGACAGTAAAATAGTATTGTGACATACTATATTATGACAGTAAGTTGTCAGTTTGGGAGAAATAATTATGTCAAACAGGGTAAATCCCCCACAATATCTTTTAATTGCACTTGATATAGCTAATAGAATTGCCAAGGAAGAATTAGTAGAAGACAAAAAACTCTCTGGGCGATCTTTATTTGCTAGCGAGTACAATGTATCACCAGAAACTATCAGACGTGCATTAAAGCTTTTAGCTGATATGAAGGTAGTTGATATTAAGCACAATAGTGGTGTATTTGTTTTATCAATTGATAACGCTAAACGCTATATTGAACATTTCGATGGCTTTACAAAGCAAGTTGAACTACAAAAAGATTTTGAGAATGCTTTAGCAAAACAAAAAGAACTTAATCAACAACTTGAATCATTAGCAGCTGAGATAATTCGCAATCGTACCGCGTTTGCATCAGTGACAACACCGTTTGTTAACTATGAAATAAAGATTCCTGTTGATTCAAAAATTATTGGTGAAAATATCGGTAAGATTAGGTTCTGGCAAGAAACCGGTGCTACAATTGTCGCAATCAAACGCGCAAACTATATGATTCTTTCTCCTGGACCATACGCTGAGCTTTACGCCAACGATACAATAATTTTCGTTGGTAATGAGGGCTGCCATCAAGCTGTCAGTAGTTTTCTAAACAGAAAAGAGGAAGAAAAATGATAAAATTTGATCATGTGACCAAAAAATATGGTGAAGTCAAAGTTATCGATGATATCAGTTTTGAAATTAAAGAAGGGCAGTTTGTTATTTTGATTGGCCCTAGTGGTTGTGGTAAAACAACTACTTTAAAAATGATAAATCGATTGATTGAACCTACTGCTGGTCAAATACTAATTAATGATGAAGATACTTCAACCGTTGATAAAGTCGCATTAAGAAGAAAGATCGGTTATGTAATCCAACAAATTGGATTATTCCCCAATATGACAATCGCTGAAAACATCAGCGTTGTTCCTAAGTTACTTAAATACACTAAAGAGCGCCAAGATACGATTGTCCATGATTTGTTAGAGATGGTTGGTATGCCTTATGACCAATACGCTAATAAATACCCTACACAGTTATCCGGTGGTCAACAACAACGTATTGGTGTTCTTAGGGCTTTAGCAGCCTCACCTCCAATCATTTTGATGGATGAACCATTCGGTGCTCTTGACCCTATGACACGCAATACGCTACAGATAGAAATCAAGAAGATTCAACAGAAACTAAATAAAACAATTGTTTTTGTAACTCATGATATGGAAGAGGCTCTCAATTTGGCTGATACAATCGTTTTTATGGATCAAGGGAAAATTATCCAAATGGCCTCACCAGAAGAACTATTAAAAAATCCAGCTAGTGAGTTAATCAAGCAATTCTTAGGAAAACACATCAATAATGGCCAAGAAGAGCTTGTTATAGCTAAAGATGTAATGCGCACTAATGTTTATACTGTTACAGATGATCGTGGTCCAAATCATTGTTTATCGATGATGCGTAACCACAATATTGATAGTTTACTAGTAGTTGATAACAATGATAGCTATCTTGGCACTCTTAGTGTTGAAGATATTCGCTTACATGGTAAAGATAAAGAGAACATTAAAGAGCTTATTAAGACAAAACATGTTTTGGTTCATGAGGATGATGAAGCAAAAGAATGTTTTGATAAACTACTCAAATCAAAAGAAAACTATTTGATCGTCTTAAATAATGACAACAAAATTGCCGGTATTATTACCAGAACAAGCATGGCTCGTGCTTTAGCTGAAAGGTTGTGGGGTTAATGACACTTGAAAGATACCTTGATATTTACCTGCAACCACTTATAAACCAAATAGGGGTACATTTATACTATGTGTTTGTGTCAGTAACAGTTGGTTTTATCATGGGCGTTGTTATTGGTATCTTGTTGTCGCGAATTCCTAAATATTCAAAATACATACTACCGATATTGTCCTTATTTAATACAATTCCTGGTATTGTCTTTATTGGATTACTCTTTATCGTTTTAGGAATGAAACCAATAACAGTTATTATTGCTCTTTCTATTTACGCGATGTTCCCTGTTTTAAAGAATACCTTTGTAGGAATTATCGGTGTTGAAGATCATTATAAAGAGGCTGCAAGAGGATGTGGTATGAGTAACTTCCAAATCCTAATTAGAGTAGAACTTCCATTAGCAATGTCAACGATCATCGGTGGCTTAAGATTAGCAACAATCTACACTGTAAGTTGGAGCGTCTTAGCAGCTATGATCGGTCTTGGTGGCTTAGGGGTATTTGTTTATCAAGGCATTGATATGAATAGAAACTTTCTAATCTTAACTGGTGCTGTTCCAGCAGCTATCATGGCGATATCCTTAAGTTACTTCATTGAGTTTATTCAAAAGAAAGTTGTACCTAAGGGATTACAAGGAATTGAAGGTGAAACCCAATGACAATAAATATGGTACTTGAACATTTATACTTGGTTTTTATGGCTGTAGTTGCAGCTATTGTTGTTGGTGTGCCTTTAGGTGTATTGACTTATTTAGTTCCAAAAGCACGTAAGGCAATCTTGTTTATCACTGATGTTTTTCAAACAATTCCCTCATTAGCTTTGATGGGAATGATCATGGTTTTGGTTGGTGCTGGTAAAACAACAGTCATTATCGGTTTAACCATGTATTCATTATTACCGATTGTAAGAAACACCAACTTAGGTTTATCAAACGTCAACCCAGGCATAAAGGAAGCCGCCAAGGGTATGGGTATGAGTCGCTTATATCAATTAGTATTTATTGAGCTTCCATTGTCTTTTCCGGTAATATTTACCGGTATTAAGATCGCTACTGTTAACTCAATCGGCACCGCCATCTTTGCAGCATCTGTTGGTGGCGGAGGACTTGGAGCGATCATCTATCGCGGTATTCGTGTTATGAATGTTAATTTGATCTTATCAGCAACATTTTCACTTATGGCTATGTCAATAGCGTTTGAAGCCATTATGGATTTTATTGCCAAAAAGCTTGAAAAAAAAGCTACTTAAGAAGGGAGTTCATATGAAGAAGAAAATTTATTTATTATTGATTACTTTAATTCTGCTTATATCAACCACTGCTTGTGGTACTAAGAAAACAGATGGACCAGTAATTAATATGTATGACGGCACTTATGCCGAAATCATGATCATTAACCAAATGGTTAAATTATTAGTTGAGGAATATACAGATGCCACTGTTGTAATTAAAGATGGTATGACTTTGGTAAACCAATTTAGAGAAATGCAAGGTAATAATCCAAGTAATGACTTATTCTTGACGTATGACGGCTCAACCTTAGCATCAATCTACAATCGTAATCCAAGTGATGTACCAGCAGGTATGACCTTATTTGAGTACGTTAGACAGATTGGTGAAGAAGAATATGGTGTAACTTCATTAGATAAGATTGGTATCAACAATACTTACGCTATCGCTGTTACCCAAGAAACCGCGGATATGTACAACCTAAAGAAGGTAAGTGATTTAATACCAGTTGCTGATCAATTAGTATTCGGTGCTGAACCAAGTTTCTTTGCCGAAGAAACAGAAGATAGATATTATGCCTTCGTTGATGCTTATGGTCTAAACTTTAAAGACGCCGTTTCCATTGATGTTAATCTTAAGTATACCGCGATTGTAAATGGCAACTTTGATGTTACTGAAGTTTATAGCACCGATGGTCTAAACAAGAAGTATGACTTAGTAATACTAGAAGAAGACTTAGGTTTCTTCCCTGACTATTACGCAAACCTAGTAGCTCGAAAAGGTTTCTTTGAAGACTTCGCCGAAATAGAGAACTTATATGATGTATTAGACATGTTAACCGGTCAAATCAGTGATGCCGAAATGGTTGAAATGAGTTATGCGGTTGATGTTGATGGTAAAACACCAGTAAGTGTTGCTAGAGAGTTTTTACTAAGCAAAGGCTTGCTAAAGTAAATCAACACATAGAAAAGCGAATCGATCAAGATTCGCTTTTTTTGTTTTGTTTTATAAAATGTCTTTCTTCTGATATTTTATAAACCCAACTGTTATACAAAGTATCGTAATAACAATGCCCAGCGCTAGATGCTTCATATCGATAACGCCATTGTTAATAATATCGGCTCCCTCAGTATAAGCAAACGGTGTAAAGTATTTGAGGAACTTAGCTTTTTCTGTAATATTAGCGACCAAGTTTAAGAAATAGAAAGTGGCCGCAAGCCCAAGCCCGATTCCCATACCATCTTTACGCAAGAAGGCTGATATACCAAAACAAATAGCAGCTACTTCAATTTGTAGTATTAGATAAGAAAGATTGAGTAGTATCAATAAATTCCAATCAACCGAACTTTCAATCATATAAATTGTTATGAATGTAAGTGATGCAACGATCACGTTTAGCATAACCACTAATGTTAATACTGCTAATAGTTTTTGTTTTAAGATATTAGTGCGACTTACTGGATGTGTTAATAAAAAATCAGCAGTATGTTCTTTTTCTTCTTTTGATAATATTGAAACAGCTATTAAAGCTGCATAAAAACTACCCCCTAAACTGACGATTGCCCCAGCTTCAATACTGTAGTAGTCGATCATTTTCCCTAAATTAAGACGATCCATGCCAAAGGCGGCTGTAAAACTGCCAAGGGAAGCGAAGATGTCATTTATTTCCTGCATCTGTTTTTTCATTTCTGGGAAAATTAATATGATCATAAGGATAAAAGCTGTTATAACGCTAGTCCAAACAATAAACGAGTTTTTATTACGTTTTAGTTCATGCATGAATATTGTCATCGTTATATCCTCGTTTCATCCTTATAGTAATGCATAAAGGCTGCTTCTAGATCTGGCTCACTTATCAATATATCATTTAGTTCAGTCTTTTCTAGTCGCTTGAGTAATTGTTTAATATCGCCTTCATAAAAGAAAGTAACACTTTTATCATCAATTTTGTGACAATCAAAAACGCCATCAATATCTTCTACTTGATTATGACCATGAAGGGTTATTTGTCTTACTTTTGTTTTGATCAAGTTTTCAACATTATCATTGGCAACTAAGTGTCCATCGCGGATAATTGCTGCTTTATCACAATAACGTTGAATTTCTGATAGGACGTGCGAAGACAAGAAGATAGTGGCACCATCACTATTTCTTTGTTTTAATAAATTAAAAAATTCATGTTGGATCAAAGGATCAAGTCCACTGGTTGGCTCATCAAGAATATATAGTTTGGGTTGATGTTGCATTGCACATACTATTGCGACCTTCTTACGATTACCTAAAGACAACTCTTCAATTTTTCTTGTTGTATCTAGTTGTAAGATTTCACATAATCTTTTCGCTTCATCTGTGCAATCTTTTTTACGCGTGTTAGCTGCGAACTTGATAATATCTTTGACTTTCATGCCATTATAAAACATAACTTCAGATGTCATATAGCCGACATCCTGTAAGATTTCTTCTTTATGACTTAACATATCTTTTTCAAAAATAGCTAATCTTTCGTAGTCTCCATAAATAAGTCCTAACAACACTCTGATCGTTGTGCTTTTTCCCGCACCATTTGGTCCGATAAATCCAAAAAACTCTCCTTCTTCAACGCTTAGCGACAAATCCGCGACACCTTTGGCTTTACCATAATACTTGCTTAACTTCTTAATATCAATGATGTTCAAATAGTTCACCTCAAATCCTATAAAATGATTATACACCAACACTGGCTGTATGAAATAAAAAAAGGGATTGCTCCCTATTTTTGAATTATGCTATCTTCCCAAAGCGCTACTGGTTCAAGTTCAAGTAATTCTACAACTGTGTTTGCGACATTAGCCAATCCTATATCGGTTTGTTTTAATTTAACATCAGCGTTATAAACAATAAATGGTACTTGATTTAATGTGTGGCTTGTTTTTGGTTTTATCTTATCAGTTGGTTGTTTGCGTTTCTCATACATTTCATCAGCGTTACCATGGTCTGCTGTAACAAGTAGAATACTGTCGGTCTTATCACAAGCCTCGATTATTCTTCCTAAACACAAGTCTACCGTTTCAACACCGATCAGTGTAGCCGCGTAATTGCCAGTATGTCCCACCATATCACCATTTGGAAAGTTACATCTTAAGAAATCATATTGATTCGATTTGATTGCTTTGATCATCTCATCCGTGATTTCCGCTGCTTTCATCCATGGTCTTTGTTCAAACGGAATTATATCTGAAGTTATCTCAAAAAACGTTTCTAGTTCATTGTTAAACTTTTCAGTACGATTACCATTCCAGAAATATGTAACATGTCCGAATTTTTGAGTTTCACTGATCGCATATTGACGTAAGCCTCTATTAACTAAGTATTCTGACAATGTGTTCTTGATCTTTGGTGGTTGAACTAAGAAAAGATTAGGTATCTTTAAGTCGCCATCATATTGCAACATACCAGCATATTTAACTTTTGGTCTGCGTACACGATCAAATTTATCAAAATCATTGTTTTCAAATGCTTTAGAGATTTCGATCGCTCTATCACCACGGAAGTTAAATAAAACAACACTATCGCCATCATTAATCGTTCCAACTGGTTTACCATCTTCTACAACAACAAACTCTGGTAAATCCTGATCTGAAACCTTTAGTTCATCACGATATGTCAATATCGCTTCGCTTGCACTGTTAAACGCTCTTCCTTTACCAAGGACGTGAGTGTTCCATCCTCTTTCTACCATAGACCAATCAGCTTCATAGCGATCCATTGTGATATACATTCTACCGCCACCACTAGCAATTCTAGCATCGAACTTACTGTCATTTAAAGACGCAAGTGCTGTTTCAAGCTTTTCGACATAGATCAATGCACTTGTTTCAGGAACATCGCGGCCATCAAGAAGCACATGAATACGAACTTTCTTCAATCCTTCAGCTTTTGCTTGTGTTATCAAACTTATTAAATGATCGATATGTGAATGAACATTACCATCGGATAATAATCCAATAAAATGCATAGTATAGTCTTTACAATAATCAGTTAATTCTTGCCATGTTTCAGTTTGAAATATCGCCTTACTGGCAATTGACTCATTTACTAATTTTGCGCCTTGCGCATAAATCTGACCACATCCTAAAGCGTTATGTCCTACTTCCGAATTTCCCATATCATCATCGGTTGGTAAACCTACCGCTGTCCCATGTGCTTTTAATAACGTATTAGGATATTCCTTCAATAAACGATCAATATTGGGTTTATAAGCATGCATTACCGCATTACCGTCATCTTTAGAAGTGATCCCAATACCGTCCATTACTACTAATACAACTTGTTTCTTCTTCATCAAGAAACCTCCTATCTGACTATGTTAATATATCATTTTTATCAATGTTAGTATAGAATAAACACTCTATGAAAAAAGACCAAATGGTCTTTTTTAAATATAATCATAAGGATTTTGTGATTTCCCATTAAGGAAAACACTGAAGTGTAAGTGATTACCAGTGCTATAACCTGTTGATCCAACTTTTCCAATCACATCACCAACACTTACTTTATCACCAACACTTACCGTACGTTTAGATAAGTGTAAATATCTGGTTGTAAGCCCATTACCATGACTGATGATAACATAGTTACCACGAATATCATGCCAACCTGATTCAATTACCGTTCCACTTGCATAAGCATATACCGAAGCTCCATATTCAGCTGCTATATCTAATCCATCATGGAAAACACGCTTTCCTGATATTGGATCGGTGCGATAACCATAACCGCTAGTTCTTTTACCCTTTACAACACCATAATTAGTACTACTAATAATCGATAATGTTCTTTTGGTTCCACGTTTTACAACCGCTTCAACTGGATTTGATAATATAAGTTCATCAAGTACAATTGTTTCATCTTCATACCCGTTTAACAGTTTGATAGCGTATGTAACATTCTTTTCACCCTCAACACCAGCAGTGATAACTTGTCTTTGAGTAGCTAATAATGAACTATCTTGAATATAATGAGTCGTATAGGGAATTGCCTCCAAAACAGTTGATTTCAGCTCTATAACAACATCCAACTTAGGGTCTTTGGGTTCAAGCAATAATTGATCTCCTGGCCAAATTCGATCTACATTAATATCACTGTTTAAATTAACAAACTGAAAAAACGAAATCGATAAATTCTTAGCGATATCCCACAATGTATCACCAGCAACTACCGTATAATACAACGCTTCTCTATCGTTTTTATATATCATTTCTTTTGCTAGTTCAACATCATCAAGTATTTCTTTGTCTACTCTTTCAAATACTATCTGTACATCTTGTACAAAACCTACTCCCGTTATCTCAGCGTTACTTCCAATAACTGTTTTATAGGTATCTTGATATTCTGTTAATAACGTATTAATTGTTTCTTTATCACCAAGAGTAAACCAAGTTTCATCATCAACAATCAAATGATAGCCATCGACCAATAAACTATTTTTATATGCTTTAATCGACATATTGCCCACAACGATAAAAAAGCTTAACAACGCGATCAATATTATTACTCTACCTATTTTCAGTTTCTTTCGCATAAACATCTCCTAAATCATGCATTCTTTAACTCAAAAAAGCTGATAATCCTATCAGCTTTGATTAATTTACTTAAGTTAATCCTTTGAAGGAAGATAAAAAATCTGTTCTCCTTCTTTTGATAACATATATGTACCCCTAGCATAGCTTTTAACATACTCAGGATCTAGTAATTTGGCTTTCTGCTCATTCAAATATTTGTTTTCGTTACTAATGTCATCTAATATTGATTTGGCTGTTTGTAGTTCTTTCGTCAAATTATATGTATTAACAATTTCTTGAAAAGCTTGATATAAGAAAAAACTAGCTCCTACTAATAAGCACAAGCTTACCAACGCCGAAAGCACTCTTCTTTTTTTCTTGGGTTTAGCATTACTCATTGTTCATCATCCTAATTCTTTACGTAAGTTTATTATAACTGTTGAGTTAAAAATTGCAAGATTTGAAAGATGAAACTACGCTTCAACAAACTCATTCAATACTTCATACATCATATCAGCTTCGTCTTTTTTACTATACGCTTGTATTTTTAAAACTTTAACTATTAAATGTCTCTTGCCAAAAACAACTTCAATTTCATCATTAATCTTTAACTCACTTGATGGTTTAGCAACTTTACCATTTATCATTATTCTTTGATTTTTAGCTAACTCTTTACCAATTACTCTTCTTTTTAAGATTCTAGTAACCTTTAAATACTTATCTAATCTCATATCAACTAAAATCCTTTCTTAATACCTGCAATACTTGGTTTAACCATTCTTTTTTATTGGTAAACTTTATTATTATCGATCCTTTTAAATATCTTAGCTCAATATCACTACTTATTTTATTTATCGTTTCAAAGAGTTTAACACCATTGATGTTTTTAGAATAGTCTTCAGTAAAGACAATCTCTGCTCCTTGTTTTGTTTCTTTGAATTTCATTATACGTGCTTCTTTCAATAAGATTTCAAGCCGCTTCTTTTCAAACAATAATTGTACTGGTATTGGTAATTTACCATACATATCACTAACTTCTTCTTCTAAATCCATTAATTCTTTGAGTGCTTTTATCTTATCGATTCTCTGATAAATTGTTAGTTTATCATAATCAGTTGTTGAAAACTTTTCTGGTATATAAGCATCTATATTTAATGGTGTTCTTATTTGTTCTTCCGGTTTATCAATAACTACTCCCTTTTTCTCAGCTATCGCTTCTTGTAACATCTCTATATACATATCAATGCCCACGGTATCAATAAAACCAGATTGTTGTGGTCCTAATAAATCACCAGCACCTCGAATCGTTAGATCACGCATTGCGATCTTATATCCTGATCCTAGTTCAGTAAACTCCTTAATTGATTGTAATCTTTTTTGTGCTATTTCGGTTAATTGTCGTTGTGGTGCATACATTAGATAAGCATACGCTAAGCGATCACTTCTTCCTACGCGACCTTTGATCTGATATAGCTGTGACAAACCAAAACGATCGGCATTATCAATGATCATCGTATTAGCATTTGGAATATCTATTCCAGTCTCGATTATTGTTGTACAGATAAGAACATTGTACTCATTACTAACAAAGCGATACATTACTTCTTCAATTTCTTGTCTTGCCATTTGACCATGAGCAACCGCTATCTTCGCATCTGGTAAATCAACTCTTAGTTTAGCAGCTACTGCATAAATATCCTTAACATTGTTATAAAGATAAAACACTTGTCCATTACGCATTAACTCTCTTTGGATGATTTCCTTGATGATACTACGATTTCTCTCAAGTACATATGTTAGCACTGGTAAACGATTACTTGGTGGTGTATTTAATTGTGACAATGATCTGATTCCTATTAAAGACATTTGTAATGTTCGTGGTATTGGTGTTGCGCTTAATGATAATACATCAATCGTTTGTTTTAGTTCTTTTATCTTTTCTTTGTGTTCAACTCCAAATCGTTGTTCTTCATCTATTATCAACAAACCTAGATCAGCATACTTAACGTCTTTTGATAAAATACGATGCGTTCCAATCAAGATATCCATTTTCCCTGTTTTAATATCATGTAGTATCTTTTTTTGATTGCTTTCTAGAATGAACCTATTTAAAAGTCCTATATTTACTGGATAGTTTTTAAATCTTTCACAAAATGTTTCGTAGTGTTGATGTGACAAAATAGTTGTAGGACATAAAAAAGCTACTTGTTTATGTTCTAAAACTGCTTTAAAAGCAGCTCTGATCGCCACTTCTGTCTTACCAAAACCAACATCACCGCATAATAAGCGATCCATTGGCTTACTATCCATCATATCCATTTTAATTTCATCAACCGCCAACTTTTGATCAGGTGTTAATTCATAAGCAAACTCTGCTTCAAAAGCTGTCTGCATTTCATTATCAGGTTGAAAAGAATGCCCGATTTTGTTTTCGCGCATCGCGTATAATTCCATCAAACGTTCAGCTATATCATTAACATTTTCTTTTATCCGCGCTTTTGTTTTACTCCATTCACCTGTACCAAGTTTGTTTAGTTTTGGATTAACCCCATCTCTTGATACAAACTTGCGTACTAATTGGAATTGTTCAAGAGGTACCAATAATATATCATCACCACGATAAACAATGTTCAAAAAATCTTTATGGTTATGTTCAATTTCTTTTGTGACTATACCAAGAAACTTACCAACACCATATAAATTATGAACGATATAGTCGCCTATCTTCAAATCAAGATAGCTACTCAATACTTCAGCTTCCTTAAACTTATTAACATATCGTCCAATCTTGATCTTATCACTAAATAATTCTTTGCCACTGTATACGATTAATTCTTGTTCATACAGTTCAAAACCTTCGGCTAATGGAAATAGATATATTGAAATCTTATCTGTTAAATTGTTAAAATCATCAACCATTTGATACTCAATATTTAGTTCAATCAGTTTGTTAATAACGTCTTTAAGCTTGTTTTCATCTAAACACATCAATACTCTTTGTTTAGTTGCTTGTTTAGCTACCGATTTCAGCGTTAACTCAAGACTTTGGTTGGCAGTATTGATTGTGTATATTTTTGAATTGATTTGATTGGTAATAGATGGAAACTGTTGCACCTCATAAACTTGATGATTTTTAATAACATCGCTTTGTTCGTGAAACAATTTAAATCTTAACAAAGCTTTTTGTTCACTATATAACTCTTGTAAATATACGATATTTTCTTCAATGATAATGCGATTATTTGCTTTAATCTCTTGAATACTGCTTAAGATGATATGAGGATTTTTTAGATAATCGACTATTGATGCTGTATTTTCAAGATATGAGTAATAACGATAAAGATAATTGTCTTTGAAGTGATTATTAAGATTATCCAAGTCTTTATTTATATTAGCTTCTAACACCAAAAATTGATCATAGCTTAGTAATTGTTTTTCTTTTATAAGTTGTTCTTTTACTTTTTTTTCAATTAATGTTATTTGCTCATCACTAAACAGAATATCACTTGCGGGAATGATCTTTACATCATCAATTACTTTGATCGTTCGTTGCGATGATATATCAAAGAACCGAATACTTTCTACTTCAGTATCAAAAAATTCTATTCTTATTGGTGCATCATAGTTCAAAGAGTAAACATCAATAATTCCGCCACGATGAGCATATGTTAATGGTTGATCAACCCGTGCCACCGCTTGATATCCAATTCTTAACAATTGCGCTTGTAGATCACTTATTGTTATTGATTGATTAGTACTAATACGAACTACACTCTTTTTAAAATAATCATACTCTGGTAAGTGTTTAAGAAAACCAGCTGTATTTGTTATTACCATATAGCCATCATCACTTACTAAATGATGAAGGGTATCAATCTTATCTGCCATCATTTCTGGTGAAGCCGCGATGGCTTCTATTCTTAGTGATTCTTCAACATTAAATAGCACAACATGGTCATCATTGATCAGATTTTGAATGTGATCATACAACTTAATCGCATTAAAAGCATTATTCTTCACAACAATTGTGTTTCGTCGCCTTTTCTTAAAATACGTTGACAATAAAAGTGCTTCTTCAATTAAAGATAAAGAAGCCAATCCTTCTATGTTATTTTCAAGAGCTTTTACTCCTTGGTTATCATATATTAATGTAGTTAGATTATTCATTTTTACCTGTATTATACTTAGTCATTAAATCAACAAAGTTCATTTGAGGATAATCAATTAACGCTTCTGTACATCTCGTTAATGTTTGTTTTAGTATTATTCGCTCTTCTTTTGAGAACTTACCTAACACATAGTCTTTTTGTTGGATCATAGGATTTTTATCAATACCTATTCGTAGACGATTGATGGATGAAGAATTCAAGTGTGATACAACACTTTTCATGCCATTGTGACTCCCACCGTTTCCTTTCATTCTTAAACGAAGTTTACCAAGTGGTAAATCAAAATCATCATATATGATTAAAATATCTTGATTATCAATATTAAAATACTGTGCTAGCTCACCAATTGCTTGTCCTGATAGATTCATGTAAGTCAATGGTTTAGCAATGATAACATCATGATTTGCGATTTTAGTTTTTACAAAATGAGCTTTAAATTTGCGTTGATCTAATTTTATACCCAAATGATCAAGCAAGGCATCAACTACCATAAATCCAATATTGTGTCTTGTTTTCTCATATTCTCTACCAGGATTCCCCAGCCCAACAATTAATTTCATACTGCCTCCATTAAAACAATTATACATTATTGCTTGCTTATTTAATAAGAAATAACGATTGCTCGTTATTTCTTGTTTTCGTCGTATATGATTCGAATTCTTCTGTCTCTACCTTCGCCCTCGCTTTCGGTGCGAATGTTTTTAAACGCACTTAAGTAGTTATGAATAATTCGACGCTCATCATTAGGTATAGGATCTAAGACAGCACTAATCTTCGTTTTTTGTACACTACTAGCAACTCGATATGCGACTGCTTTAACTTTGTCATAGCGATCTGTTTTATAATTATTGATATCAATCAATATCTTAAAACGATGTTTAAATGCCGAATTAGTTGCACCTTTTACAACAGTGTTTATTGCTTGTAGCGTTTGTCCGTTTTTACCAATTATTACCGCGTTATTTTCAGCGTTTAGCATTACTTTAAAAGCATCATCTTCTCTGTCCACATCAATCTCAGCTGTGATATTCAAGCCTGAGAAAAACGTTTTTAGATAATCTGCGATGAACTGCTGAACATCATTCATACAATATACCTCAGCAGTTATTTGATTACCAAGCCCAAGAAAGCCTTTTTTCTCTTCGGTAATAAAGTAGCTCAAATCAGCAACGCTAACATTTTTAGCGGTCGCTGCTAAAGCTAATAATTCTTCAAGGTTTTTTGCGCTGAACTTATCCATTTTAAAGCCCCGTTTTATTTAAGCCTTTTTGTACCCATAGCGTTTTAACGATCATTACCGCTGAGTTAACTAACCAATATACAGACATAGCAGTAGGCCATGTAGCACCCATGAACATGATTAACGCTAACATTGAATAAGTCATAACTTCAGGTGAGGCTGTCTTTTTAGCTACAGGCTTATCATATGAGCGAATCTTATGGTCTTCTTTATTCTTTTTCTTAGCAAGCCATTTTGGCAAACTAATTGAAACATACTGGGATACACCCATTAATAGATAAAACGACACATAAATCAATACTGCTGCTCCACCTAATTTTAGTCCTGCCAAGGGTGACACTTGAAGATCAACACCCATAAAGGTTCCTGTTGCAACAGCATATGATCTTTGAACTGCTTGCCACATTGCAATAATAATAGGGAAAGTGATAAATGTTCCAAGTAATGTTGAAACAATATTGATATCATACTTCTTGTACAAACCTGTAACTTCTTGTGACTGCATTAAACGAGAACGCTCATCAGTTTTACCTTCATACTTCTTGTTAATTTTGTCCATTTCTGGCTGAATCATTTGCATTTTTTGGGAACTCGCTGTTGATTTAGCAGTAATGGGTAATGTGATCAAATTAACCAAAACCGTACAAACAACGATGGCCATGACCACACCTACTGATGGGGTCAATAGATTAATGACTTGAGCAAGTGGATAAACAAATATTGCTGTGAACCAACTTTCGGAAAACATATCAGCGAATGTCGTTGTAGTGTAAATTATCTTTTCAGCAATAACCTTGCCTTCAGAATCGATTACTCTGGTACAACCGGCAAGCAATATTAATAGTATTGCTAACAGTATGTATTTCCTGTTTTTAATAAATCTTTTCATCTAAAATCTCCTTCTCGATTAAGATACCGTTCTCACTTATTTTAACTTTTTTCAACAGTTGTAACAAGTCTTTTCTATTTTCTGCAAATTTTTTGCTTAAATATGGTTTACGAACGATTATAACTAAATCAACAGCTGTACTAACATCTATCAAATCTATTAACATCATTCGCATTTGACGCTTGATCTTGTTACGTTTAACCGCATTCCCTAGCTTCTTTCCAACCGAGATACCACCACGAAAGACATCAGTTTTTCCTTTTTGGTAATAGATTACAAAAGTCGGATTTGAGACATATTGTCTTAAACTGATGAGTTTTTGGAAATCTTCATTTCTTTTTATTCGATTGATCTTACGCATAGTGAAAAAAAGCCACCTAAGGTGACTTGATTATGCCGACAACACCTTTCTGCCTTTGGCGCGACGACGGGCTAACACTTTACGACCTCCAACTGATTTCATACGAGATCTGAATCCGTGGACTTTTTGGTGTTTCCTTTTGCTCGGTTGATATGTTCTTTTCACAAAAGCCACCTCCTACTTTTTTGTTGATACAAATTGAGCAATTGCTTTATGATTATAGCCGATTAAATAGCATAAGTCAAACAAAACCTTTTACCATAAAAGCGCTTAAAATAACGATTTAAAGATAACCACCATTGTTTACACAATGGAATTGATTTGGGGATAGATCATTGTTGATTATAGGGATTATTATAAATTATTCCTTATAATCAACGTTTTTTTATCCACAGTGTGTTGTGGATTGTAAACGTTTTCCACAACATTAACCCCACAGTCCACAATCAAAGTTATCCACATAAGAATTCCACATTTTTTCCACATTTGTAAAGTTGTTGATAAGTGGCTAAATCTCTATATATCCTTTATATATAAAGCTATTTAGTTGGTGATTGAATGTTGATAACTTTGTTTCATGTTTTTTCATATAGAAATTAACTATACAATGGTTTAGTATTATAATTACTGAAGGGATGTTGCACTTTGGATACCACATTAAATCTTAATGAAATATGGAACCAGACAAAACAAGTCTTACTACACAAAGATTATTTTGATAGCGTTGTCTTTAATACATATTTCGAAGAAACCCGTTTATATAAATTAAATAAAGAGGCTGCGATCGTTGTTGTTTTAACCAAATTACAAAAAGCGATACTGGATCAAGAGGCTTGGCGCATAGAAGAATGCTTAAAAGAAGTCATTGGTTTTGAAGTCGCATGTAATATTTTAATACAAGACGATATCAATGAGTTTAAATATAGTAACAATAATGTAAAACCAAATTTTGAACTTAAAGACAACATTATTGCCGACTTCACTTTTGAGAATTTCGTAGTTGGGCAATCAAATAAAGAATGTTACTCTGCTGCTTTAGCTTGTGCTTACAACCCTCACAACTTTCTTTATTCGCCTTTATTTATCTATGGTAATTCTGGTCTTGGAAAAACGCACTTGCTTCACTCGATTGGTAATTATGTGAAGAATAATTCTCCAGAGATGAATGTTCTTTACATGACTAGTGATCAATTTATAACTGGTGTTTATAACGCTGCTAAAAGTAATTCTTTAGATGATTTTAAAGAAAGATTAAAAGCTCTTGATGTGTTATTGTTGGACGACATTCAGTTTTTAGCAGGAAACAAAGAAAAAACCCACGAAATACTATTCAATATTTTTAATGAACTACACAAAAACAAAAAAAGTATTGTCTTGACCAGTGATCATAAACCACGTGAGATCAAAGGATTAGAAGAGCGTTTAGTTAGTCGTTTTTCTAATGGTTTGATTTTTGGTATAGATTCTCCTGAGTTTGAAACAGCATTAAAGATACTTAAGGTAAAACTGTCAAATCGTAGCATTGATTGTTCATCAATCAACGAAGATGTATTAACATATATCGCGACTAATTACTCCCAAGACGTACGTCGTTTGGAAGGGGCTCTTAATCGTTTGATTTTCTTTTCCATTCAATATGGTGATAATAAAGAGATTGATTTTAAGTTAGCTATGGAAGCGTTCAAAGACGATGTTGAGATAACTCAAAAAGACGAGTTAACAATTAATCGGATTAAAAAATGCATTAACGAATACTATGGATTAACAAAACAACAATTGGTGTCAAAGACCAAGACGAAAAACATCACTGACGCTAGACATATCGCTATGTATCTGTGTCGTAAACATTTAGATGTTCCCTATATGAAAATTGGTGATGAGTTTGGTAAAAGAGATCACTCAACGGTAATGAATGCTTGCCGTAAAATTGAGAAGAAATTAAAGAGTGATATCGCTTTAAATTTAGCGATAAAAGATATTGAAAAACTTTTGTTTAATGATTGATCATCCACATTTATTCACTTTTAATTAACATTAAAAAGTGGTAAAATATAAGGAGAATAGGTGCTTTTATGACACTTATCCGCATTACCCACATTCCTTATTGTTATTAAGTTAATCAGTATTGATAAATAAAGGAGGATACCCCGCGTGTATTTCAAAATATCCAAAAAAGAATTTTATGGAGCTTTATCAACTGTAGCAAGAGCGATCTCGGCGAACTCACCGTTACCGTTATTATCTGGTATCAAAATTGAAGTTAAAGAAGACGAGATTTGTTTGACTGGCAGTGATGCTGATATATCAATCAAAAAAACAATCAAGAAGGGTTCTGATTTTTTACTTGATATCAAAGAATCGGGAGCCGTTGTTATTGAAGCTCGTAATATCTTAGAACTTGTAAGAAAGATAGATGCTGATGAAATTGAAATTGAAACAATTGATGGTACTTTAACTAAGTTTAGCTGGCAAGCAGCTGAGTTTAAATTAAATGGTATGAATGTTGATGATTATCCAGCTATTGATTTTTCACAACCAGCTAATCAATTTAAACTGGAAGCTGATGTTTTAATGAAGATAATAACGCAAACTTGTTTTGCGGCAAGCGACAAAGAAACAAGACCGGTTTTAACCGGTGTCAATTTTAAGTGTGATGGCATTGAACTTGAGTGTGTTGCTACAGATAGCTATCGTTTAGCGCGTAAAGTTGTTACTTTAGACACGGAAAATAAATTTAATATAACAATACCAGCTAAAAGCTTAAATGAAGTTGGTAAGAGCTCAAATGAGTTATCACGCATCTTTGAAAAAGATGAAAAGATACTTATTGCTGTTTCTGATAAAAAGGCACAATTTTGGATTGAGGACACTGTTATCCAAACCCGACTAATTGATGGTACTTACCCAGAAACAAATAGATTGATACCTACAGAGTTTAAACATGAGTTGGTTGTTGATGCGCGGGACATACTAAATGCGATAGATAGAGCACAATTTATTAAAAGCGACGGTATATCAATCGTTAAACTTTCAGCTAATAGTGATGAGGTATATATATCTACAAAATCACAAGAGGTTGGTTCTTCAGTTGAAAAGATTGACACAATTTCTTATAGTGGTGAACCAATTGAAATATCATTTAGTAGTAGATATGTTCTAGGTGCTATAAGAGTGTTGGGAGGGACGGTTGTCAAGATATCTTTCAGTGGTGATATGAAGCCGTTTATCGTACAGAACACAGACGACAACAGCGTTCTTCAGTTGGTGTTGCCTGTTCGCACTTATAATTAGCCTTTCTTGGCGTGTTAGGTTTATTCTAAACCACAAAACAAGACCAATTAATCATTAATCATTAACCACCCAAAACTTTCATTAGGGTGGTTTTTATGTTATAATATTAATGTCTCTTAACAACACAAGAAAGGCACACAATGATTAAAATCACATCTGAATATATAACCTTGCAACAACTGTTGAAAATGGTTGATATAGCCTCATCGGGCGGAGAAGCTAAACTACTTGTCAAGACACTTAAAATAAGTGTTAATAACGTTAAAGAAGATCGTAGAGGTCGTAAATTGTATGCCGGTGATGAGGTTAATATTGAAGGCAAGATTTTTAAAATAGGCAAATGATAATTGAAAGCTTAAAGTTACGTAACTTTCGTAACTATCAAAACTGTGAGATCAAACTTTCATCAGCTATCAATGTTTTTGTTGGTGATAACGCTCAAGGCAAAACAAACCTATTGGAAAGCATCGCTTTTGTAAGTGCCACAAGATCCTTTCGTACAAACAATGATCAAGATTTGATCTTAAAAGATAGTGAAAGAGCACAGATATTTTGTGTGATAAAAGAGAATGAGTCGACTTTGCAATTGTTTGCTCAAATATTTAAGGCAGGAAAAAACTTAGCTATCCAAAAACAAATGGTTAGAAAAGCAAGTGAATTTATCGGTGTTCTAAATGCGGTTGTGTTTGTACCTGATGATCTTCAACTGTTTGATGGTGCACCACGTATACGTCGTAAATTGTGTGATCTTGAGATTGGCAAGATAAATAGAGAATACATGATAAAGCTTAATCAATACCAAAAGACGTTAAAGGAGCGTAATAATTTTCTTAAGACCGATGTTAAAGACGACACTTACCTAGCGGTTTTAACTCAGCAACTAATCCAAGCACAGTTATATTTGATCAAAGAAAGACAAACATTTGTAGATGAACTAAACCTAAGAATAACTGAAACTTATCAACAGATAGCTGGTAAAGAAGATGTGATTAAGATTGTTTACTTAAAGCCGGTTGAAGAAATGATTGATATTGAGACCGTGTTAACAAAGCGTTATCAACAATACCTTTTACGAGATAAACAACAAAAACAAACAATAGTAGGTATCCATAAGGATGATTTGGTTTTTTACATCAATGATGATGTAGTTGCTAATTTTGCATCACAAGGGCAGAAAAGAATGATCGTATTAGCGTTAAAGATCGCTTTGATCAATTATATCTATGATAAAAAACATTCTTATCCCGTATTATTATTAGATGATGTGTTGTCAGAGTTAGACGCTAAAAGGCGTAAAGCATTGTTGATGGCTCTACCTCTACAAGCACAAACAATCATCACAACAACCGATATTGAAGATATAAAGATATTTCTTCCCACTAAAACAAGATTGTTTCATATCAATCAGGGAAAGATCATAGACATGAAGGAGATGGTATAAATGGTAGAAAATAAAGTAGAACACTCATATGGTGCTGATGATATACAAGTACTGGAGGGTTTAGAAGCAGTAAGAAAACGCCCAGGAATGTATATCGCCACAACATCAGAGCGAGGCTTACATCATTTAGTATGGGAGATTGTAGATAATGCAATTGATGAAGCGTTAGCTGGTTACGCCAATATCGTAACAGTCAAAGTTGACAAAGATAACATTGTAACAGTCGAAGATAATGGGCGTGGTATGCCAGTTGAGATTCATAAGAAAACTGGTAAATCAACCGTTGAAACCATTTTTACTGTGCTACATGCCGGTGGTAAATTCGGAGGCGGTGCTTATAAAGTTTCTGGTGGCTTACATGGAGTAGGAGCTAGTGTTGTTAATGCGTTATCAGAATTTTTAGAAGTATATATTTATATTGATTCAAAAGTGTATTTCATTCGATTTGAAAATGGTGGTAAAGCTGTTAAGCCATTAGCGCTTATTGGTAAATGCGACCCAGATAAACACGGCAGTCTTGTTCGCTTTAAGCCTGACCCCACTATATTTACCGAGACAGTGGTTTTTAATCACGATATTTTAAGAGATCGTTTACGCCAACTTGCTTTTTTAAACAAAGGTATCAGAATTGTTTTTGATGACCAAAGAAGAGATGACAAAAAAGAATTAATATTTCATTATGAAGGTGGGATAAAAGAGTATATTGAGTTTATAAACAAGAATAAATCACCAATACATAAAGAGGTTATTTATGTTGAGGGCGAAGAAGAAGGAACGATGGTTGAAATTGGGTTACAATACAACGATGGTTATCAGCCAAACATTTTCTCGTTTTGTAACAATATCAATACCCAAGAAGGTGGAACTCATGAAGAAGGTTTTAGGTTAGCTTTAACACGGATTATTAACAATTACGCTAAAGACAACAATTTCTTAAAGAAAGATGACGAACCACTACAAGGGGATGATACTAGAGAAGGGTTAACAGCTATTATCTCTGTAAAACACCCTGATCCCCAATATGAAGGACAGACTAAGACAAAGCTAGGGAACTCAGAAGTTAGAAAAATTGTTTCTAACATATTAGGAGCACAACTAGAAAGATTCTTATTAGAGAATCCAAGTGAAGCTAAGATAATAATGGATAAAGCTATTATCGCCGCAAAAGCACGTTTGGCAGCTAAGAAAGCAAGAGAGTTAACCAGACGTAAAGGAGTGTTAGAAATATCATCATTACCAGGTAAGTTAGCTGATTGTTCTTCAAAAGATGCATCATTATCAGAAATATACATCGTAGAGGGTGATTCTGCTGGTGGTAGTGCAAAACAAGGAAGAGATAGCAAATTTCAAGCAATACTACCACTAAGAGGAAAGATTCTAAACGTTGAAAAAGCGAGATTACATCGTATTTTCGATAATAACGAAATAAGATCGATGATCACAGCTTTTGGTTGTGGCATCGGTGAAGAGATGGATACAGCAAAGTTAAGATATCATAAAATAGTAATCATGACAGATGCGGATGTCGATGGTGCACATATTAGAACACTGTTATTGACTTTCTTTTTTCGCTATCTTAGACCTATTATTGAACAAGGATATGTATATATTGCCCAACCACCACTATTTAAAGCACAAAAGGGCAGTATGATCAGATATGCATACAACGAAAAAGAAATGGATGCTATAAAAGAAGAGTTTAAAGATAAATTTAATATTCAAAGATATAAAGGTTTAGGTGAAATGAACCCTGAGCAACTATGGGAGACAACAATGAATCCTGAAAACAGAACCCTTGTTCAAGTAACTATTGAGGACGCAGTAGATGCAGATATGGTCTTTGATATGTTGATGGGTGATGATGTAGAGCCAAGAAGAAATTATATAACAGACAATGCACAGTTTGTCCGTAATCTAGATATTTAGGGGGGTGCAAAGATGAACGAATTAGAACACAATCATGGCAAGATTGATCAAATAAATATTTCAAGCGAAATGCGAGCTTCGTTTTTAGAGTATGCAATGTCAGTCATTGTAGCTCGAGCATTACCTGATGTAAGAGATGGAATGAAGCCTGTACATCGTCGAATTTTATATGCGATGAATGATTTAGGTATGTATAGTGATAAACCACATAAAAAATCAGCACGTATCGTTGGTGAAGTAATAGGTAAATATCACCCCCATGGTGATTCGGCAGTTTATGAATCTATGGTAAGAATGGCACAGAGTTTTTCTTATCGTTATGAATTAGTTGATGGTCATGGTAACTTTGGTTCTATTGATGGTGATGGTGCAGCAGCAATGCGTTACACTGAAGCACGAATGTCAAAAATCGCAATGGAGTTATTGAAAGATTTAAAACTTGATACTGTAGATTTTATCGACAATTATGATGGTGAAGAAAAAGAGCCGGAAGTACTTCCTGCACGTTTTCCTAATTTATTAGTTAATGGTGCTTCAGGGATTGCAGTAGGAATGGCGACCAATATTCCACCTCACAATCTACAAGAAACTATTGATGCAGCAATCGCTGTAATGGAAAACCCAGATATAACAACCCTTGAATTAATGGAAAACTATATAAGTGGACCCGATTTTCCAACCGGAGGCTATATTTTAGGAAGAGCTGGAATTAAACAAGCATATGAAACCGGAAGAGGATCTTTGACCTGTCGCGCTAAAATAACCATTGAAGAATTGGCGAATGGTAAACCACAGATCATTGTCACTGAAATTCCATATCAAGTAAATAAGGCAACTTTGATTGAAAAGATTGCTGATCTTGTGCGTGATAAAAGAGTTGAAGGCATTACTGACTTAAGAGATGAATCAAATCGTGATGGCATAAAAATAGTTATCGAGTTACGAAAAGATGTACAGGCAGAAGTTATCTTAAATCAGTTGTATCGAATGACAGCTTTACAAACAACATTTGGTGTAAACATGTTGGCGCTAGATAAGTTTGCACCGAAACTAATGAATTTGAAAGATATGTTGCAACTTTATATTGAACATCAAATAGATGTAACAAGAAGAAGAACAGATTTCTTATTAAAGAAAGCTGAAGAAAGAGCACACATACTATTAGGGTTAAAAATTGCTTTAGATAATATTGATGCTATTTTGCATCTAATACGTAGTTCAAGTGATGATAATGTTGCCCAAACGCGCTTAATGGAAGAGTTCAAGTTATCAGAGATACAAGCAAAAGCTATTTTAGATATGCGTTTTAGACGCTTAACTGGACTTGAAAGAGAAAAGATAGAAGAAGAATATGATAGCTTGATAATCGATATCGCTGATCTTAAAGATATTCTTGCGAATCACTTTAGAGTTGTAACTATTATAAAAGATGAACTTAGTGCAGTTAAACAACGTTATAGCGATAAACGCAGAACAGAGATAATCGAAGCTGATATTGATATGCAAGATGAAGATTTAATACCACAAGAAGAAATATTTGTGAGTATGACAGCTAACGGTTACATCAAGCGTATTCCTACTGATACTTATCGCTTACAAAATCGTGGTGGTAAAGGGGTAAAAGGAATGACGGTGAACAGCGATGATGTCATTGATCTATTTATCAAAATGTCAACCCACGACCATTTAATGTTATTTACAAACTTTGGTAAAGTTTACCGCATTAAAGGTTATCAAGTACCAAATGCCGGAAGGATAGCTAAAGGCATACCGGTGGTGAATCTATTAAATCTTGATCAGAACGAAAAAGTCAAAGCAATAATCGCTGATAACCAAGATGCAGAAAGCAAATTCTTGATGTTTGTTACACAACTTGGTTTGGTTAAGCGTGTTGCAATGGCTGAATTTAGTTCAATCAGGCAAACTGGTAAAATTGCGATAAGCTTAAGAGATGGTGATGAGTTAGTTACTGTCAAATTAACAACTGGTAGTGATGAGATTATCATTGGTGGTAGTAATGGTAAAGCAGTCCGCTTTAATGAGAGCGATGTTAGACCAATGGGCAGAAATGCCAGTGGGGTAAAAGGATTTAATGTTGACGGAAATAAAGTTATTGGTATGGCAACTGATCAAGAAGGAAAATACATTTTAGTTGTCACTAAAAAAGGATATGGTAAAAAATCAGCACTTGAAGAATACCGCTTGACTAGTAGAGGAGCTAAGGGAGTTAAAACGGTTAACATTACTGAGCGCAATGGTGAATTAGTATCATTGAGAGCTGTGAATGGTGATGAAGACTTAATGATAATTACCGATGAAGGAATTGTCATTCGAATCTCACTGAAAGACGTGGCTGTTTATGGCAGAAACGCTCAAGGTGTGAAATTGATCAATTTAAATGAAGATCATGAAGTGGCAGCAGTTGCTATAGTTGATAATGAGGAAGAAAGTTAAGAGATAAAACAGAAATAAGGATTAAGTTTAATAACTAAATATAGAAACCTATATTCAATTACAATTAAATTATTTTAAAAACACCTTAAGCAATCATTTGATAAAATTGGTATGATAACAGTGGTAAAGACATGGTTTATAGTGATTGTGATGTTGGGTGCTTGATTTTGCTTGGTGTACTAAAATATTTATGCGATATCTCCTGTGTTTTATGCAAACAAACTATAGTAGATATCGTTTTTCTTATTCTAGGCTTGTTTTACACAATCACTCTTGGTGTCTGATTGACAAACGAATTTAATAATGATTAAATTACAGGTATAAACGATGAAGAGGCTAAGTAACTGGTGTGGTTATCTAAAGAGAGTCGATGATAGGTGCGAATCGATGTAACAGTCAGTGAAATCTACCTCAGAGTGAATTCCGTTTGACCACGTTACCGGTCTATTGAGAAAATGTTTCACGTGAAACATTAGAATTAGGGTGGCAACACGAAGATATCGTCCCTTGGATGATATCTTTTTATTTACCTGGAGGGAAATATGATAGATATAAATTTGATTAGAAAAAACCCAGAGTTGGTTAAAGAGAACATTAAGAAAAAATTCCAAGAAGCAAAATTGCCGTTGGTCGATGAAGTTGTTTTGTTGGACCAACAATTTCGTGCAAGCAAAACCAAAGGGGATGATCTAAGATCAAAACGCAACAGTTTAAGTAAAGAGATAGGCAACTTCATGAAACAGAAAGACATTGAAGGCGCAGAACGATTAAAGCAAGAAGTAGCAGCGATCGCTGATGAGCTTCTTAATCTTGAACAACAAGAGAATACCTTGCAAGAGAAAATTAGAGAGATAATGTTGATAATCCCTAACATTATTGATGATACCGTTCCACTTGGTAAAGATGATAGTGAAAATGTTGAAGTTGCACGATTTGGTGATGCTAAAAAGCCAGATTTTGATATTCCATATCACGTTGATATCATGGAAACATTTAACGGTGTTGATTTAGATAGCGCTCGTAAAGTGAGTGGTAACGGTTTTTATTATCTAAAAGGTGATATCGCAAGATTACATTCAGCAATTTTAAGTTATGCACGAGATTTTATGATCGATCGCGGATTCACCTATTATATTCCGCCGTTTATGATCAGGGCGGAAGTGGTCACCGGTGTTATGAGTTTTGCGGAAATGGAAAATATGATGTATAAAATCGAAGGAGAAGACTTGTACCTTATCGGCACAAGCGAACATTCGATGATTGGTAAATTCATCGACACCATTTTAACCGAAGAAGAGCTTCCACACACCTTAACCAGCTATTCTCCTTGTTTTAGAAAAGAAGTAGGTGCACATGGTATTGAAGAGCGCGGGGTATATCGGATTCATCAATTTGAAAAACAAGAGATGATTGTGGTTTGTAAACCTGAAGAAAGTAGAATGTGGTTTGATAAACTATATCAGAACACGGTAGACTTCTTCTGTAGTTTGGAAATACCAGTAAGAACACTGGAGTGCTGTTCAGGAGATCTGGCGGATTTGAAGGTTAAGAGCATTGATGTTGAGGCGTGGTCACCACGACAACAAAAGTATTTTGAGGTTGGTAGCTGCTCAAATTTGGGAGAAGCGCAAGCACGTCGTTTACAAATAAGAGTCAATGGAGCAGAAGGTAAGTATTTCGCACACACGCTAAACAACACAGTAGTTGCGCCACCGCGGATGCTGATATGTTTCCTTGAAAATCATTTAGATAAAGATGGGAATGTAAACATACCACTAGCATTAAGATCTTACATGGGTGGCAAAACAAAACTTTGTAAGTAAGCAATGTTTCACGTGAAACATAAAATGCAAGGTTGATGAAGAAGTTAAAATAAGATATAATAAATAAGGTACAACAAGCATATTTGAACCAGGTCAGGACCGGAAGGAAGCAGCCTTAAAAATCCCTGCTTGTGTGTACCTTTTGTTTTGGAGTAAATATGAATAAAGATATAAAATACATGAAAGCTGCACTTAAAGAAGCAGAGAAAGCATATAAAAAAGGTGAAGTGCCAGTTGGTGCGGTCATTGTTTTTAACGATAAAATCATCGCTCGCGCTCATAATCTTAAAACAAGCGCAAAACAAGCAACACATCATGCGGAAATTATAGCAATTGAAAAGGCAAGTAAGAAAATAAAAGATTGGCGACTTGATCAGTGTGATATGTATGTGACTCTTGAACCATGTCCTATGTGTGCTGGTGCTTTGATTCAGGCAAGAATCAATAAAGTTGTCTTTGGAGCCTTAGATCCAAAAGGAGGCAGTGTGGTTAGTTGCCAAAAAATGTATGAAGTAGAAGGTTATAATCACTATCCACAAGTTGTTATGAATGTAATGGAAAAAGAATGTTCAAATATCTTGTCAGACTTTTTTAAAAATATGCGGAATAAGAATAAATCAAGATAGAAATTTGGTATAATTAAGGAGCGAAGTTAGGAGAGCACATAATGGCATATAAAGCTTTATATCGTACTTATCGACCCAACAGTTTTGAGGAAGTGGTAGGGCAGAAATACATCGTTACTACTTTGAAAAACGCAGTTGAACAAAAGAAGATTGCTCATGCATATCTTTTTTGTGGTCCGCGTGGCACAGGTAAGACGACAGTAGCGAAACTCTTAGCTAAAGCAGTGAACTGTCCAATGGAGAATGCACCGTGTAACGAATGTGAAAGTTGTAAGATGATTCAAGAAGGAACGCATCCAGATATAGTTGAAATTGATGCGGCTAGCAACAATGGTGTTGATGAAATTCGTAATTTGATAGAGAGAGTTAAATACGCTCCTTTACACAGTAAATACAAAGTATATATTATAGATGAGGTTCACATGTTAACAGCCGGGGCTTTTAATGCACTATTAAAAACATTAGAAGAACCACCGCCACACATAATATTTATACTAGCAACCACTGAAGCACAGAAAGTTATTCCTACGATCATTTCTAGATGTCAACGTTTTGATTTTGGTCGAGTAAGTATTCCTGACATTATTCATCGGTTAAAAGAAGTAATGGAAGCTGAAGATATTAAGTATGAAAAAGATGTTATTCCATTGATTAGTGATTTAGCTGAAGGTGGCGTTCGTGATGCTTTGAGCATTTTAGATCAAGTTATCGCTTATGCACAAAATGATCTTAAGGTAACGCATGTTAATGAAATATATGGGATAACAACACCAACTGAAAAATTTCAGTTAATCGACAATGTGATTCAAAAACGCACACAAGAATTATTAGAGCTAACCGGTCGCATTATTGATAACGGCATGGATATTAAAAGGCTTACTAATGATTTGATTGAAATATTAAAAGAATGCGTTGTGTTTGAATATACCAATCATGATTCAAGTTTGTTGTCGCGAATAGAAACTGACAAAGCTGAAATGATACTTGAACAGAAAAGCGCTAAGCAGTTATTAACACTAATTGATGTGTTAATTGATACAGCAGAAAAGTATCGTTTTGCATCGGACATTAACTCGTATTTTGAGGTTGCACTTTTAAAAATGATGACCATTAGTGAAACCGTTGAAGCTGTTGCTCAGAGCGTTACAACAAATAGTTCTAAT
>CAZKJS010000002.1:0-27919 GCA_964553255.1 uncultured Erysipelotrichaceae bacterium | reverse complement strand
AAAGAAGAAATCACTAAAGAAGAAATCACTAAAGAAGAAATCACTAAAGAAGAAATCACTAAAGAAGAAAGAAACAAATCAACAAAGAGAACTAAAAAAGAGACAGTTGATTATGAAATGTTACTTCAACTTCTTACAAGCGCTGAAAAGAAGAAGCGATTAATGATTGAACAACAATGGAATAGTATAATTGATTTTGAGAATGATGTACGCTTTGCTAGATACGTTTCTAAACTAAAAAAATGTTCAGTAAAAGCAAAGGGAGATGGTTTCATCTTGGTTGCTACAAAGCTTGGCGTAGAAGCACAACTTATCAACAAAGAAAATAATGATGACGCTATGAAGGAATTGTTGAAATTAATCTTTAATGAAACAATTGATGTTACAGCGATAACAGATGAAGTATTTAGTGAGTTGGTGATTCTATTTAAAGAAAGACAGGCAAATAATACATTACCACCACCACTTATTAAAAAGCATGAAGAGATTCAAGTTGAAGTAAAAGAAAGTGATGATATCAACGATAAAATGACAGCACTATTTGGTGATGGCATGTTTGATATTGTTGATTAAGAAAATGTATCCTAAATCGTTACAAAAATTGATAGATAGTTTCCGTTTATTACCAGGAGTTGGAGCTAAAACAGCAGAGAGGTATGCTTTTACTGTGCTAGATTTTACTGAAGAGGAGAACCAAGCATTTGTGTCTGCTTTAATTAGTGCACATTCATCAATTCATAAATGCCAAACATGTGGTAATTTGGCCGAAGAAGATGAATGTTTGATTTGTAAGGATAAAACAAGAGATCATAATTTGATCTGTGTTGTTCAACATCCAAAAGACATAATTGCAATCCAACGTGTCCAAGATTATCGTGGAGTATTTCATGTTTTGCATGGTGCAATAGCAACATCCAAAGGGATATTGCCTTCGGATCTTAATATTGCGTCGTTATTAAATAGAGTAAATGAAACAACAAAAGAAGTAATAATTGCGACTAACCCTACATTAGAGGGAGAAACTACAGCAATGTATATCGCGAAACTACTTTTTGAAAAAGATATCAATGTGACAAGAATTGCCCATGGCTTACCGATGGGTGGGCATTTGGATTATGCTGACGAACTTACATTAGCAAAAGCTATGGAAGGTCGTCAAAAGATTAAATAAAGGAGATAAGATGAGATCGGATATCGAGATAGCACAAGCTGCCCATTTAGAAACTATTGATGTAATCGCTAAAAGGGCAAAGATTAAGAAGGAATACCTAGAATACTATGGTAACAACAAAGCAAAAATCAATCTAAACATCTTTAATGAGCTAAACACCCAAGCAAATGGGAAACTAATATTAGTGACAGCGATAACCCCAACAAAAGCTGGCGAGGGTAAATCAACAACTACTGTAGGATTGGTAGATGGTTTAGCGCAGATAAATAAAGGTGTTATTGGTGCTTTAAGAGAACCATCTTTAGGGCCAGTTTTTGGTATCAAGGGTGGAGCTACTGGTGGTGGGTTTGCGCAAGTTGTGCCAATGGAAGATATCAACTTGCATTTTACAGGAGATATGCATGCAATAACTACTGTTAATAACTTAATTAGTGCTATTATTGATAACCACATCTTTCAAGGTAATGAACTAAACATTAATCCGGAACAGATTGTGTGGAAAAGATGTATGGACATGAATGATCGTGCATTAAGATCGATAACGGTTGCCCAAAATGAAAAAGATGGAACAGAGCGCAAAGATGGATTTAACATCACAGTAGCATCAGAGATTATGGCGGTTTTGTGTTTGTCATCATCACTAGCGGATTTTGAAAAGAGAGTTAAAAAAATAGTAGTAGCTTATACTTACGATAATACCCCGGTCACCGTAGACGACTTATCAATTAGCGGTGCCTTAACAATGGTTATGAAGGATGCGATAAAACCCAACTTAGTACAAACATTAGAGAATAATCCCGTTTTGATACATGGGGGACCGTTTGCGAATATAGCTCATGGTTGTAATTCAATTATCGCCACAAAGATGGCGTTAAAATTGGCAGATTATGTTGTGACTGAAGCTGGTTTTGGAGCTGATCTTGGAGCTGAGAAATTTATCGATATTAAATGTCGCTTAAATGATATCAAGCCAAATGCGGTTGTTATAGTAGCCACGATAAGAGCTTTAAAGGTTCATGGTGGTGTAACGATGGATGCTATAAGTGAAGAGAATTGTGAAGCAGTAAGGATTGGGTTAGATAATCTAAAAAAACACATTGAAACAATCGAAACATTTAATCTGCCTTTTGTAATATCATTAAATGAGTTCACGGCTGATACAAACAAAGAAATTAAGATATTAAAAGATTGGTGTTCTACAAACGAATATCCTTTTGTGATAAATAATGGATGGGCCAAAGGTGGTAAGGGAGTAATTGATTTAGCACAAGAGGTTGTAAGATTGTGTGAGAAGGACAGCGAGTTAAATTATCTCTATGATATAGAAGACACAATTGAAAATAAGATAAATAATATTGCCATAAAAGCCTATGGTGCAAGAGGTGTTGTATTCACCAAAGAAGCACAAGAGCAATTAGAAGCGTTTAAAGCAAATAATTGGGATAAGCTACCTATCTGTATGGCTAAAACCCCTAACTCTCTTACTGACAACGCTAAAATTGTTGGACGTCCTAGTAATTTTGACATTACAGTTAAAGAACTTAGGATATCAGCTGGAGCTGGATTCATTGTTGTATTAACCGGAAGTGTCATGACAATGCCGGGATTGCCTAAAAAACCGGCAGCGTTATTAATGGGTGTTGATGAAAAAGGTAATACTTACGGGTTATTTTAAACAAGCATCATAAACATGCTTGTTTTTTTATGGTATAATTTACTTAACAACACAAGAATTTTATCCAATTAATAATAGAGGATGATAAATGGCTTCAATCGTCTATCTTACAGATCGTAACATGATAGAGTATCATCGCTTAAATGGAAGTAAAGCGATGAATTTTTGGCGTCCAACTACAAGTCGTCGCATTAGTGATTTTAGATCCGGAGACCTTTTATTTTTCTTAGCAAAAGGCACTGAACGAGGAATTACTAAAGAAAAAGGGGTAGTGGGATATGGAAGATTCCAAAAAAGCCACGCTTTGTCATTTAGTCAAATGTGGAAAATATATAATCATCAAAACGGCTATGATCAACAACAAGAATTATACGAAGCCATAATAAAAGTAAGTAAAAACAAAAAGATGCCAAAAACCTTAAGTTGCCTGTACTTAGTTGACATCGTTTATTTTCAAGCACCTATATATCTAAGCGAGATTGGTGTAAAGATATCAAAAATGATTGAAAGCTATTTTTACTTAGACAAAGACGACTCAATGGCAACAGCTAAAATACTAGCAAAAGCTAAAGAAGTAGGAGTTGATCGTTGGTCAGCAATTATTAACGATCAAGATATTGGGGTACAGGCATTTGAGAATGATTATTGCAAACACATTGTTTCAGAGGCGATTGGTAAATTGGGGAATATTTATAGTGAAACAGAAAAGAAAAGGGCATATAAAGTATGTCAGTCATTACTATTAAATTTTAATAAACAAGAGTTAAATGCAGAAATGATAAAAGCTGAACACAATACGATCGTTATTGTAG
The DNA here is from genome assembly GCA_964553255.1 of uncultured Erysipelotrichaceae bacterium. GTDB lineage: Bacteria > Bacillota_I > Bacilli_A > Erysipelotrichales > Erysipelotrichaceae > JAQUCI01. Next base: position 24,261 of record CAZKJS010000002.1, on the reverse strand, counting down.
AGAAAAATGCAATAAAAGTCTTTATTCCTTTAGTATCTTCCTTAAAAGACATGGTCGTAAAGATTCAGTTATTGATTGGACATATTACTTTACTTGAAAGTATGATCAAGCAAAAATTACCTAATTATGTGATAGATATCGCGGCTGTTATAGAAAATGAGCTTGCGAAAGACTATCTTGAACTTTTCCACATGAGTGATACTAACTACTTGTTGCTTTTTGGTGATGAAATAGACGAAGAGCCTTTGGAATAGAAGGTTGATATTTTATATTAAAACGATTCAAAATACTGATGAAATTTGCAAAGTGATCAAGATGATCACTTTTTACTTCATATTCTAGTTCGTAGTCGTGTTCAGTAAGATAATAATTATCATCAAAACAAAGTTCATAATCTTTAGTCTTATGTAAGTATCTGATGGTTTTTAACTGCCCAATCAATATTAAATTGTTAATGTCAATTTGATAGTGATTTAGGATAGATTTGATATTGGTGTTATCAAATGCTTCTATGGTGCCACCAATTACTGGCTCTTCGTACTCTATCACACCAGTGTGATCGGTAACTTTCATTGTCCATAAACAAGAATTATTGTTTTTTCTAATCCGAATGATAATCTTTGCATTCAATAACTCATGATCAATGGTGTCAAAGTAACTATTGACCTGTTCAACCTTAACAGTATCGAAAGATGCAATCAATTGATTAAACGATGTTTGATCAATCATAGTCTTGTATTCAACTTCGTAGTTTACATTCATTTTATCTGACGTTACGTAGTATATTTTCACTACTCATTTGGAAAATGATAGCCAAAGGTATCATATATGATAATAGACTTGAACCACCAGATGAAATGAAAGGTAGGGTTATTCCCGTTATTGGTAGAAGACCAGTTATCATTCCCATATTTTCAACTTGTTGGAAAACAAGCATTCCTAAAAGACCAATTACCATAAGCTTTTCTCTTTGTTTTTCAAACTTCATAGCGATGGATAAAAGCTTAAGATCAAAAACAGCGTTAACAATGATCACCACAGCAGAACCAATAAAACCAAAATTCTTACCTATAACCGCAAAGATAAAATCGTTTTGCGGTTCAGCAAAATAAACCAGTGTTGCCTGAAAGCCATGACCTGTCCATCCAGCTGAACCAATTCCAAGTAATGCTTGATATAGCTGATTACCGTAGCTTGAAATATAACTTTCGGTTTGAAGCCAGCCATAAAAACGATTCAACTTATACGAATCACCAAGGATACGAGCTAAAAGGCTAGGATTTTCATAAAACAAATAAATAACAATAGAAAATCCAGCTACAACGACAAATAGATAAATCCATATCCAGAATCTTCTAATTCCTGAAACCATGACTAAAACTGATAGACTTATTACAATGATCAAGGGTAGTCCAGTATCGGGTTGAGCAATTATCAATAATAGTGGTGGTACAGCATAGGCTAAGACTTTTATAAAAAGCTTAATATCACTAAAAACAGAATCATCAATTTTATTATTATTGTGATTATCAACAATATTTGCGACTTGAATTATCAATATAATTTTCATAAATTCACTTGGTTGGATACTCGCTAAACTACCAAAATGAATCCATGCTCGTGTTCCAGATACTGGTCTGATCAATGGTAGATCAACATATTTATCAAGTATAAGAAGACACAACAGAAATAAAAGAATCCAATAAAATACGGTTGCGCCGGTAAATAATCGATCAATACCGAAAACTAATAAAAAGACTAAAAATCCTAATCCCAATAAAATCCAAACAGCTTGTTTATATAAGATTGTCATATTACTGCCAACAGTTAAAGGGATAGAGGAATAAACAGCCAAAAGATTAAAAGCAAACAATAACAATAAAACAAACAATAATGTTTTATCTAATGCGAACGATTTTTTAACAGCACTTAGTTGTTTCTGCATCTTGATCCTCTTTATTTTATTCATTGTATCATAAATGATAAAGTTAGTTATGAAATTTGTGGTCATGTCATTAATTGAATCACATGATGATTAGTGCTATCATATAAACACAAACGAGGTGTTTTATGCGTAGATGGCAATCTTATTACGATGTTTTATTCTTTCCATTATTAACAATATTTACCGCAAGTGTTTTAATGGGCTTAAGTGGATTAATATTGAATAGTAACTTTCAAACAATAATCAGTTTAAATAACCCTTTTATCATTAGAGCGGCAGAGATTATAAGATACATGTGTGGTTTCATTATAAATAACATACCGTTTTTAGTATTGATAAAGTTTCTCTCTAAAAAATATGAAGATTCAACACCTGTATTTGTAGGGGTCATAGGTTATTTTATCTTCCATGTAACGACGATGTTTTTTGCTAGTAATAAACTACCATCAGTAGTCTTTTCTTCAGTTATGGGTATTGCTGTTGACGCTAGTCGCTTAACATTGAGTGGTTCAGGTATGCGTTATCCATTGATCACAGGTATTTTAGCAGTATTTGTGGTTAGTTTTATTACACGATTTACTTACCGTACTTCACGAAGAAGAAGTACTTATGGGTATTTTGCTTTCGTTAATCGTGATGCTTGGGCGTTGTTTTTAACTTGTTTATTTACCTTTATCATGGGTGTTGCAACTGCTTTAGTTTGGCCATTTGTTATAAACATTCTTTATTATATTTTCCGTATGATCGCAAGTGACATTACTAATCCAATGAACTTGTTTATTTATGGCATAATGGATCGACTCATGGCGGTTACTGGAACTGGAAGTATCATAAGAGAACTTTTCTGGTTTGGAGAGTTTGGTGGTTCGTGGATTGGTAATAATATCAACTATCTTGGTGATGTAAGTATTTGGACAGCACAAAAACTGGCTGGAGTTTATAGTACTGGTTTTGGGCGTTTGATTACTCCTTACTTCGTTTTGAATATTTTCGCAATACCAGCATTACTTATTGGTACCTTTTCAACTTTTACCGACAAGATGGAAAAGAAGAAATACACTTTATTTCTAGTATTAGCAATAATCTTATCCTTGATTAGTGGTTCTATTTTACCAATTGAACTATATTTGCTGATAATGACACCACTTTTGTTTGTTTTTCATATTTTCTATACGGGAGTATTATTTGCTTTGCTTAAGGCGCTTAATGTATCAATTGGCTATGCTTATAGTGGCTCTGTTATAACCGCAACACCAGGATCGATATTTGATCTTCTAGTTCATGTACGCGACGATGCTTTCTATATACCACTATTAACGTTGGTTGTTGTGGGGATCATTACTTTTATTGTGTATTACTTAGTAACAAGATATTATTACAAAAAAGCATGTCTTGATATTTTAAATACAGGGGTTAAAAACAAACACATCACTAATTTTGTTTTGGCAATCGGTGGCTTGGAAAATATTAAAAAAATCTACTCGACACCAACCAAAGTTATCTTACAAGTTGAAGATTCGTCTTTACTGAATTTTAACTTAATGAAACAACAAGGTGCAAGCAAAGTTGTTGAGACCAGAACAACTTTCGATATAAGTTATGGGGCTATAAGTTATCTATTGGTAGATGAAGTAAACAAAATGATCAAAGAAGCGAAGTAGTTCGCTTCTTTTTTGTTATAATTATATGCAGAGGTGTTTTATGATCAAATACTCACCAATGATGCAACACTATATTAGTATTAAAAAAGACTATCAAGATGCTTTAGTTTTCTATCGCCTTGGTGATTTTTATGAGATGTTTTTTGATGATGCGAAAATTGCTTCTAATGAGTTAGATTTAGTTCTTACTGGAAGAGCAGCTGGTGTTGAAGATAGAGTACCAATGTGTGGTGTTCCTCATCATGCTGTAAATGGCTATATTCAAAGATTGGTTCAAAAAGGTTATAAAGTGGCAATCGTTGAGCAACTTGAAGATGCTAAGGATGTAAAAGGAATCGTAAAAAGAGATGTAGTAAGAATCATTACTCCAGGAACAATAATGGATGAACTACAAGATGATAAAAACAGTGTCTATCTTTCAGCTATTATCGACTTTAAATATGGTTTAGCATTAGCTACTTGTGAAATGGCTACTGGCGAAACAACTATTAAAACGATCAAGCGCAACACGTTATCGTTACAACAACAAATCCTTAAAAATAATATAAAAGAGATTGTTATAAACGAAAACTTTGATCAAAGATTCATACTAGCAGTTCGTGAAATGGGTTGTGTAACCATCTCATATTGTGAGCAAACATTAGTGCTTGATTCATATTTACCACTATGTGATCACGTTGTAGAACAATACTATCGCGATGCCTTTGGTTTGTTATTGAATTACTTAATGATTACCCAAAGAAAAATGCTTGATCATTTAAGAAAAGTAGAGCTTGATAATGATGATCAGTATTTGGAGATGGATTATGCAACACAACAAAATTTAGAAATAATAACTAATTATCGTAACAATAGCAAAAATGAGACATTGTGGACTTTCTTAGATAAATGTAAAACGGCGATGGGAAGTCGTTTACTAAAGAAGTGGCTTGAAAAACCGTTGACTAATCTTGAGCAGATAATTAAAAGACAAGAAGCAATTACATTTCTAGTAAAAGATTTTATCGTTCGTCACGATTTGAGAAAACAATTAGCTAATATTTATGATATTGACCGATTAATTGCGAAGGTGGCATTGAAAAGTGCTAATCCAATTGATTGTTTAAGATTGGCGCGTTCATTGAATGAAATACCAAGCATAATTACTGCCATAAATAAAATTTCAACATATCGTGAGTTTCAAAAAATTGATGTTTGTGCTGAACTAAGTCTAAAACTCAATAATGCAATTAGTGAAAACGCACCGGTGATTATCAAAGACGGGGGAATCTTTACAGAAGGTTATGATAGTAAGCTTGATGGATATCGTAAGCTACAGAAAGAAAGCAAACAATGGATACTAGAACTTGAAGCTAAAGAAAGAGAAAAAACTGGAATCAAAAACCTAAAGGTTGGCTACAATAGAGTGTTTGGATACTACTTTGAGGTAACGAAAGCCAATATGAATATAATCAAAGAAACGGATGGTTATATTAAGAAGCAAACGCTAACTAATGCTGAAAGATTTATATCAACCGAACTAAAGGAAAAAGAAGATGCTATTCTTCATAGTGAAGAAAGAGCTTTAAGATTAGAATTAGAACTGTTTGACCAAATCTTAATATACATTAAGGATTACCTACCTAGATTACAAAAAATAGCTGATATGGTAGCTACATTGGATGTGTTATGTGCATTAGCAGAAACAAGCAGTAGCGTTGATTACATTTGTCCCTTATTCTCAAAAGATAATAGTATGATTATTAAAAAGGGACGCCATGCGGTTATGGATAAGATCTTAACGGATCATAAGTATGTTCCAAACGATATAACATTTGATGATAAACAACAAATAATATTGTTGACAGGGCCAAATATGGGTGGTAAAAGCACCTATATTCGTCAAGTTGCATTATTGGTTATTATGGCACAAGTTGGTATGTATATACCGGCTCAAAAAGCAATACTACCTATTTTCGATAAGATATTTACACGCATAGGAGCCAGTGATGATATTTTAAGCGGTCAATCAACGTTTATGGTTGAAATGATAGAAGCTAATAACGCGCTTCAAAACGCCACTGCCTCATCACTGATACTATTTGATGAAATAGGTCGTGGAACCTCAACTTATGATGGCATGGCTTTAGCACAAGCTATGATAGAGTATATTGCTACAATTGTTAAAGCAAAAACGATTTTCTCTACCCATTATCATGAGCTTACTCAATTGGAAGATACAATAAACACGGTATATAATTATCATGTAGAAGTATATGAAGAAAATGATCATGTTACTTTCTTATATCATGTGAAGAAAGGGAAAGTCGATCGTTCTTATGGTATAAATGTTGCGCGTTTAGCTAAACTACCAGAAGTAGTCATTAAAAGAGCCAGAGAATTACTAAATGAACTTGAAAGTAAGAAGAGAGTCGCACAACAATCTTTTGCGGTTGTTGATATGGTAAAAACGGAAAACCGATTTGATGCGATAAAAGAGAAGATTGAAATGGTAGATATTAACGAACTAACACCTTTGGCTGCGCTTCAAATGATTGATGATCTACAAAAAGAAATAAAGAAAAGAGGTCAATGATGGGAAAGATAGAACGGCTTAACCAACACTTGACTAATATGATAGCCGCTGGAGAGGTTATTGAGCGACCAGCAGGAATAGTCAAAGAGTTGGTAGAGAATGCGATTGATGCAGATGCAAAACGAATTGAAATAAACATCAAAGATGGTGGTATTTCACTTATTCAAGTAATTGATGATGGTTTAGGGATGGATAGTAGTGATGCTGTAATGGCGTTTGAAAGACATGCGACAAGCAAGATAAAAGCGGATGCTGATTTGTGGGCTATTAATACAATGGGATTTCGCGGTGAAGCATTACCTTCAATCGCCTCAGTAAGTAAAGTTACATTGATGACAAACGATCGTACTGAAGCAACCAATGTTATGATTGAGTTTGGTCAAATCATAGCTGTAAAACCACAATATTGTCCTGAAGGAACCCAGATAACAGTTGAACACATATTTCAAAAAACACCTGCTCGTTTAAAACACTTAAAGAGCAGGCAATACGAAGCTTCTATTATTACATCAAATATTGAGAAGTTCGCTTTGAGTCGACCAGACATTGCTTTTATTTATACCAGTGATGACAAAGAGTTGTTTAGATCAAATGGTAAAAATGATTTGCAAGAAGTTATGGCAATGGTTTATGGGATTGAAGTAGCACGGAATACAGTTAAGATAGCTGCTAAAGATTATGACTATGAACTTAACGGTATGTATGTATTACCCTCAATAAATAGAGCGACAAAGAACTATATTAACATCTTTGTTAATTCTCGAATGATAAAATCTTATCGCTTACAAAAAGTTGTTATGGAGGCGTTTAGAGATTATATTCCAGATGATCGCTATCCGATTGTTGTTTTAGATATTAAAATGGATGCAAAACTTGTTGATGTTAACGTACATCCAAGCAAATGGGAAGTAAGATTATCAAAAGAACAACAACTTGAAGATTTGATCAGAAAGAGTCTTTACAGTTCCTTAAACGATAATATGAGAGCTCCAAACATAAAAAAAATAGTACCCCAAGCGTACAATACAAAAATTGAATTCACCAATTTCAATTTAGATGATCTTATTAAACCACTAAACCAACAAGAAGTTACAATGATTGCTGAACCAGAATCAATATATGAAGAAATACCGATAGAAGAAAAGATAAAAGTAATAAATAGTAAAAGTAATCAGTTTCCAATAATGAGTGTTATTGGTCAATTACATGGTAACTACATACTAGCAGAAGGAGTAGATGGTTTATATGTGATCGATCAACACGCAGCACAAGAAAGATATAACTACGAACGCTATCAAAGAATGTTAAGTGAAGAGAAAGTTGAATTTCAAACGTTACTTATCCCTTTAGTTATTGAAGTTGGTAGTTTCATACAAACTGACTTTGATGTGATTGCTGAAATGCTTGCAAAGATAAATGTTAAGATTGAACGTTTTGGCTCTGATAGTATTTTATGTCGTAATATTCCCTTGTGGATGAGTGATGTTGATGTTGCCACCTTTATTCAAGATATGATCGATCATTATCAACAAAGCCAAGATGTTAGCTTACTGTCAATAAGAAAAGCTGCGTTAGCTTCTTTAGCTTGTCATGTTTCGATAAAATTCAATCATCATTTGAGCATGTCAGAAATGAAAGAAGTGATAATTAATTTACAAAAATGTGATAATCCGTTTAATTGCCCTCATGGTAGACCAACATTTATTCACTTAAGTGATACCCAACTAAAGAAAGAGTTCTTAAGATGATAAAAGTATTAGTGGTGATTGGACCAACAGCGGTAGGCAAAAGTCAAGTCGGGATAAGTTTAGCGCAACAATATAATGGTGAGATCATTAGTGGCGATTCAATACAAGTATACCGACAACTAAATATTGGAAGTGCGAAAGTTAGTAAAGACCAACAAAAAATGGTAGTTCATCATTTGATTGACACCAAAGATATCAGTGAAAATTATCATGTGGCTGCATTTCAAAAAGAAAGTCGAAAGATAATATCTAAGTTAAGCAAAAACGCAAAGTTACCAATTATCGTTGGTGGAACAGGATTATATATAAAAGCAGCTTTATATGATTATCAATTTATCGAAGAAGAGAAAATAGATTTCAAGCTTGAAAGTTTAACCAATGAACAACTTATGTTCAAATTAACCAATATTGATCCACAAACAGCTAAAGATATTCATGTTAATAATCGTAAGCGTTTATTGCGAGCTTTACAAATGGCAATGAGTGGTAATAAGCGTAGCGATGTATTGGCTAAACAAATTAAAGAACCAATCTATGATTGTCTTTTGATAGGTTTAACTTGTCAACGTGATATATTATACAAGCGGATTGAGTGCAGAATTGATGAAATGATCAAAGAAGGTCTTTTTGAAGAAGTTGACGAACTTTATCAAAATGATCCTGTAATATTCAATTACCAAGCATTACAAGCAATAGGGTATCGTGAGTGGCGTGATTACTATCAAAATAGCGTTGCTAAAGAAGTAATCGTTAATAATATCAAACTTCACACAAGACAGTTTGCGAAAAGACAATATACATGGTTTAATAATCAGTTGCCAGTAAAATGGTTTGATATCAATGATGATACTTTTATGAGTAACATCCACAAAGAAGTAAAGGAATGGTTGCATAATGGATGAGTTTACACGTTTAAGTTTAATACTTAATGATGAACAACTTAATAATATAAAACAAGCAACCGTTATGGTTGTTGGCATTGGTGGTGTGGGGGCAATGGCTTGTGAAGCGTTAGTGCGGAGTGGTATTAAAAAAATTATAATGATCGATAACGATTGTGTGCAAATAACTAATATTAACCGTCAAGTTCATGCCAACCATGAAACTATTGGTATAGCAAAAGTAGATGTCATGAGTGCCAGAATTAAGACTATCAACCCCAAATGTGAGGTTGTGACATATCAACTTTTCCTATCAAATGAAACGATAACGGCAATTGATTGGGATGTTGACTATGTAATTGACGCTATCGATACCATTAGCAATAAGCTTGATCTGATAGCACATTGCCATAGTGAAAAGATACCAATAATAAGTAGTTTAGGGATGGGTAATCGTATGGATCCATCACGTTTGATTTATACAAAACTAAGCAAAACCGATACTGATCCTTTAGCCAAAGCCATGCGGTTACAAGCACGAAAGCGTAATATTGATTATCCAATAGATGTTGTGTTTTCACTTGAGCAACCATTATCAGTAATAAGAGAGCCAGACAATGAAGATCTAAAAAATAATAGGACACCACCAGGGAGTTCTGCTTTTGTACCTAATGCAGCAGGGTTGATGTGTGCCTTTTATGTAATTAGAAACATAATGAACAAAAAGAAGATTTAGGAATCTTCTTTTTTTAATCCAATACTAACATGGGTGATCAAATGCTAGAGGTAAATAATCTTACAAAATACTACGGAGCTAACAAAGGAATAAAAGACTTATCATTTACATTATCATCAAGTGAAATATTAGGGGTGGTTGGTACCAATGGCAGCGGTAAAACAACTACCTTTCGTTTATTGTTAGGATTATTGATACCTGATGATGGGAAAATAACATATAACAAGCAATCGATAATTGGTTTAAACACTAAACTGTTTGGGTATTTACCAGAAGACAAGAGTGTATATAAAGATCTAAGAGTGATTGAACAATTAAGATTTTTGGCTAGTTTAAAACAAATGGAAAAACAAACGATTGATAAAGAAATCGTATATTGGTTAGAACGTTTAGATATAGCACAATACAAAGATCGTCGTATAAAAGAACTATCAAAAGGTAATCAACAAAAAGTTCAGTTAGTATGTGCTCTTATTCACCAACCAAAGATTATTATTCTAGATGAACCATTAACAGGTTTAGACATAACAAATATAAAGATAATGAAAGATTTAATAACTGAACTAAGAAATGAAGGAAGATCAATTTTGATATCGTCACATCAATACGAGTATATAGAAGAGTTTTGTGAGAACATAATAATACTTGATAAACAAGAAGTTAGATACTATGGATCTATCAATGAAATGAAACTAAAAAGTGAACTAAGATACGTTACGATAAATGAAATGATTAAAAAAGACTATAGTCTTGAAGAAGGGGTTTTAGCTCAAATTGAGCAAGGTAATGTTACGCGGTTAATCATGTTAAATAATGTAAAAGCTAAAAAAATAATGCGTAAATTACTAAAAGAAGATCAAATTATCTCTTTGAAACTGGAGTTACCTACAATTGCCGATATAGTTAGTAGCGGAGGGTTACAATGAAACATTTAATCGCTTTCTCTTTAAAACGGCGCTTTAATAATAAAGCGGTGATAATCCTAAATATCTTGTTGATAATATTGATAGGTATAGGATTGTTTGTGGATAAAGCACTGCTAATGATTAATCCTAATATGTTTGAACCTTTAGTGGTATATATCGATGAGAATCTATATGATAAAAAAGAACTATTCAGGAATACTGAGAAGATTGAACTTAAACTATATCAAAATCAAGAAATTGATAACAATACATATATCCTTAAAAATGAGGGCATAGAATGGGTTGTTGAATCAATATATCCAATGAGTATCGACAATACTCAAAAGATATTTCAGTTGATACATAATTACACACAAGAGCACGCACGGTTATTTATTGATAGTGAGTTAATAACGCTAAGTGAAAGTTTAACTTCGTTTAATTTAACCAATAAAACAAAAGCAGATGATTTTATAGATGCAACTAAACAAAACTTAATTTTTGTGGTCATAACTACAATATATTTCATGATGTTAAGCTATAGTAGCATGATTGCCAATGAGGTTGTTTATGAGAAAACAAGTAAGATCTTAGAGTTGATTTTGACATCAGTTACTGCTAAAACCCATTTTATCAGTAAAATGCTAATTGGTTGGTTAACTATAATGATTCAAACGTTGATTACCGGGGTAATAATAATGGGATGGATAGTTATTAGACTTAGTTATGACGATGGTTCTGGCTTAACAGTTTTTGCGCATAAATTAGGATTGATTAATGAACCTTTGCTTGGATTTAAAGATCTTTTACTTTATTTAAATATCGACAGTACGGTTTTGATTGCGTTTGCGCTGTCCTTGGTGTTTTTAATATTTGGGATCCTTCTATTACAAATGATAATGGTTATCGTATCAAGTTTCGTCAATAACATTGAAGAATCTAGCAACATTCAAGCACCTTGTTACTTGATTCTATTGGTTATCTATTACTTCGCTATATCAATTAACACACCGTATCATATGAGTGAAGGAATGGGATATTATCTTTCTTTTGTGCCATTTTTCTCGATGTTGTTTATGCCTTGTCGCCTTTTGATCCAAAATGTCGCAAGTTATGAAATTATGATAAGTTTAATCTTTGCGATCATTGCCATATTATTAGTGTTGGATTTTGGACTTTACTTCTATAAACAAGGAATACTAGATAATAAAAGAAAAAAGAAAAAGATCATGGTAACTAGTTCAGTAACTAGTCAATGATCTTTTTTTTGAGTTTGGCTAATTCAGTACTTCGCTGATATTGTTTTAATTTTTTTAAATTATTCGCAAGTGTTTTTTCATAACTGCTGTTTTCGTTTGGTTGATAGAACTGTATATCCTTAATGTCGTTTGGTAAATATTGAATCAAATGCCAAAGATCAGGTCGATCATATGGATATTTGTCTTTGTCAGCCATACCGACCGGAGTCAAACGTAGAAATCGTGGTGTTGGTAAAGGGTGCTCTTTAACTTCACTGATAGCGGCATTGATAGCGGTACAAGCAGATTTTGATTTAGGTGATAATGCTAGATCAATAATTGCAACTCCTAAGGGTAATACAGCTTCTGGAAAGCCAATACGTTTTGCGGCATCAATTGCATTGATAGTACGACTAACTGCAGCGGGATTAGCTAATCCAATATCTTCATAAGCAGTTGCTAATAAGCGTCTTTCAATCGCATCCATATCTTGAGCTAGAATAAGTTGTGCTAAATAATATAAAGCGGCATCAACATCACTGCCTCTGATTGATTTTTGCATTGCACTTAAAGCATCATAATAACCATCACCATCACTATCAAACGCTAAGTTTTTGATAGGGAGATGCTGCATAATGACATCTATTGTTATTTCTTGGTCTTTAACACTCAATGCACTTATTTCAAGCACATTAAGGGCATATCTTAAATCACCATTAGCGTAACGGGCCAGTTGTTGCTTAGCGGCTTGCTGGATAGTTGTTTTTTGATACCATTGTGGATGATTTACAGCTCTATCAAGAGCGTTTGTAATATCTTCTTCTGTTAATGGATAAAGTTCAAGTAAATGACAACGTGATCTAATTGCGGGATTTATCGCGAAATAAGGATTAGAAGTAGTAGTACCAATTAGAGTTATCTCACCGTTTTCCACATAAGGTAATAGTAAATCCTGTTTGTCTTTATTTAAGCGATGTATTTCTTCAACGATCATCATTAATTGTCCGGCAAGCTTAGCTTCTAAAAATATTTGATCTAGTTCTTTTTTATTTCCGGTAACAGCGTTAAACATTCTAAAAGGTAAACCGAGTTCTTTAGCTAAAACCATTGCTAGAGTGGTTTTTCCAGTTCCTGGAGGACCAAAAAAAATCATTGAAAAAATAGTTTTCTCTTCAACGCATCTTCTTAGTATTTTGTCTTTACCTACTAGGTGTTTTTGACCAATGATCTCATCTAAGTTTTCTGGTCGTAATCTAAATGCTAAAGGTTGTTTCAAAATAGGTACCCTTTACTATTTTATCATTTATTAAAACATAGTAAAATAAAGAAAGAGGTAGACATGAAAATAGTAATTCAAAGAGTAAGATATGCTGCAGTTAAGATTGATGATAAAGTATATGGTACAATTGATAATGGGTTTGTTTTATTGATTGGTTTTACCCATAGTGACAATAGAGAAACTTGTGAGAAACTAGCAAATAAAGTATCTGGACTACGCATATTTGAAGATGAAGCAGGCAAACTAAATAAATGTTTAGCTGATATCAATGGATCAATACTTTCAATTTCACAGTTTACGTTATACGCTGACTGTAAAAAAGGAAGAAGACCTGGTTTTGAACTAGCAATGAAACCAGAGCAAGCAACGAGCTTATATGATCATTTTAATGATTGCTTACGAAATCTTGATCAAAGAGTAATCACTGGTGTATTTCAGGCCGATATGAAAATAGAGTTAGTAAATGATGGACCAGTCACGATCATCTTAGATAGTGCTGAGTTATAGGAGCGAAAAATGGCAGAAATACTGTGGGGTAATCAACTCGCCGAAGAGTACAAGTCAACATTTAAAGAAGAGATAAATAGATTAAAACAAGCTAGCAAAAGAATTCCAAAACTGGTAGTTATTTTGGTTGGAAGTGATCCTGCTAGTGCAGTGTATGTTAAAAATAAAGAAAAGGCTTGTCAGGAAATTGGAATGTTAAGTGAGGTAATAAAACTTACTGAAAATACTAAGGAAATTGAGCTATTAAGCATAATTGAAAGATTAAATAACGATAATACTGTAGATGGCATTTTAGTGCAACTACCATTACCTAAACACTTAGATAGCAATGTTGTGATAAACAAGATCGCTGTAAGTAAAGATGTAGATGGACTACATCCACTAAATGTTGGTAGGGCTCAATTAAAACAAGCTGCGCTTTTACCTTGTACACCTCTTGGTGTTATGGCATTAATCAAGTCAATAAATTATGATCTTAGTGGGAAACATGCTGTTGTAGTTGGTCGTAGCAATCTAGTTGGTATGCCAATTGCGATGTTATTACAACAAGCTAATGCGACAGTTACAATCTGCCACTCATATACAAAAGATTTAAAGCAAATATGTAAACAAGCAGATCTATTGGTAGTTGCAGTTGGTAAACCACAACTAATAACAAGAGAATATGTTAAAGCCAACGCTGTTGTTATTGATGTTGGTACCAGTAAAGGTATTGACAACAAGCTACATGGTGATGTAGATTTTGATGATGTTAAAGACGTTGCGTCTTTTATCACACCAATGCCAAAAGGAGTTGGACCAATGACAATAACAATGTTATTATCTAACACACTCAAAGCATACTATATGAGGGAGAAACATCATGGAATATAAATTAAATGATATTGTTGAGTTAAAAAAAGAACATCCTTGTCATAAATCAAAACAATGGCAAATAACAAGGGTGGGGGTTGATATTAAAGTGAAGTGTCTTGGATGTGGCGCTATTATTATGTTTGAAAGACCTGATTTTGAAAAAAGATTAAAGAAAATCGTTGCTCGAGCAACTGACGAGGTATAAAAATGGGATTAACTGCAGGGATAGTCGGTTTACCTAATGTAGGGAAATCGACTTTATTTAATGCGATAACACAATCACAAGTTGAAGCCGCAAACTATCCGTTTGCGACTATACAACCAAATGTCGGAGTGGTTGAAGTGCCTGATTATCGTATTGAAGATATAACAGCTATCTTTAAACCAAGAAAAACGATATATACAACATTTGAGTTCACTGATATAGCTGGCTTAGTTAAAGGCGCTAGTAAAGGCGAAGGTTTAGGTAATCAGTTTCTTTCTCATATCCGGCAAACGGATGCTATTTGTGAGGTAGTAAGGTGTTTTGATGATGATAATATTACCCATGTTGAAGGTAGTGTTGATCCTATAAGAGACATTGAGATCATCAATCTTGAACTAATAATGGCCGATTTACAAAGCATTGAAAATCGTATTGCAAAAGTAGAACGTAAAGCACAAGCAAAAGATAAAGAAGCACAAGTTGAGTACAATGTTTTATTAAAAGTAAAAACAGCTCTTGAAGCAGGTAAACCAACGCGAAGTCTTGAGTTAAATAAAAACGAAGAGAAAATACTGTCTACCTTTCAGTTATTAACAAGTAAACCAATTATCTATATCGCCAATATGAGCGAGGACATGATTGGCGATCCAAGTACTAACAAGCACTATCAAAGAGTTATGGAGTATGCACAAAATGAAAAAAGTGAGATCATTCCTATTTGTGCTCAAATTGAGATGGAATTATCAAGCTTAAGTAAAGATGATAGAAAAATTTTCTTACAAGATTTAGGTATCAAAGAAAGCGGGTTAGATCAAGTTATTAAGTCAGCTTATCAAATATTAGGATTAAAGACCTTCTTTACAGCTGGAGAACCAGAAGTTAGAGCGTGGACATTCAAAGATGGTATGGTAGCACCAGAGTGTGCTGGTATAATCCATAGTGATTTTCAACGCGGGTTTATAAGAGCAGAAACATATAGCTATGAAGATTTAATAGTATATCGTAGTGAGACAGCTATCAAACAAGCTGGGAAAATGCGTCTAGAAGGTAAAGAATATGTCGTTAAAGATGGCGATATCATGCATTTCTTGTTCAATGTTTGAAATAATAGTGAAAAATCAATTTAAATCAATAAATATGATAAAATAAAATAAAGGAGGATATAATATGAAATTAATATTCGCTATCGTATCAAATGATGATAGTTCAAATGTTATTGCGGCTCTTACAAAAGAGAATTATTCAGCAACAAAACTAGCGACCACTGGAGGTTTTTTAAGAGCAGGTAACGCAACGATCATTGTAGGTTGCGATGATGATAAAGTTGAACATGCGATCGAAGTAATTGGCAATGAAGGCAAGCGTCGCATTGAAATGGTACCATCAACCGCATCATATGATGTTGGGCGTTTTTCTTCCTTCCCAGTCGAAGTGCAAGTAGGTGGTGCGACGATATTTGTTGTTGATGTTGAACAGTTTCATAAACTATGATCAAAGCTATCTTTGATCAAAGCCAAATTTGAAGAAACAGGACCTATCGTATTCAATGTTTGTTGAGCTAGATGATTGGCGAATTTTATTGCGATACTAAACGGCCAGTCTTGTGATAGACCGAAAACTAGACCACTAATAAAGGCATCTCCACAACCTAGGGGATGACCTTTTTTCTTTTCAGTGTTTATCCAAACAACTTTATTATCATAACAATAAACACATCCTTCATCATCAAGGGTAACAACAATCCATTTCAAGCCTTGACCATGTAAAGAAAGCAGTTGTTTAGCGATATCAACATCACCAAAATGAGATTTAAACTCATGTCTATTTAAGACAACACCAGTTATCATATTGAAAAAAGTTGTTTCAGGAAACCAAGCAGATATTATCCAATTTGTGTTGACACCATGTTTTAGTAAATAGGATAAAAACATTGGATCTGAATTATCGGTAATTCCAAAAAGATGGTTTTTCAAAGCAGCGACCGGAATGCTATCTTCGATATTTAGATAGAAATCGGGGGTTGTGGTCGCAAACATCAACGATTTATCACCATGAACCTTTGTGAAGATTGGGGTATTATGATCAATAGTTGGTCCATAAACATTAACATTGAGTTTGTTTAAATGATCGATCATATTTAACGCATACTGATCATTACCAAACTTACTTATAAAATCAACTGAGAACGATAAATGTGCGCAATTCTCAGCGACATTACGCATTGAGCCACCATGAAACTCAGTTATATTTACTTTATTACAACCATGTTCATTAAATGAACTTTTTAATGTCATGATCCTATCAATGATTGTAGTACCTATAATGACAATATCATTCATGTTATACCCTGCTTTCTTTTAATTAATCATATCATATCAAATATGATTAAAAATGCATAAAACCAGTTAAGTAGTGTTATAATAAAAGTGAGGTAAATCAATGATACGTATTGGTCAATCATCTGACATTCATCCATTAGTAAAGAACCGACCACTGATCATTGGTGGTGTTTGGATTGAATACCATTTAGGACTTATGGGACATTCAGATGCTGATGCATTATGTCATGCGATTGCTGAGGCGCTCATTGGCGCTTTGGGATTAGGGGATATTGGTAAACACTTTCCTGATACTGATAAACAGTATCAAGGGATTTCTTCCTTGATAATACTTTCTAAGGTTGCTGAACTAGTAGCTAATGAAGGATATCAGATCATTAATATAGATAGTTTGGTCATTATTGAAAAACCAAAGCTGGCTGGATATATTTTACAGATGCGTACTAATATTGCACAAGCATTAGGGATTGATATAGCTATGATCAATGTTAAAGCAACAAGAGCTGAAGGATTATCGTTTATAGGCCGTGAAGAAGGTGTAATGGCGCAAGCGGTAGTCTTGATTGAAACGAAATAGAGGTAATTTATGGTTCATTATCAAGCGAAAAGAGAAAGATTGTTAGATGCGATTGAAGATAAAAGTATAGTTTTACTAACATCAGGAGTTGCTATAAAAAAGAGCGCTGATGAAAATTATCCTTTTAGTGTCAATCGCAATTTTTATTATTTAACTGGCATTGATGAAGAAGAGGTTATTTTGTTAATGCTTAAAGTTGATAATACAAAAACATACAAATTATTCATCAGAGAAGCTGATCCATTAATGGAAAAATGGGTTGGTAAGACTATAAATAAAGTTGAAGCTAAAGAAAAAGCAGGGATTAGCGAAGTTGGATATCTTGAAGAAATTAAGGAATATATAATAGAGTTATGTAAACAACATGATTTATTAAATGTTTATATTGATGATGAAGATAGTAAACATATTCACTTTGGTAAAGATTTGATAGCTGAGCATGACATTCTAAAGTTATTAAGTATAAACAATATTTATCCGCTTATCATTAAGCAAAGGGTTGTTAAATCAGAAGAAGAAATAAACGCGATTAGAACAGCTATCACAAAAACCAATATTGGTATAATGAATATGCTTAGACATATGAAGCCGAAAATGTATGAGTATGAGCTTGTAGCCCATTTTGATTATGCGCTTAAAGCGAATAATTCAAGATCTGCGTTTTCAACTATTGCGGCTGGTGGTAAAAGAGCGACGATTCTGCATTATATTACAAATGATGAACTGGTGAATGATAATGAGTTAGTTTTATTTGATCTTGGAGCTACTTATCAAAACTACTGTGCAGATATATCAAGAACATTTCCGATCAGTGGGAAATTCTCACCAAGGCAAAAAGAAATATATGAGATCGTATTAAAGGCACAAAAAGCTGTTATTAAAGCAATTAAGCCTAATGTAACATTGGCCCAACTACAAGCGATAACAGTGGATGTGTTTCAAAAAGAGTTAATGAGAATTGGTTTGATAAAAACAGAATCAATAGAAGAAGTAAGGCGATACTATTATCATGGAGTTAGTCATTCTCTTGGTTTAGACACTCATGATGTTGGTATTGGTCGGGATGATCCGTTACCTATCAATGCGGTTATAACAGTTGAACCGGGGCTTTATATTGAAGAGGAAGCAATAGGAATCAGAATTGAAGATGATGTCTTGATAACTGAAACAGGAGCGGAAGTATTATCAGCTGAAATTATCAAAGAAGTAGCTGAGATTGAGAACTTTTTTGATAACAAAGTCTAAAATTGGTGGTTAGTGTTTATATGGACATGTCTGTATAAATACTTTAAAATTATATTGTCGTTAGAAAGAAAAGGAGAAAACGATAAATGAAAAAACTACTTGCATTATTTGTTTGTTTAGTTATGGTTTTATCAGTTTTCGGTTGTACTAAAAAGGATCCTACGCCTTCAACCGGTAATGTTAAAGTTTCATCACTAAGCATTCAGTTTGTTCCAAGTAAGGATGCCGATGTTATTCTTACTGCTGCAGCACCTTTGGCAGAGTTATTGACTGCTAAATTGGCTGAAAAAGGTTTTGACGTAGGTTCAGTTGACATCTCTGTAGGTACATCTTACGCGGCTGTTGGTGAAGCTATGCGCTCAGGAACGGTTGATATTGGTTTTATACCAGCTAGTACATACGTTCTTTATGCGGGTGATGGTGCAGAATTATTATTGATCGCTACTCGAAACTCCAAGAGAGTTGAATCAGATGTTCCAATGGATTACAACACAACAGAACCAAATGGTAATGGCACTGGACAAGCTACTAACTATCGTTCATTGTTCTATGTCAATATCGAAAGTGAAAAGGGCGCAGCTCTTTATGCCAAAGTAGAAGCTGGCACAGAATTGACATGGGAAGATCTAAACGCTGTTACTTTCTGTTCAGGTAGTTCTACATCAGGCGCAAGCTTTGTATATCCAAGTTTATGGTTACATACTCGATTTGGCAAAACACTTAATGATGTTACTAATATAATCCCTGATGGTGGTTATACTGATAACATAGCGAAATTGGTAAGTGATCAATGTCAAATTACTTTCGGTTATAATGATGTTAGATCAGATGTTGATAAACCAGAAATTTGGACTGACACATATGGCATGGAAGGAACTGTATGGGATTACATTAAAGTTATCGCTGTTGGTGATCCAATCATGAACGATACTATCGCTGTATCTTCTACATCAGAAAAACTAACACCAGCATTGAAAACGGCGCTTCAAGAAGCATTTATTGAAATTGCACAAACTGAAGAAGGTTTGGCAACTGTTGCTCCTTATAGCCATAAAGGTTACATCGTTGGAAGTGATTCTGATTACGATGCAACTCGTGCTGCTAACGCTTTATTCGCAAAATAATATATTAGTGAAGGCGCGTTATTAATTTATAACGCGCCTCTTTTTTTAAGGAGATTAATATGATTAAATTTAATAATGTAAGTAAAACTTATCCTAATGGGGTAAGAGCGCTTGTTGATGTAAACCTGGAAATTAAACAGGGTGAATTTGTGGCTATCATCGGATTATCTGGTGCTGGTAAATCAACGCTGATCCGAACGATCAACAAGATGATAGACGTCACAAGTGGCGAACTTTTAGTGAATGATGTTAATGTATCACAGTTAGAAGGCAAACAATTACGTAAATTCAGACGTAAGATTGGAATGGTATTTCAATCTTTTAATCTAGTTAATAGAACAACTGTAATAAAAAATGTATTGGCTTCACGAGTTGCGGATATGTCTCTTATAAGTTCGATTCTAGGTTTATATTCAAGACAAGACAAGATTAAAGCTTTGGAAGCCTTAGATAAAGTTGATATTCTTGAAAAAGCATATATAAGAGCTGATCAGCTTTCAGGAGGCCAACAACAAAGAGTGGCTTTAGCTAGAACGCTAGCACAAGACCCAGAGATCATACTAGCAGATGAGCCAGTCGCATCATTAGATCCAGTTATGGCAGCTGTTGTAATGGAAGATTTTCAACGTATTAATCAAGATATGAATATCACGATCATCATCAATATTCATCATGTTGACTTAGCATTAAAATATGCACAACGTATTGTTGGTATTCAAGCTGGTAAAATTGTCTTTGATGGTAAAGTAAATGAAATAACCAATGATATATTAAAAAAGATTTATGGTCGCGAACTATCAGAGGATGATTTGAAGGAGAAGAAAAATGCTGAATTTATTTAAAAGCATCTTCTTGCCTGATACTTTTCAACTAGCAAACGGCAAGATTGTTAAAGAGAAATTTAATTGGACACCATACATTACGATTATCGTAATGATTTTAGTGGTCATTTGTGCGCAAATAACGAAGCTTGATATTAAAGTATGGCTAAGAAACGGTAAGAATTTCGTACAAATGATCAATGATATGTTTCCACCTAACTTCGGATTTTTCTCAACGATGCTTAAACCAATGATCGCAACGATCATGATGTCACTTTTAGGAACATTGATTGCGGCTGTTATAGCCTTACCGCTAAGTTTTTATTGTTCAGCTAATCCTGAGTTTAAACTTAACAAATATTTATTGACTGCTAATCGAACTGCTTTAGGCTTACTTAGAACATTACCGGTATTAGTTTATGCTAAGCTTATCGCATTGATATTTGGTAGTGGAGCATTTTCAGGAATGCTTGCAATAGCCATATTTACTTTACCTATCTGTGTAAAGATGATGTATGAGCAAATTGAAACAGTAGAAATGGGTCCATATGAAGCTATTTCTTCAACCGGGGCTTCTCGTATTAAAAGCTTGTGGTGCTCAATTTTTCCGCAAGTTAAGGGATATTATTATTCAACGGTTCTTTATAACTTTGAGATGAATGTTAGAAGCGCTGCTATTTTAGGATACGTTGGTGCTGGTGGTATTGGTGTTTTGATAAATACCCAATTGACTTGGCGTTCTTATGGTAATACGGGATTGATGTTATTAGTTTTGGTTATCGCCGTTATAATCATTGAATCTTTGTCTCGCTATCTTCGTGGGAAGTTGGTGTAGTCTATGAGTACAAAAAAAATTACAGTAGCTCAACAGTTAAAAAACGAACCAACAGTATGGTTTAAAGTAATAATATCTTTAATTATTCTGGCAGTTATTATCTATGGCGGCATTCAATCGATGGAAATCCGTAATGTTAATCAAAAAGGTTTACAAATTGCGATAAATATCATGAAGGGTATATTTCAACCTTCAATGCGATTAATAACTGATCTTAGTAAGAATGGCTTAGCTTATATGTTGCTTGAAACAATCGCTATCGCTTTTTTGGGTACCATCTTTGGTATGATATTAGCTCTTCCATTAGCGTTTATCTCATCAAGAACGATAACACCAAAATTAGTAAATCGTAGTGGTTTATTATTAATTTCGATCATAAGAGCTTTTCCTTCTTTTATGTATGGCATTATGTTTATCAAGGTTACTGGTCCAGGACCGTTTGCTGGGGTTTTAACAATGTCAGTAACGTCAATTGGAATGTTGGCAAAACTCATGATTGAAGCAATCGAAGATTTAGATCGTGGCATAATGGAAGCTCTTGATGCTGCGGGATGTAATACTATTCAGAAAATAAGGTATGGAATAATACCACAATTAAGCTCTAATATTATATCTATTTTAATCTATCGTTTTGATGTAAACATTAAACAAGCATCGATTTTAGGTATTGTCGGTGCTGGTGGTATTGGTGCTTCTTTGATCTTCGCTATATCAGGAATGCGTTGGAAAGAAGTTGGAGCAATGTTAGTAGGTTTAATTGTAGTGGTATTATTCTTTGAATATTTCTCATCAAAGATCAGAAGCAAATTAGCAACAGGAGAATAAGATGGACTGTCGTTTAATCATCACTACTGATACCCATGGTGTTATTTCACCTTTAAGTTATAGTGACCAACAAGAATTGCCTCAAGGTCTAGCAAAACTTGCTACGATCATTAATAAAGAAAGAAACGAAAATACTTTAGTCATTGATAATGGTGATGCATTACAAGGAAGCCCTTTGCTTTACCACCATTATCTTTTTTCTCAAGATAAGATAAATCCAATGGCGAAAGTTTTTAACTATTTAAAATATGATTATTTAAATACAGGCAACCATGATTTTAATTTTGGTAGTGATGCAATGTTAAGATTTTATCGTGATAGTAGTGCGAAGTGGCTTACAGGAAACATCCTTAAAGATGAAAAAGCTATTAATCCTAGCTATACTATCCATACATTCAAAAATAAAAAACGCATTGCATTGATTGGTTGTGTAACGCAATTCATACCTAATTGGGAACACCCAGAGCATATAAATGGTTTTCGTTTCATCAATTGCCTTAAATTCGTTAAAGAGACGATAAAAGTAATACAGAAGAAAGAAAAAGTCGACTATATCGTATGTCTTTATCATGGTGGTATTGAAAAAGATATGATAACAGGTAAACCAACCGAACTTTTAAGTGGTGAAAATCAAGGTTATGCTATGTGTCAAGAAGTTGAAGGGCTTGATCTTTTGATTACTGGACATCAACATCGTAGTTTTGTCACAAAGATTAATAATACAATCGTGACTCAATGTGCAAACGATGCTAAAGAGTTAGTGATAGTTGATCTAAAACATGATGGAATAAAGGCAAAGATAATTAAAGCAGTAGATGAGATTGATCATCAAGTTAACCAACTTATCGCCGAAGAGGAAAAAGCTACCCAATCATGGCTTGATGTACCATTAGGGCGTTTGGTTGAGGGAAATCTTTTGATAAATGATATGTTTCAAGCACGATTACATAAGCATCCATTAGTCTCATTTTTAAACCAAGTGCAATCATATACCACAGGTGTTGATATTTCTTGTATTGGTTTAGCCAATAAAGTTACAGGATTTAAACAAGAAATAACAATGCGTGATATCCTATCATCATATGTTTACCCTAACACATTGATAGTGATTGAACTAACGGGAAAAAAACTAAGAAAAGCGCTTGAGAAGAGTGCTGAATATTTTACGGTTATTGACAATGAAATAGCGATTAATCCAGAGTTTGAAACACCAAAACCTAAGCATTATAACTATGACATGTTTGACGGTATTGAATATACACTAAAGATTAGTAATCCAATCAATCATCGTGTTATAGAAGTTAAATATCATAACGAAGATTTAGATGATGACAAGTTATATCAAGTTGCGCTTAACAATTATCGGGCAGTTGGTGGTGGTGATTTTAATATGTATAAAGGTAGTAAGGTTATTAAGGATACTCAAAAACATATTGTTGATTGTATAGCGGATTATATAATCGATCATCAAGATATAAAGATTGTACACAAAGATAATATCAAGATCATAATTTGACAAGTATGTTATAATCCAATTAGTTTAGGAGAAATATGAAGAAAAAAGAACTATATGTATTAATTGGCATTGTGATCATTGCAATAGTAATGTCAATATTCGTTTATTTTAAAAGAAAACCGGTTGAAGATCAGGTCATTGCCAATGTTTATCATGACAACGTAGTAGTCTTAACTTTTGATATCAATGTTGATGCAATTTATGATTTAGTAGGAAGTTATGGCGAGGTGCACATTGAAGTAAAAGATGGAAGATATCGGGTGTTCGATGTTGATTGTCCCAATCACGATTGTGAGAAGATTGGATGGGTATCTATCGGTTCATCAATACCAATTGTATGTTTACCAAATCATATTATGATTATTCAAGAATAACCGACAAGAAGTCGGTTTCAGACTGTTGACAAAATAAGTTAACAGTCTTTTTTATTTGGTTAGAAGAATA
>CAZKJS010000001.1:16717-119910 GCA_964553255.1 uncultured Erysipelotrichaceae bacterium | reverse complement strand
TTCTCATCATTTAGTGTACTCTTTCTAGTTGTCAAATAAATTGTATCATTTCCCATCCTTTGTTCTTACAAGAAGATGGAATACGGTAGCTGTCATAACCGATGGTTCAGCGGTACTTGGTTTAGGTGATATAGGCCCAGAAGCATCAATGCCGGTAATGGAAGGTAAATGTTTACTGTTTAAAAGATTTGCGAATATTGATGCTATACCGCTTTGTATTAAAACAAAGGATGTAAACGAGTTAGTGAATACGATTTCTTTGTTATCCGCGAATTTTGGTGGTATCAATCTTGAAGATATCGCTGCACCCAGATGTTTCGAAGTTGAAGATCGTTTGAAAGAAATTTTAGATATTCCAGTTTTTCATGATGATCAACATGGAACAGCAATAGTTGTGGCTGCTGCTTTAAAAAATGCCTTAAGATTAGTTAAAAAAGATATAACAAAATGTCGGATTATTATCAATGGTGCTGGTGCGGCTGGTATGGCAATAGGTGAAATGTTATTGAATATGCATGCCAATGACTTAATATTTGTTGATAAGATCGGAATATTAAATTTGGATAATACTCAAAGCGAAAGTAAAAGACAAAGCGTAATAGTTCGTTGCACTAACAAACAACTTACTGGTGAATTAACTCATGCCTTAAAAAAAGCCGATGTTTTCATCGGTGTTAGTGCTGGTAATATATTAAATGTTGATATGCTTAGTTTAATGAATGAAAATGCGATTGTCTTTGCGATGGCAAATCCAGTGCCTGAGGTGATGCCTGATGTAGCAAAAGCAGCTCATGTGGCAGTAATTGGTACAGGACGAAGTGATTTTCCAAATCAAATAAATAATTTGTTAGCTTTTCCTGGGGTTTTTAAAGGGGCATTGATGAGTAGGGCAAAGACTATCAATGAAACAATGAAAATTGCAGCAGTTGATGCTTTAGCAAGTTTAGTAAGTGATAATGAGTTGAGTAGTGATTTCATCATCCCATCAGTGTTTGATCAAAGAGTTGTGGTAAAAGTAAGTGAAGCGGTTGTAAAAGCTGCTTATGAAACAAATGTAGCACAAAAATAAAAAGGTCATTGACCTTTTATTTTTTATTGAACGCTATTAACTGCTTTGCTTAAACGTGCTTTTTGACGGCTTACATAGTTTTTGTGATGCAAGTTGCTGGTAATTGATTTATCCAGTTTGCTTGAGACCTCATTGTAAGCTAAAACAGCCGCTTCTTTATCGCTTGCTTCAACAGCTTTTAATACATTTTTGATCAAAGTTTTTAACTCAGATTTTTGCGCTTTAGCCGCTGCATTACGTTTTATATTGGTAATTGAACGTTTTTTCTGCGATTTAATATTAGGCATTCTTTACCTCCCGTTATTGTTACTTATGAATTATAGCAAACGACTTTTTAAAAAGCAACAAAACAAATAGATTATCTAGTAACCGTGTGTTTACTAACTCCAATAGGAGCATCAGGATTATAACCACGAGCTATCGAGAGTAGACAAGATAACATTTGTGAGAAAACAGCTATTGAAATAACGGCTTTGATGCCATCATAAGCTTGATTGATCTTTATGTGAATATCTGCGTTTTCAATATTATCTTTATTAGTAACGATAATACTGAATATATCATACTCTGACTTTAATCTTTGATTCAATGTTGTGACACACTCATTGGTTTTACTATCGCCTACAAAGAAGATAACTGGAACAAAACGTTGAGTAGTTGCAACGGGACCATGGCGGTAATCACTTGAAGCGTATGTTCTTGCGTCCAAGTAACATGTTTCTTGGATTTTTAGTTCAGTTTCAAGCGCAAGACCATATAATAGTCCACGAGCAATAATCAGTAATTTATCAGTATTACGAATGTATTTAACTAATGCTTCAATTTGTGGTTCAAGTGCAACAATCGACTTATTGATAATTGTTGGAATCTCACTTATCAAAGACAAAAGATTATGATCTTGACTAATATTTGCGGCTAATGCGATTAAAAGTGATAACTGACACATATATGATTTAGCAGCGGTGATACTGTTTTCTTTACCACACTCAAGATTTAAGCGATATTGACCGATATTAGCCATGATGCTATCACGTTCATTAGTTATCGATACGCAGAGTCCACCTTGCTCAACTGTTTTTTGCATAACTTCAAATACATCTTGAGCACCACCTGATTGCGATACGGCAATCGTCAAAGCATTGCTAAGATCGATATTACCATGATAATGAGTTATCACAGATGGTGAGCTAATGGAGGCAATCATTCCACAATAGGTTTCAAATAGATATTTTGCTACCTGACAAGCATGTTCACTTGATCCGCGAGCAGCGAAAACAACGGTTTTTATTTGTCTCTTCGTGACTTCTTCAGCTATCGCTTTAATAATTGGTAAATTTACTTCTAAAGAATTGGCTACTTTTATTGGTTGTTCCAATATTTCAGCATACATGATTGAATTGTCTTTGTTCATAAACATTCTCCCTTGGTTAATACATTATAGCAATTAACTTAACAGTATTAAAGTTAGAATAAGCTTATTTAAATATATGATATAATACAAACATGAAAAACAACGCTAAAAAAATACTCTTTATGGGTACACCTTATTTTGCTGAAAAGATATTAACTTTTTTATTAGTGAGTGGTTACAATGTTGCTGCTGTTATTAGTCAACCAGATAAACTAGTAGGGCGTAAGCAGGTACTTGAAATGACACCTGTAAAAAAGGTAGCAGTTGAATACAATCTTATTGTTTTTCAACCATTTAAGATAAAAGAAGAATACCAGTTCATTGATGAAATTAAACCTGATATCATTTTGACTTGTGCTTATGGTCAGATAATACCAAAAGCGTTAATTGAAAAGTATCTATGCATCAATATTCACGCTTCACTATTGCCAAAGCTAAGAGGTGGAGCTCCTATGCATCGTGCTATTATCAATGGTGATGATAAGACTGGTGTAACCATTATGAGAATGGCGCAAAAAATGGATGCAGGGGCGATTATAAAACAAAAAGAAGTAGTCATTGAGAAACACGATAATGTTGCTACACTTCAAGAGAAACTTATAATATGTGCTCAAGAATTATTACAAGATGTATTACCAGATCTTTTCTTGGGTATGATAAATGAAATAGAGCAAGATGAAAGTCAAGTAACCTTTGGTTATAATATAAACAAAGATGAAGAATTTATTTCGTTTGATCGTGATTATTTAAGTGTATATAATCATATTCGCGGTCTTATACCATGGCCAATTGGCTATGGTATTATTGATAATGTTAAGATTAGATTTCATGAAGTTATGTTATCGCAAGAGGAAACACCTCATCAAAATGGTACTTTAGTTGGTATTAATAATGGTGCTTTAGCCATCGCTGTCGAAAACAGGTTATTGTTGATAAAGAAACTTCAAGTGGAAGGTCGCAATATTATAAGTGCGAAAGATTTCATTAACGGGCAAGGTAAAAATCTTATCAACAAGCGATTTATGTAACATATTCGCTAAATTAGCAACTCATCACGAAATTATTGTAAAAAATTACCATTTACATATGATGTAAGTGGGTAACTGGAGGTTATCCGTGTTTAAGATCAAGTTTCCAACTGCGGAAAAAGAAATCATTAAACAAACACTAGGTATCAATGAAAGCGAAACATATGATATCGTTTTATGTAATGCATTGCATGATCAAGAAGATGATAAGATAAATTTAATGTTTAAAATTGAAAACATCGATAGTGTCAAAAACAAGATAAGTTTCTTTACTAACGTATCACCAATTCACTTGTATGGTAAAACACAGCGTGGAGAAATTAAAATTCTTATTAGTGATATTGATTATGTTGAATCATTTGGAAATGATGTATACGCCTATATTAAAGATAAAGAAGTTAGGCTCAATATTAGACTTTATGAACTTTTAGAAAAATTGAATACTTTTGGTTTCTTTCGTATTAGTAAAAGCCTTATCGTCAATGTGACCAAGATAACAGCGATAAAATCAGCACTTAATGGTAAATTAATGATTATCTTAAGTAACGATCAAACACTTGAAGTTAATCGCAGCTACACTAAAGCATTTAAGGATTATCTTAGAGGGAGGTAAAAATGGAAATATTCTATATTTGGTTGGTCATCGTTTTCATTACTTTGATCGTTCTAATAATACTTTACCTTCGCAATCGAATTTGGGAAGAACTTTTAGAAAATAAGCAAAGAGAATTTAATATCGTTAAAAAATTAAAGAATAAACGTTCGCTTTATTATCAAAAAGCAGTAACATATGCATCATTTACCTTGTTAGCATCAGCAGTTGGTATTAATCAGTTACATCCAGTAAACAATGATGGTCTATATTATGGCAGTGATCGATCATATAAAATGTTTGAAATGAATTCGGATGCTGAAAATGATGAGAGTATCAGTGCAACTGGATGTATTGATGTGAGTAGTGCATGGGTAAATAGTCGTACTGATCAAGATAATGATTATCTAAATAATTATGATTTAGGGGATATTTACCTAAACGAAATGACAGTTGAAGCTTATCAAGTTGAGGTCATCACTTTGTGTGGTGTTGAAACAACAATTTCGATTTATAAGCTTGATGAAAAGATTTATGTTTATATTACGATGCTTGACAGTACATACCAACTTCAACCACTATTAGAAAAATAAATGATCACGCTTGGTGATCATTTTTAACGTCTTGATAATACAAAGCAAAGTTTTCCAAGAATAACTATGTCCTGTTTATTAGTAATGGTTATGGGGTGATTTTTAGAGTTTGCGGCGATCAATGATATGATACCAGATACCTCATCAACAAAATATTTACGACATAATATACTTTCTTCAATCATAAATAAGGCAATATCACCATTATCAATGGTGTTTGTTTTTTCAAGTATCACTAAATCACTTTGATAAAGATTATCGTTTATCATGGCATCATCGTTAAGATAATAATAGTAATACTCGCTTTTTGCGTTGAATAAATGTTCTGGCAAACGAATCATTTCAGAGGTTTCACCAACTTGCATGTTTGAACTGTTAAAATCAAGCGAGCCTATATCACGTTGGTAAGAGACTGGTGGGTAATCATGTTCTTCCCAGCCCATTAGATAAGCCGGAGTTGTTTTAAGTGCTTGAGCGAATGCTACGACTTTAGATTGGGTTATGTCATTATGATTAAGCTCAATTTTGTTGATTGATGAGCGAGAACGATAATTTAACTTTAAAGCTAGTTGCGCTTGAGACATATTGAGTTGTTGTCGACGTTGCTTGATTCTTTCTCCGATAGTCATAATGATTCACCTCTTATTTATTCTAACATTAATAGTCTGTTTTATTAATAGTGTCTTAAGCAATGATTAAAATAGTGTATAATAAAAGTGGACATACAATAAATCATAATGTAGAATAAAAAGAAACAAAGGGGTAGATGATATTGGTTAATACCACTAAGATCAAAGCGTATATCACAAAGTCGAGCTATTCATTTGTCAATTTAGCAGCGATGTTGAATATAACCGTAAAACGTTTAGGGCAAAAAATCAATAATGAAACTGATTTTTATGTTAGTGAGATAAATCTACTATGTCATATATTATCTATACCATTAAGTGAAAGAAACGATGTCTTCTTTAAAGATATTTCGTGACCAACTCTACACTTTTTATAAAGTGTATTTTCCTGTCAATAGTTATTATATGAACTTCAATAAGTATCTAGACTATTATGATAACCTTAATTTTAATATTGCCAACTTTGATGATCATGTGATTATCGGCAACATCAATAATGCAAAAAAAGTAATTGCCTGTCGTTATGGTAATATGATTAAGTTTAAAACAAGGACAAATAATCAATTTAATATCAACGAACTTATAAAATATTTTATTGTTTTATTGATTCTAATTTGCTCATTACTCATTGATTTTAGAATAATCATGATGTTAGTTCTAATATTTTGGAAAATTGATTATGAAGTAAAGCCAATAAGTATCGTTATGAATCTTTTTTTATGTCAACAATTAGCTAAGCAAACGCATATTGATCGAATCGCTTTTGTTTTTTACAAAAGAAAATTTAATAAACAAAAGTTCAGCATCATTAACAATTATCTTTTTATAATTGAAGATTGTACGGTTGGAGATCACATGATCATCAGAAATAACCTTGGTAATGATCACTGCATCAATAAAACGCATTTCATTTATGATGAGAGTTTGGCACATGATAAATCAAGGTTAATGATCATCAATTCCTCTCATTTTAAAAATAAAAGATATCTTCAATCTAATCATTTAAAAAGAAAAGATAATAGTATCAACTATGCTAACTTTAAAAGATTAAGACAGTTTTTGATTGATGTGCTAGCTTAAGTTAAATGTGCTATCATGATAATAATAAATTCTAATGGTGACCTGTGTCATCATTTAAAGGAGCGAGTATGAAGATAGGACAGTTTAGTGATTCGTTTCTTCCAATTGTTGATGGCGTTGGTAGAGTTGTATATAACTATTGCGACACTATTAGTAGTAAAGGACATCAGTGTTATGCGATAGTACCTTTGGCTGATATGGGATATCGTGGTCAATATAAATTTGAGATCTTAGATTTTTATAGTCGTCCATTACCAAAGATGCCTCATTATCGAGCGGGGATACCACGAATTGATCCCCATTATCATGCACGTCTTGAAATGACGGATTTTGATATTGTTCATTTACACAGTCCTTTTATTGCAGGAATGGAAGCGATTCATTACGCTAAAAAACACAAGATTCCTCTTGTTGGTACTTTCCATTCAAAGTTTCATGATGATTTCTTACAGTTAACAAAACAGGAGTTTCTAGCTGATATTGGAGTAAAAGGTGTTCTAAATGTTTTCGATGCTTGTAGTGAGGTCTGGGCAGTTAGTGAAACATCCGCTAATACACTAAAAGAGTATGGATATCAAAAGCCAATACATGTCATGCCAAATGGCATGAATCAGAAAACAATTGCGGCTAGTGGTATTACATATGCTAAGAAGAGGTTTGATATTGATGATCGACCAATTTTATTGTATGTTGGTCAAATTAATTGGAAAAAGAATATTCTGCGAATTTTGGAAGCCATGAAGCTTTTAAAACAAGCAAATCAAAACTGTCAGTTATTACTTGTTGGTCAAGGACCACATGAAAAAGAGGTTAAAGCAAAGATTAAAGCTTTTGATATTGAAGATCACGTCAAGATGCTTGGACATATTCTCGATAGTGATTTACTTGATGGTTTGTTTGCGTCAGCTTCGCTTTTTGTGTTTCCATCGCTTTATGATAATGCTCCAATGGTAGTAAGAGAAGCTGCTAATGCTAAAACACCAACGATTGTTGTTGCTAATAGTAATGCGGCTGAGGTAATCAATCCTGATCAAAATGGTTTGTATTGCCAAGATGATGCTAATGATTTAGCTACTGTTATAAAAAAAGCGCTAAGTGATCCTTTAAAACTAAAGATAATGGGAGAGAATGCTCAAGCAACAATCCTGATCGCTTGGGATCAAATTATCGACGACGTATTAGCTAGATATGAATATTTGATTAAAAGGTTTAACGACAATGGATAAGACAATCGAATATATTGCAAAACTTTGTAAACAAAATGATATCCTTTATGGTATCGGTGGTTCCAAAATGATAAAAGATATTTATTTTGATGTAAAGGTCAATGATATTGATATCTTTATCAAAGCTAGTGATGTAAAGCGATTTAAAAAACTCTTTGTATCATATGAAAAAGCTACTCCTGTTATTGATCGACAATATCAATCACTTTTTTATGGTAAATATGAGTTTAATGGTGTTAATGTTGATGTCATGGCTGATATGGGAGTTTACTATCAATTTGAATGCTATCGTTATCAACTTAATGATATAAGTCAAATACAAGAACATAATGATCGTGATTATATGTTCTTGGAAGATTGGTTTTATATCTATTGGTTAATTAAGCGAAGTGATAAAATTAATATGATAAGCGATTATTGGCTTAACGATGTCAAATGTGATCAGTTAAGAGTGGATTACCTAACTAAGCAAAAAATACCAGCTGATCTAAAGACTTATTTGAAAAACTTAAAGTAGGAAGGGAAAAATATGAAATTTAAAGAAATGCCTTATGCTAGACTTGATGATGAAACTATCATCGCAACAGGAGAAAGAATAATCTTTCAATTTACTAATGCTAATACTAAAGAAGAAGCTTTTGATGCTTTTAAGGAATGGCAATCCTTATTAGCCAAAATTAGCACTCAAAGTACTTTAGCGGCAGTTAGACAGCAGATTGATACTAATGATGATTTTTATGATAAAGAACAGGCCTATTGGGATAATGTAATGCCTGAGTTGGAAGCTACTATGCAAAAGTTTACTTTAGCTTTACTAAGTAGTAAATTTAAAGCTGATTTTGTTAGTTCATTTGGTGATTTATTGTTTAAGAATGCTGAAATGCAGCTTAAGACATTCAAACCAGAAGTAATTACTGAACTACAAGAAGAAAATCGATTGACAACGGAGTATGCTAAATTGATCGCATCAGCTCAGATCATGTTTGATAATGATTTGAAGACATTATCACAACTTAGTCCATACAAACAATCCGCTGATGATAGAATAAGAAAAGAAGCATGGTTAGCGGAGAGTAATTTTTATGCCGATAATAAAGATAATCTTGATGAAATTTATGACAAACTTGTAAAGATCAGAACAAAGATTGCCAACAAACTTGGTTATAAAAACTTTGTTGAATTAGGATATTATCGTATGGTAAGGAATAGTTATGATCAAAATGATGTTAGTAAGTTTCGAGAAGCAGTAGTTAAATATATTGTCCCTTTAGCTGATATGTTAAAAAAACAACAAGCTTCACGAATTGGTGTTGCGTATCCGATGAGTTTTGTTGATGATGCTTTAACTTATCGAAGTGGTAATGCTAAACCGTATGGAAGTGCTGATGATATCTTAGCTCATGCACGCAAGATGTATCATGAATTATCAGATGAGACCAAAGAATTTATCGATTTTATGTATGATAATCAACTATTAGATGTCTTAAGCAAGAAGGGAAAAGCGGGGGGTGGATTCTGTACAGAATTTGCTGATTATAAAGCTCCTTTTATCTTTGCGAACTTTAATGGCACTCAACACGATGTTGAAGTCATGACGCATGAAGCAGGTCACGCATTTGCGGCTTATATGGCAAAAGATGTATTTCCACTTGAATATCGCAATCCAACTTTAGAATCATGTGAAATACATTCGATGACCATGGAGTTCTTCGCATGGCCTTGGGCTGAGGGCTTTTTTAAAGACGATACGGCTAAATTCTATTATGGCCATCTTGAAGGGGCGTTAACATTTATTCCTTATGGCACAATGGTTGATCACTTTCAACATATCGTTTATGAGAACCCCGACTTAACAAAAGAAGAACGACATGCAACATGGTGTGAATTAGAAGCGACATATCGTCCTTGGTTGAAAATTGCAGACTTACCTTTTTATGGTGAGGGTAAAGGCTGGCAAAGACAACAACATATTTATAGTGCGCCTTTTTATTACATTGATTATTGTCTTGCACAAGCTGTAGCGTTACAGTTTTGGTCTAAGATGCAAAGTAACAGAAAACAAACTTGGGATGATTATCTAGCTCTTGTGAAAAAAGCTGGAACATTAACATTTAGTGAACTTGTTGATACTGCTGGCTTAGCAACACCATTTGGTGATGAAGGATTAGCTGCTGTAGCGATAGTTGCTAATGATTTTTTAAATGCTTTTGATAAAAACAAACTTAAGTGAAAATTCAAGAGTTTGATTGTATTAGAAGGTTTGTTTAAATAAAATATAGTTGTAATGAGAAACATGGGGGAAAAAATGAAAAACTATACTGTATCTGAATTGGCGAAATTTATCGATCATACTTATTTGAAGGCTTTTGCAACAAAAGCGGATTTCATCAAGCTTTGTGATGAAGCGCGTACATATGGGTTTGCAATGACGGCAATCAACTCTTATCCGGTTAAACAATGTAAGATGTTATTGGCAGACACTGATGTTCATGTTGGTGCAGCGATTGGTTTTCCATTAGGGCAGACGACAATTGATGTTAAGGTTTTTGAAACCCAACAAGCGATTCTTGATGGTGCTGATGAAATCGATTATATGATAAATATAACCGAATTAAAAAACGGCAATTTAGCTTATATCAAAGAAGAAATGATGAAGATTAAAGCCGTTTGTGATAAGAATGATATCTTATTAAAAGTGATCTTTGAAAACTGTTATCTTACCAAAGATGAGATTGCAGCGGTTGCTCTGATCGCTAAAGAAGTAAAGCCTGATTTTATTAAGACATCAACTGGTTTTGGTACTGGTGGTGCAACACTTGAAGATGTTAAGCTAATGAAATCAATTGTTTTAGATGAAGTCAAAGTAAAAGCGGCGGGTGGTATTAGAGATTTAAAGACGATGATAGAAATGATCGATGCTGGTGCTAGTCGTATTGGTACTAGTAATGGGGTAAGTATTATCGAAGAGTATAAGCAGGCATTAGGATTATGAAAACAATTCTAAAAAATGCTACATTCTATCTTGATGGTAGTTCAAAAGTTGATAATGGGGCAATGATAATTGAGGATGGTCTGATCACGGCGGTCATTGATATTGCGGATTTAAAGAATGATGAAGACGCTGAGATCATTGATCTTGATAATGCCAATGTCTTGCCTGGTTTTATTGATTCTCACATTCATGGGGCTGTTAATCATGATGCGATCAATGGTGGTGCTGAGGTTATCAATGCTATTAGCACCAATGTTGTAAAAGATGGTTGTACAGCGTTTTTAGCCTCTTTGACAGTTGTTTCTCATCAAGATACACTAAATATACTTAAGAGTTATAAAGACCTTGATATCAAACAAAATGGGGCTGATTTCCTTGGTGTTCATGCTGAAGGTCCTTATTTAAGTCAAGAATATAAGGCTTTGATGGATGAGCGATATCTACGAGATCCTAGTATTAATGAATTAAACGAAATGATCCAAGCTGCTGGTGATAAATTGGTAAGTATGACAATAGCGCCAGAGTTAAACGGCATGGAAACATTTATAAGAGCTTTGAAACAGAATAATATCACAACGATGATAGGACATTCAGCTGCTAATGCTCAACAGGTATTAAAAGCACTTAGCTATGGCGCTGATGGCTTTACTCATTTATATAATGCTAATTCACAACATTTACATCGAGAGCCGGGTGTTGTTACAGGTGCTTTTCTTGATGACAACAGTTTTTGTGAACTAATCTGTGATGGTTTTCATATCGCTGATGATGTAATAAGAATGACATACAAGTATCTTACTAGTAAAAGAATCGTTATCATTACTGATGCCATGCTTGGCAAAGGAATGCCTGATGGTGAATTTATTTTTAGTAATTTGTTGTGTCAAAAAGAAAAGACGCATGTTTGGGTTAAAGAAACAGGCAGAAGAGCAGGTAGTGCTTTTGGTATGATTGATGCTGTTAACTACTTGATAGCTACTGTAGGCTGTAATCTACATGATATCGTACAAATGACTGCTGTAAATCCAGCAATCTTGATAAAAGCCACAAACAAAGGTAGACTATATCCAAACATGGACGCTGATCTATGTGTGCTAGACAAAGATAATCAGGTAAAAGCTACCTTTGTAAGAGGAAGATTGGTTTATCAAAGATAAAAAAACAATGATCTGAAGCTGATGATTCAGGTCATTTTTCTATTACTAGATATTAAAATGTGTTATACTTTCAATGTTTTGGGGGACATCATGGAAAACTATTATGAGTTGCTTATCAACAAGATAAAGATGGCATTAAACGAAAACGATTATCAAACGGTAAGAAGTATCATCAAAGAAGAGTTAAGCATGCCTTATGTCCCATTAGCGATTGAGCAAAAGCTAAATGATATCTTAAGTCAATTACCACCAATTGAGGACAACATTACCAAAATTGAGCAGGATAGTGAAAGACTTAAAATGCTTTTAGAAAGTAAT
Source organism: uncultured Erysipelotrichaceae bacterium (assembly GCA_964553255.1). Classification (GTDB taxonomy): domain Bacteria; phylum Bacillota_I; class Bacilli_A; order Erysipelotrichales; family Erysipelotrichaceae; genus JAQUCI01. The sequence continues at coordinate 107,815 of CAZKJS010000001.1, read as the reverse complement.
GTTCAAAAGCAAATTCAAGCTATGGAATATTTAGCACAACTAAATATTCGTAATTACATTGATATTGTCAAAGAGTATCTACTAAATGATAATCTACCAATCATCAAGTGTTATTTAATTGCTATATGTATACAACAGCAATTAAACGAAGAAATAACGGTTGAAAAAGATGGGTATCAATATCAGATCATCCCATCATCACTACTTATGCCAGAAACATCAGATGGTTATATATTATGCAATGAAAGATTAACTGCTTTATTGAGTGATAATGACCCCAGTTTGTTGAATATGAGTCTTGATGTACTTCATCAATTAGCTTATTTAAAGTTACCTGAAACATATGATGAAGATGAGACCGAAATATTAACTAATTCGATCTTGCGTTATGTACTTAAGGCTATGAATGACCCAGATCGTTGGGAAGATATCAAACTAGAAAATAAGATTAATGAAGAAATATTAATGGATATCGCTATTTAGCACTCAATAGTTGACAGTGCTAATATTAATGATATAATAAGAATGCAGTCTATAGGAGGAACAGATGGAAACAACATGGACACTACAAGAAAAAGCTCAAGGTGAGCTAAAAGTCGTTATTAACGGTCAACAATGGTTAGACGCTCAAGAAAAAGCGTTTAGTAAATTAGCTAAGAATGTAGAATTGCCAGGCTTTCGTAAAGGTCAGGCACCTAAAGCGTTGATCAAAAAACAAATCAAAGAACAAAGCATTTTAATGGAAGCAGTTGAAGAAGTTGCTACAGATGCTTTGGTGAAAGGCATAGATGAGCATCAACTTCAAATTATCGCCCGTCCTGAGTTAAGCCTTGATAAAATGACTGCTGAGGAAGTAACTTTAACATTTAAGTTAACATTAGAACCAGAAGTAAAACTTGGTTCTTATAGTGAGATTTCAATTAAGAAAGCTGAAGCTGTTGTAACTGATGAAGATGTAGACGCAAAGCTTAAAGAACTTCAAGAGCGTTTTGCAGAACTTACAGTTAAAGAGGGTGCTGTTGAAAATGGTGACACAGCAGTAATTGATTTTGAAGGTTTCAAAGATGATGTAGCATTTGATGGTGGTAAAGGAGAAAACCATCCACTAGAAATTGGTTCCAATAGTTTCATTCCTGGTTTTGAAGAACAATTGATCGGCATGACCACAAATGAAGAAAAAGCGATCAATGTAACCTTTCCCGCTGATTATCAAACTGAAGAACTAGCTGGAAAAGAAGTTGTGTTTAAAGTCAAAGTTAACGAGATTAAAACAAGAATCTTACCTGAATTAAGTGATGATTTTGCGAAAGAAGTCGATCGCAAAGATGTTGAAACTTTAGAACAGCTAAAAGCCAGCTTATCAGCTGAACTATTGAGTGCAAAAGAAAGAGCAGTAGCAGATGAAGCTGAAAACGAGTTGTTGACAAAGGTGGTTGATGGTAGTGAGATTGATATACCTGATATCATGGTTGAAGACGAATTAAATCGTACTTATGAAGAATTTGTAAATCGTTTAGCGCAACAAGGTCTAAATATGGATCTATACAAGCAATTTACTGGTCAAGATGAAGCAACTTTAAGGGAACAAATGCGTCCTGATGCTTATAACAAGGTAAAAGCTAGATTAGTATTAGGAGCTATTGCGAAAGCTGAGAATTTAACGGCAACAGATGAAGAAATCGAAGCAGAGTATCAAACAATGGCGAATTTATACAAAATGGAAGTTGAAAAAGTCAAGGAGGCAATAACAGCTAATGCCTTGGCCTATGATCTAGCAATCAGAAAAGCTTATGATCATATCAAGAAAGCCATAATTTAAAGACGCTATGCGTCTTTTTTGAAAAGGAGGAATTACAATGGAGGACAACTTATTGGAATTAAGTGTACCGGTAATATGTACGCGTGGTGTTGTCATATTCCCAAATCAAGATATTATCATTGAAGTTGGTAGAGATAAGAGCATAAATGCCCTTGATGAATCACAACAACTATTTGATAATCATGTATTTGTCGTGTGTCAAAAAGACATACTGGTAGAAAATCCATCGATTGATGATATTTACAAGGTGGGTACACTTTGTGTCATAAAAGAAGTCAAACAACGCAATGGTTTTAAGCGAGTAACATTTAGCGGCTTAAAAAGAGCAGCGATCATCAATATTAATGAAGATGAAAAAATGTTTTTTGCGACAATTAGAACAATAGAAGATATCAAAGGCGATGCCATGGAAGAAATGGCGTTAATTCGTCGTATCGCTAAAGAGATTGAAAGTATCGCTTCTAACAATAACCGTTTACCAAAAGAGATCATTGTTCAACTTACAAAGGGAGTAAGTGCTCAACAATTAGCTGATCAATTCGCTCAATACTATCCACTAACTATTGATAAAAAACAAGAATTGTTGGAAACTTATGAGGTTAATCAACGCTTGTTAAAAGTCATTCAAGAGATGGAATATGAAAAAGAATTAGCGGTGATCGAAACGGGTATCAATGATAAAGTAAAAGAGAAAATTGATGAAGGACAGCGTGAATATTATCTACGGGAAAGATTAAAAGCAATTAAAGAAGAGTTGGGTGATGTTAGCTCAACCGAAGATGATACGGATATGCTAAGGGAAAAGATCTTAAACAATCCATATCCTGAACATATTAAAAATAAAGCGTTGGAAGAATTAAAACGATATGAATCATTACCATCTAGCACTGGTGAATCAGGGGTAATTCGTAACTATTTAGATTGGTTACTTGAAACACCATGGTATCAAGAAAGTGTGGATAATGAAGATTTAAACTTGGCAGCTCAAATTTTAGATGAAGATCATTATGGACTTAAAAAGGTTAAAGAACGCATACTTGAGTACTTAGCAGTTAAAAACATGACTAAGTCACTAAATGCACCAATCTTGTGTTTAGTCGGGCCACCTGGTACTGGTAAGACATCTTTAGGCAAGTCAATCGCAAGGTCACTTAATCGTAGTTTTGTAAAGGCAAGCCTTGGTGGTGTTCGTGATGAAGCAGAAATAAGAGGACATCGTCGTACTTACTTAGGTAGTATGCCAGGCAGGGTCATTCAAGGCATGAAGCGTGCAAGAACTATCAATCCCGTTTTCTTGATCGATGAAATTGATAAATTGGGTAGTGATTATAAAGGTGATCCTAGTAGTGCGATGCTTGAAGTTTTAGATCCAGAACAAAACAACATGTTTAGTGATCATTATTTAGAGGAGCCGTATGATCTATCAAAGGTCATGTTTATTGCGACAGCTAACTATCTTGATAATATTCCTGATGCTTTACGCGATCGTCTTGAAATCATCAATCTTTCATCATATACCGAAGAAGAGAAGGTTCATATTGCGATCAATCATTTAATCCCAAAACAAGCAAAAAGTAATGGTTTAGTGATGAAACAATTTAAGATTGAAGAAACAGAATTATTGTATTTGATCCGACATTATACAAGAGAAGCCGGGGTAAGACAGCTTGAGCGTGTTATTTCAGCTTTGTGTCGTAAAACAGTACTTGAAATTTTGAAGAATAAAAAGCGTAGCATCAAAGTAACCCGTAAACTAATCTTGGAATGGTTAGGTAAAGAGATGTATGAGTTTGGTGTTAAAGAAAAAAGTGATCAGGTAGGTGTTGCTACTGGTCTTGCTTATACTTCTTTTGGTGGTGATGTTTTAGCGATTGAAGTTACAACATTTGAAGGTAAAGGCAATCTAATAGTCACAGGTCAATTAGGTGAAGTTATGAAAGAGAGTGCTGAGATAGCTTTGGGTTACGTCAAATCTAACGCAGTTAAATATCATATTGATCCAGCATTCTTTGAAAAACATGACATTCATTTGCATGTTCCAGAAGGAGCTGTACCAAAAGATGGACCTAGTGCGGGTATCACATTAACTACTGCCATTATCTCAGCATTGACTCATCGACCAGTCTTAGCAAATCTAGCGATGACAGGTGAAGTTACATTGCGTGGAAATGTACTACCGATTGGGGGCTTAAAAGAAAAAACCATGGCAGCACATCGTTGTGGTATTGAAACGGTCTTAATTCCAAAACAAAACTTAAAAGACATTGATGATATTCCTGAAACTGTTAAGCAAAGTTTAAAGATATACACAGTTGAAAGCATGGATCAAGTATTGAAAAGAGCGTTAGTATAATGTTTGTCAAACAGCCCAAATTGGTTATATCAGCCGCATCAAGCAAACAATGGCCAAACACAACACTACCAGAAATCTTATTGTGTGGTCGTAGTAATGTCGGAAAATCTTCATTTATCAATACGATGGTTAAACGTAAAAGTTTAGCATATGTTGGTAAGACACCAGGTAAGACTCGGCTATTGAATTTTTATGATATCGATGAACGTTTGATGATTGTTGATGCGCCTGGTTATGGTTTTCAAAAAGAAGTTAAGAGTAACTATCGCTTCTTTGGGCAATTGATGGATGAATATATTCAAAAAAGGGAAAACTTGAAACTCTGTGTTTTATTACTAGATATAAGAAGAGATCCTAGTGTTGATGATATAGCGATGATCGATTATTTCAAACATCATCAAATACCCTATATCATGATCATTACAAAAAGTGATAAACTATCATATTCTAAGCAATTGATTCAGAAAAACAAGTTAATTAAATTGTTATCGGTTGAAAGTGATGATCTAATCATCTTTGATCATTCTAATACTGATATTGTCACGTTTACTTGGCAAAAAATACTATCATATATTTAATGAAAGCTATCCGATTGGATAGCTTTATTTTCTAATATCACCATGACCTGTTACCAAATACTTGTAACTGGTAATCTCTTTTAACCCCATTGGGCCTCTAGCATGGGTTTTTTGGGTACTAATGCCAAGTTCAGCACCAAAGCCAAACATGAAGCCATCAGTAAAGCGCGTAGACGCATTAACGTTGACAACAGCCGCATCGATATCCCTTTGAAATATTCTAGCATTTTCTTCATTTGTGGTGATGATGCATTCGGTATGTTTAGTGCCGTATTTATTAATATGTGTAATAGCAGCGTCAAGATCATCAACCATCTTGATAGCCAAAATAAGCGCAAGATATTCGGTCTGCCAATCAGTTTCGTTGGCTAACTTGATGTGCTTAAAATTCGCGCATAGAAATTGATCACCATAAAGTTCAACATTATGCTTTATTAGTGTTGTGATCAGTTGTTGAATATTTGCGTATGGCCAATTTCGATTTATCAGTACTGTCTCAACCGCATTACATACGCCAGGTCTTTGTGTTTTCGCGTTTAAGATAATACTGGCACTAGTTTGATAATCAGCACTTTCATCAATGTAAATATGACAATTACCAGTTCCGGTTTCAAGAATTGGTACGGTTGCGTTATTAACGACATCATTAATAAGACTCGCTCCACCGCGTGGTACTATCAAATCAATATAGTCTCGTAACTTTAACATTTGGTTTACAGCATCACGACTTAGATCACTTAATAAACAGATGACATCAGGATTTATGTTATGATCAACCAATACCTTACGCATGATCTCTACTAGTATCAAGTTAGTATTAAAAGCACTTGAGCTACCGCGTAGAATAATGGTGTTACCTGCTTTAAAGGCTAGTGCGGCAGCATCAACAGTAACATTAGGACGTGCTTCATAAATCATCCCAATCACACCTAATGCAACCCGAATTTTTTTGATGTTTAGACCATCAGGACTTATCCATTCATCGATGATCTCATTGATAGGATTAGCAAGATCACTTATCTGTTTAACACCAAGTGCCATGTCATTGATACGTTGAACTGTAAGAGTTAAACGATCAAGTAGTGCATCATTCATATTACTTTGTTTAGCAAGTTCTAAATCTATTTGGTTTTGCGTTATGATCTTGCTTGAATTTGCGATCAGCGCTTCTGCGATATCATTTAATACCTGATTCTTTGTGTTTTCATCAAGATTAACGCTGGTTTTGCTGGCGATTTTGGCTGCTTGGGCGATTGTCATCAGTGTTGTCATATCATTTCTCCTCATCTAGGCTATTGACCCAATCGTTTTGATGTATTACGACTGCTTTGTACTTGTTACCATATTGTTTAACAATACTAGCAGTAGGTTGTCCAATAATAGAAGCTAATTGCTTAGCATCATAATTAACAATACCTTTACCTAATAAAACATCATGATCAACTTGGTAAACCTCAACGATATCTTTAATGTTGAAATCACCACTAATAGCTTTGATACCGATTGGTAATAAGCTTTTGCTATTGTCGCATAGGGCGAATTTTGCTCCTTCATCAATAAATAGTTTGCCTTTAGCTAAACCATGATAAGCCACCCATTGTTTTCTGGTTTTCATGTCGGCTTTTGCGCTAAATGCGGTACCGATGGCAGTATGATTTACTGCTTTGATCAGAATGTCTTCTTGATTGGTATTACAGATGAAAGTGAATACTCCAGCATTAGTAGCTATTTTAGCGGCGATAATCTTGGTTACCATCCCACCGGTCGCATTAACGTTTTTAGAGCCTTTAGCGAGGTCTTCGATTGCAGGGGTAATCTTATCTACTTTTGGTATTAATTGCGCACTAGCATCAAGACGCGGATCTGCTGTGTATAAGCCATTGATATCGGTAGCTAATATCAACATATCAGCGTGGACCATTGCCGCAACTTGTGCAGATAAACGATCATTATCACCAAACTTAAGTTCATCAATTGATACAGTATCATTCTCATTAATGATTGGTACTACTTTTCTATTCAATAATACTTCAAAAACGCGCCATACATTTTTATATCTTCTTTTATCTTTAAAATCATCTTTGGTTATTAAAAGCTGTGCGGTTTTAATCTTATGTTGACTAAAAGCACGATTATACTCTTCCATCAATAATGCTTGACCAACAGCAGCAGCTGCTTGTTTACCAGCTATATTACTAGGTCGCTTATTAAATCCTAAATGTCGATAACCGGCTGCCACAGCTGCTGATGTCACTAAGATCACTAAGTGTGAATCAGCGATTAGCTTAGCAATTTGGTTAACGATATTTTGTAGTTTAGTGATATCAAGTGTACCTGATTCATTGGTTAAAGAGCTAGTACCAACTTTTATGACGATCAATTTACCATAGTTCATGCATATTCTCCTATAATAACTAATAACTGGATTATACTATATGATAAATGATTATAAAAGTAAGCATTGTATGTGATTAAATCACGGAAGATAAACTTGATTAAGAGTATCATTATAAAGAGGTGAAAAAATGATAGATGTATTAGTGATAGGAAAAGGGCCAGCTGGAGTATCTGCTGGTATTTATGCGAAAAGGGCTGGTTTAAATACCATGATAGTTGCCAAGGATAATGGAGCACTTAAAACTGCTCATATGGTTGAAAACTATTATGGGTTAATTGAACCAATTAGTGGTAATGATTTGATCAATAATGGTATCAAGCAAGCTCAAAGATTAAAAATCAAGACGGTTGATACGGAAGTCTTGACAATTGATTATAATGAAAACTATATTGTTCATACTGCAGATGAGATATATGAAGCGAAAAGTGTTATTCTCGCAACTGGCTCACCAAGACAAATGCCAATGATCAAGGGATTAAAAGATTTTGAAGGCAAAGGAGTATCATATTGTGCGGTTTGCGATGCTTTTTTCTATCGCAATAAAGACGTTGCTGTTTTAGGTTGTTGTGATTATGCGATGCATGAAGCTAGTGAACTGATCGATATTGCTAAATCGGTGACTATAATAACTAATGGCGTTAAACCACAAGGTCAAATACCAGAAGGTGCGATCATTATTGAAAACACAATTGATGCAGTAATAGGTGATGAGTTAGTTCAACAAGTGATCTTTAAAGATGGTACTAGTTTAGCGATCGCGGGCTTATTTATCGCTTATGGTGTAGCGGGTAGTACTGATTTCGCTAAAAAGATGGGAGTCTTGGTTGATAATAATAAGATTATCGTTGATGAAAATATGGCAACTAATCTACCTGGCTTATACGCAGCTGGTGATTGTATTGGTGGTATTTATCAAATTGCTAAAGCGGTTAATGATGGTGTTATCGCTGGAATGAGCGCAAGTAAATATGTTAAGAAACTAAATCAAATTAAATAGTACCTTGAGGGTACTGTTTTTTTTAGGTAAAATAGCATTAAAGAGGTATCATAATGACTGAAAAAGATTTAGTATATTATCTTAAAGAAAACGTCACGGTTTGGGATAAACTAACGCCATCACAAAAAGATGATTTAAGTCAAAGTTCTATCATTAACTGTTATCAGAAAAATGATAATCTTCATGGTAAAGAAAGCGGTTGTATCGGTACGATGTTTATTATCAATGGTCGCTTAAGAGTATATGTTTTATCTGAAGAGGGTAAAGAAGTAACATTATATCGTTTATATGAAAATGATTCCTGTGTCTTATCAGCTTCTTGTGTTTTAGCTAACATCAGTTTTGATGTTTTCATTGACGCTGAAGAAAACACGGAAGTACTGATGATCAACTCAGCGGTTGTATCGCAAATCATGCGTGACAATATTTATTTTGAATGTTATATCTATAAAGCGATAACTGAGCGCTTCAGTGATGTCATGTGGGCTTTAGAACAGATTCTTTTTAAAAGCATTGATGAAAGAGTAGCCACAAGCTTATGGGATGCTATGATCAATAGTAAAGAAGACGTATTAACGATCACACACGATGCTATCGCCAAAGATATTGGTAGTGCACGTGAAGTTGTTAGTCGCATGCTAAAATACTTTGAAAGTGAAGGGATAGTTCAGCTTTTTAGAGGTGGTATCCGTATCATTGATAAGACTAAACTTAGGAAAATGATCAAATAAAAAGAACCTTTCGGTTCATTTTATAACATTGCTAATATCGCTTCTTTTGATTTAAAACCAAGCGTTGTTGATGCGACTTTACCATCTTTGATAACCATGATGGTAGGGATTGACATGATGCCAAACTGTCTAGCTAATTCAACTTGTTCATCAACATCAATCTTTACGACTTTGATATCGCTTCTTTCATTGGAAATCTGTTCAATTACTGGTGATAACATCTTACATGGCCCACACCATGTTGCATAGAAATCAACCAATACCGGTTTATCTGCGTTTATTACTTCTTGTTTAAAGTTTTCTTTTGTTACTTTTAGTGTCATTTTATATCACTCCTTTGATGATCTTATGATACAGTTAATTAATAGTTAGTTCAGTGATATTATCACATAAAGAGGATTTGTATGACCAAAACAAACAATATCAGTTTAAATAAGCTTACACAAGATGATATTAAACCATTATATCAGTATGTTAATACGGATTTTGTACAGAAATACAACATGTTATCGATAACGACCTTTGAAGAATTCACTCGAAGCATGTTAAATAGAAAAGGTACTGATTATGTGATCAAGTTAAAAAACACTAATGAAGTGATAGGCAATATTAGCGTTGATGATGATCATATTAGATACAATGTTAATGCGATCACTATATCCTATTGGCTAGCTGAAAGCTACGCTAACAAAGGCTATATGAGTGAAGCATTATCAATTATCATCAAGCAACTTTTCAATGAAGGTTATGATATGATCACAGCAAGAGTTTTTAGTGAAAATATCGGTTCAATTAAATTACTTGAAAAACTAGGCTTTGAAAAAGAAGGTTACTTAAAAAAAGCAGTAAAAAATCATCATGGTAAGGTATTTGATGATGTTTTGTATGTTAAGTTTAAGTGACTATCAGTTACGCTTTACATTCTTTGGTGTTTTAATTATAATTAAGTAAATTCTATGATAAGAAGAGTAGTCAATATTAATTCGTTTAGCGAGTCTATGGTGGTGTAAATAGATCGATTGGTACTGATGAAGGTCATCTTGGAGAAGCTTTACTGAAGTAAGTAAGTAAAGCCGGTAACTACCGTTACAGTATGAGGCTATATCAGCGAATTTAGGTGGTACCACGTTAAGCGTCCTAGGGGATGCTTTTTTTATTAAAGGAGATAACATGTTAAATTTAATACTTCCAACTATTACAACGAAGCGATTGATCATTAGACCAATCAAGTTAGAAGACGCTAATGATCTATATATGATCGCTAGTGATAAAAGGGTTAATGATTACTTGAGTTATCCTTTACACAAATCACTTGATGAAACCAAGCAAGTGATTGATAAGTATTTTCTTAATCGTCCAGCAAGTGGAATACCTCAGACATACGTCTTGGTGTATAAGGAAAATAACAAGATGATCGGTACTTGTGATTTTGTAAGTATCAAATATCATGATGTTGGTGAGATAGGATATAGTTTAAACTATGATTATTGGAATCAAGGATTGATGAGTGAAGCGCTTAAGGAAGTTATCAATGTTGGCTTTGCGCATGTGGGCTTAAGAAAGATTGAGATCAAACACAGTGTCAATAACAAAGCTTCACAACGGGTTATTGAAAAAGCAGGATTTATTTATGAAGGAACACTTAGAAAACTTATTTATGATAAACTAGTCAATGACTACACTGATTGTAAGACATATGGCATTTTAAAAGCAGAATGGAGGCATATATATGAAGGAAATGGCAGCTAAATATGAACACACTAAGGTTGAAGCCGATAAATATCAGAAATGGATAAAAGCTGATTATTTTACAGCTGGTGATTTAAGTAAAAAACCTTTCTGTTTAGTGATTCCACCACCAAATATTACCGGTAAACTGCATTTAGGCCATGCTTGGGATACGACCTTACAAGATATTATCGCTCGTTTTAAAAGGATGAATGGGTTTGATACATTGTGGTTGTCTGGTATGGATCATGCTGGAATTGCGACACAAGCAAAAGTCGATGCTAAACTAAAAGAGCAGGGTATATCACGTTATGATATTGGTCGCGATGCTTTTCTTGAACATGCTTGGCGTTGGAAAGATGATTACGCAAATGAAATAAGAAAACAATGGGCTAAGCTTGGTCTTTCACTAGACTATTCAAGAGAACGTTTTACTCTAGATGATGGTTTAAGTAAAGCCGTTAATAAGGTTTTTGTGGATCTTTATAATGATGGATTGATCTATCAAGGTGAAAGGATCATAAATTGGGATCCCCAAGCTAAAACGGCACTTAGTAACATTGAAGTAATTCATAAAGAAATAGAAGGTAAGTTTTATACTTTCCGTTATCAGATTGTTGATAGTGATGATTATCTTGAAGTAGCCACAACAAGACCTGAAACAATGTTTGCGGATGTTTGTTTAGTTGTAAATCCGCTTGATGAGCGCTATCAAGCATACATTGGTAAGAAAGTAATCAACCCAGCTAATCATCAAGCATTTATTGTTATTGCTGATGAATATATCGACATGGTTTTTGGAACTGGCGTTATGAAGTGTACACCAGCTCATGACCCTAATGATTTCGCACTGGCTGAAAAATATCATTTAGAGCGTCCAAAATGCATTAATGAAGATGGCACGATGAATGCTTTAGCTGATGAATTTGATGGTCTTGATCGTTTTGTTTGTCGCGAAAAACTTGTTGCTAGAATAAAAAAAGAAGGTAATTTAGTCAAAATTGAAAAACATATTCACCAAGTAGGTCACTCAGAAAGAACTGATGTGATCATTGAACCATATCTATCTAAACAATGGTTTGTAAAGATGAGACCTTTAGCTGATGAAGTAATAAAAAATCAGAGTAATGATGATGAAAGGATTAACTTTTATCCTAAACGATTTGAAAAGAATTTTAGTCAATGGTTGGAAAATATCGAAGATTGGTGTATTTCAAGACAGCTTTGGTGGGGTCATCGTATTCCAGCTTATTATCATAAGGAAACTAATGAGATATATGTTGGATTAGATAGTCCTTTAGACATTGAAAACTGGCGTCAAGATGAGGATGTTTTAGATACTTGGTTCTCCAGTGCTTTATGGCCATTTAGTACGCTTGGTTGGCCGGATCAAACTGCTGATTTTACGCGTTACTATCCTAATGATACGCTAGTTACAGGCTACGATATCATATTCTTTTGGGTAGCACGTATGGCATTCCAAGCGCGTTATTGTACAAACTCGCGACCTTTTAAGGATGTATTGATTCATGGTTTAATTCGTGATGAACAAGGTCGCAAGATGAGTAAATCACTTGGTAATGGTATTGATCCTATGGACGTTATTGAAAAATATGGGGTAGATGCATTACGTTTCTTCTTGACTACTAATTCAACACCAGGGCAAGATACTAGATATAGTAGTGAAAAAATCGAAGCAGCCTGGAACTTCATTAATAAGATATGGAATGCTAGTCGTTTTGTCTTGATGAATAAAGATGATGCTTTTGTATATGATATTAGTAACTTAGAAAATGCTGGTTTTATCGATCGTTGGATTATCAAACGTTATAATGAAACATTAGCCAACGTTAATCAGAATATGGAACGTTATGAATTTTCGCTTGTTGGAAATGAGTTATATAACTTTATTTGGGATGACTTCTGTAGTTGGTATATTGAGTTAGCTAAGCCAAGTTTGAATGGTGATGATAATGATATGAAACTTGCAACACAAACAACATTGATCACACTTTTACTTAATATCGTTAAGATGTTGCATCCTTTTATGCCGTTTGTTACTGAAGAAATATATGAAAGCTTACCACAACAAGAAGAAGCATTGTGTATCACTAGTTGGCCAGAAACGATAGTTTTAGATTGTGAACTTGCTGATAAGCAATGTCAACAACTTATCAGTATGATCAAAGCGATTAGAGAGATCAAACTGGAAGCTAATTTAAAGCCAAAAACGAAGTTAAGCATCATGATTAAAGACAACGATGATAAGATCATGACTCCTTACCCAATGGTAGCATCAGTACTTGAAAAGATGACACATGCAACTTGGGTTGATAAACTAGATGGTGATCTTATGGTCAAGGTGATCATTGATGGTGTAATGTACTTACCACAAGACCAAGTTATTGATAAGCAACAAGAAAGAATACGTTTAAAGTCTGAGATTGATAAGCTTGAAAAGGAAATTCAACGCTCTGAAGGAATGCTTAATAATACTAACTTTATGCAAAAAGCACCAATTGAGAAAATTGATGCCGAAAGAGCTAAGAAAGATGAATATCAACGACAATTAAGCTTGATCAAGCAAAGATTGATGGACCTTGGTCATGAATAGAATTACTAAACTTCAAACGACGATGAGTTTAAATGGCATTGATCAGATGATCATTACCGATTATTTCAACATGCTTTACTTCGTTAATATTAAGTTACATGTAGGTGAAAGATTATTTGTCTTGTTGATAGATAAAATTGGTAAGCCAAAGCTTTTTATAAATGAACTATTTCCACTAACTGATAATGATGATTATGAAATGATTCGCTTTAGTGATAATGATGACGCAATTGCTTTATTAGCAAGTCATTTACATGGTGAAAAGATAGGAGTCGATAAGAGTTGGTCTGCTGGATTCTTAGTTAAGTTAATGCATTATCGTAGTAGTGAGTATGTGAATGGTTCAATCTTAATCGATAAACTACGTAGCATTAAAGATACTGATGAGCAAAGCGCCATGATCATGGCATCAAAAGAAAATGATAAGATCATGAGTTTGATCATTAAACACTTTAAAACAGGTGTTAGTGAAAAAGAGATTGCTTCATTGCTTAAAACGTATTTCATGCAAAACAACCACCAGGAAACATCATTTAATGCGATTATTGCATTTGGTGAGAATGCGGCTGATCCGCATGCTGTTGCATCTGATCGAAAACTTAGACCTCAAGATGTGATCTTGATCGATATGGGTGGTGTCTATCAAAACTATTGTAGCGATATGACCAGAACGTTCTTTTGGCAAGACGACAGTAAATTAAGGGATGTATATGAAATAGTAAAAGCAGCTAATTTAGCCGCTATAAGTAAGATTAAGGTAGGTGTAGCTTTTAGTGAGATTGATCAGGCAGCGCGCAAAGTGATCACAGAAGCAGGTTATGGTCCATTCTTCACTCATCGATGTGGACATGGTATTGGTTTACAAGTTCATGAACCATATGATGTTGCCGCCAGTAATCATAGCTTGATCGAAGTTGGTATGTGTTTTTCAATTGAACCTGGTATTTATTTACCACAAATTGGTGGTATCAGAATTGAAGATTTAGTTTTAGTAAAAGATGATGGAGTTCAAGTATTAAATAGTTTCAGTAAAGATAGAATGATATTAAGATAACTTTTTATTATCAATATAGGAGTATGCATGTTAAAAAAAGCAGTCGTGTTATTGTTTAGTGTGATATTAGTCGCATTTAGTGTTTCGGTAGTGTTACGGTGTGCAATTGGGGTTGGTGCTTGGGATGCATTTAGCCAAACAGCTTCAGGCCTTTTAAATATAAAGGTTGGTACTTTTTCGATGGCGATGAATTTTTTCTGTGTCGCTTTGCAAATGTTACTACTTAAGCAAATCAAGGTTGCACTAGTTTTACAGGTTTTATTAGCGATTGTTTTAGGAGTATTGGTTAACTTCTTTTATTATGAGCTTTTAGGTAATTGGCATATTCAGTCTTATGTTATTACTTTGATGTTTTTCTTGCTTGGTAACATCAGTTGTGCTTTTGCGGTTGGTACAGTTACTGCGCAAAATGTCATCAGTTTTCCTCTAGAAGGCTTGTGTATGGCAATATCTAAGAAAACAAGTAAATCTTTTGGTCTAATCAGACAAATGGCTGATATCTTGACTATGGCTTTGGTGGTTGTTTTAGTGTTGGCTTTTAATGGTATGATGAGTATTCGTGAGGGTACGGTGATAGGTATGATCATCTTTGGCCCGTTACTTGAACTATATATGAAGTATGTTGTACCATTCATGTATAAATTTAAGATTTTTGATTGATTTAGCAAATAAATGCTGGTAGTAATGTTAACGATAATTTAGTATAATGATAAAACGAGATATGGAGGAAAATATGAGTAAGAAATTTGTTTATCTTTTTTCTGAAGGTAATGGAAAAATGCGTGAACTTCTTGGCGGAAAAGGAGCTAATCTAGCAGAAATGACCAATTTGGGACTTCCTGTTCCTTTTGGCTTTGTTGTTACCACAGAAGCTTGCACCCAGTATTATGTTGACAATAAAACCATTAATGATGATATTCATAATGAGATATTTGCTTATCTAGCAAAATTAGAAGAGATCAGTGGTAAGAAGTTTGGGGATAAAAATAACCCGTTATTAGTATCAGTAAGGTCAGGATCAAGAGCTAGTATGCCTGGTATGATGGATACTATCTTAAATCTTGGTATTAATGATGAGGTAGTTGAAGGGGTTGCGATGTTAACTGGTAATCCACGCTTTGCTTATGATTCATACCGTCGTTTTATTCAAATGTTTTCAGATGTAGTTATGGATTTACCAAAACACAATTTTGAAGTCATTATCGATGAGATGAAGGAAGAAAAGAATATTAAACTTGACACTGAATTCTCAGCTGATGACTTAAAAGAAATGGTTAAACGCTTTAAAGCATTTTACGCTCAAGAAAAGGGTAGTGAGTTTCCAAGTGATCCAAAACTACAGTTAATCGATGCGATCAAAGCTGTATTTAGATCTTGGGATAATCCACGTGCTATTTACTATCGAAGAATGAATGATATTCCAAGTGATTGGGGTACTGCTGTTAATGTTCAGATGATGGTTTTTGGTAACATGGGTGATGATTGTGGTACTGGTGTTGCTTTTACAAGAAATCCAGCTACTGGCGAGAAGAAATTATATGGTGAGTTTTTGATGAATGCCCAAGGCGAGGATGTTGTTGCTGGCATTAGAACACCAAAGACCATTGATGAATTACAAAATATCATGCCTCATGCTTATGATGAGTTTGTGGCTATCTGTGATAAATTAGAAGAGCATTATCGTGATATGCAAGATATGGAATTTACAATTGAAAAAGGTAAATTATTCATGTTGCAAACTCGTAGTGGTAAAAGAACCGCTGCTGCAGCTTTGAAGATTGCAGTTGACCTTGTTAGCGAAAACATGATCAGCAAAAAAGATGCTATCATGCAAGTTGATCCAAAAGCGCTTGATTCTTTATTACATCCACAATTTGATGCTAAAGCACTTAAAGAGGCAAAACATATTGCTTCCGCATTACCAGCATCACCAGGTGCTGCTTGTGGTAAAGTTGTCTTTACAGCAGCTGATGCTGTTGTAGCAAAACAACGTGGTGATAAAGTCGTATTAGTAAGACTTGAAACATCACCAGAAGACATTGAAGGTATGCATGTTTCTGAGGGTATTTTAACAGCTCGTGGTGGTATGACCTCACATGCGGCTGTTGTAGCTCGCGGTATGGGTACTTGTTGTGTATCTGGTTGTGGTGAAATCAAGTTTAGTAAGAAATCATTTGAATTAAATGGTGTGGTTTTTAATGAGGGTGATTTTATATCATTAGATGGTTCTACTGGTAGAATATATGCTGGCGCTATTAAAACAGTACCAGCTGGTATTAGTGGTGATTTTGAAAAGATCATGCAATGGGCTGATGAGTTTAGAACATTAAAGATAAGAACTAATGCTGATACACCTAAAGACGCTGCTCAGGCGGTTGCTTTTGGAGCTGAAGGTATTGGTTTAACTCGTACTGAACATATGTTCTTTGATGTTGATCGTATTCAAGCAATGCGTGAAATGATCGTTAGTAAAAATGAACAACAACGTCGTGCTGCTTTAGCGAAGTTATTGCCGATGCAAAGAGATGACTTTGAAGGCTTGTATGAAGCAATGGAAGGAAGACCAGTAACAATTCGTTACTTGGATCCACCTCTTCATGAATTCTTACCAACAGAAGAAGCTGACATCGTCGCATTAGCGCAAGATATGAATATTACAGTAAGTGACCTAAAGTTTGTCATTGGTGAACTCCATGAGTTTAACCCGATGATGGGTCATCGTGGTTGTCGCTTGGCGGTTACATATCCTGAAATCGCCGAAATGCAAACACAAGCGGTTATTGAAGCAGCGCTTAATGTTGCAAAAAGACATCCAGAATGGGACATTGTTCCAGAAATCATGATTCCACTTGTTGGTGAGATCAAAGAGTTAAAATTCGTAAAAGATATTGTTGTGAAAACAGCTGATAAGTTGATCGCTCAAGCTGGTTCAACCATGAAATACATGGTTGGTACCATGATTGAAATACCAAGGGCGGCTTTACTATCTGATGAAATCGCAACTGAAGCTGAATTCTTCTCATTTGGTACTAATGATTTAACGCAAATGACTTTTGGTTTCTCACGAGATGATGCTGGAAACTTCTTAGATAGTTACTATGAGAAAAAGATCTTCGAACAAGATCCATTTGCTCGCTTAGATCAACATGGCGTTGGAAAGCTAGTTGAGATGTCATGCGAATTAGGAAGAAAGACTCGTCCTGATATTAAGTTGGGTATTTGTGGTGAGCATGGTGGTGATCCTAGCTCAATCGAATTCTGTCATAAGGTGGGATTGACATATGTATCATGTTCACCTTATCGTGTTCCAATTGCTCGCTTAGCAGCTGCTCATGCGGCAATTAAAGCAAGTAAATAATAAAGAGAAGAACCGCTAATTAGCGGTTCTTCTTTTATGCTTTTCTTTTGTGTCTAGTGATCAATAGAAGAGTTAGTATTGCTAATGCAGCACTTGCATATCCCATGATTTGATACGTTGTCTGTGCAGTATTAGTTTTATCAATTGAATCAGTTATTGTTAGATTAAGTGGTTTATTATTACTTAGACTAGTACGCAATTGAACATTCAATATTGTTTTCTGGTCAAGAAGAATAGGAGTGCTAATTATAGTTTGATCTTTTTCTTGTTTGATCAGAGTTTGCTCGTTATTATTGATGATAGTGCTTGACGGCAGGATAAACTCAATTTGAAGGTCACTGTTATTAATCGATGCTAAAACTTCGTCTTGTGTCATTTTTGGTAGTTTAATGAATCCTGAGCCTTCAAGTATAAGTGGTATATCGGTTTGAACTTCAAGTTTCAATGTGCTGTCGTATTCAAGAACCTTGTAATCTTGATCAACACTTGTTAAAAAAGTTATACTTGGATCTATCATTAATTCTTCAAGGGTTTGATAAGCTTCATCTAAACTTTGATTTGCTTTGGTTAGTGTCATTTTAAGCTCGATTTTATCATTATCATTTTGATAATGTTCGATCACAAAACCTTTTTTCTCATAAGCTGATGATGTTGTAGTTATGATAGTATGAACACTTACATGTTGTTGTTCTGGTAAGATGCTTTTATCAATGATCACATGATATGTGATCGAAGTGTTAAACTTGTCATCTATTTTATAAGTTATTTTAGCTTTTGCGCAACCAAACATGCTAAGCATTAAAAACATTACTATTATAAATATGTTCTTTCTTTTCATATTGTACCTACCTAAATGTATATTCTAGAATATCAGATCGTATTAGTGTATTATCAGGCAAAAGGATGTTAACAAAGAATATCTTTTTGCCTTTATCAATATTGTCATATTGCCAATAAATCATGGTAGCTGTTTCATATGATACAGTTCCGATATAAGCGTTGGTTGTTTGATTTGGATATACCGTTTTTATTGGATACGCGTTTTTACCATCAGGATCGGCACATATCAAAGTGTATATAGCTTGATCATAGGCGTTATTCCAACTTATTACATAGTGAGTAAAATTTAATGGACCACTTGATCCTTGATGTGAAGAACCACCACTACTAATAGATAAGTTTAGATTCTTTTTACTGTAACTTAATTTTTCAGGTGGATCTTCATCAACAAACCGATAGAAATATTCAGCTAAACCATCAACTTCATCGGCGAAGGGAATCAAAACATTTCCCTGAATACAACCGTTATATGAACGCCATTGTTTAGGATGTTTAGCTCCATATAATCTTTGTCTTACATCGACATATTTACTGACGTTTTTAGTCATAGGTGATCCCATTAGTTGAACATAATCATCCGCTGCAATTTCTATAAGATAAGAATCATGATTATTTAAATAATGTTGATAGTTGTTAGCGTAATCATAAAATACTTCAACACCTTGAATATTTCTGACGGTTTCATATTCACTATTGGTGAAATCTTTATCTTTAAACATGTGATAAAAAGTAAAATGATGACCATATTCATGACTTAAAACAATAGCCATATCAGCTACTTGATTATACTCATCACCGTTGTATAGATTAATCACACTCATATCAAAGGGAAAGTAGACAGTTGAATTGAAGGGTAGAGAAGGCAGCTTTATGATAAGCTCAATTGTTTTGCTTAAGTTGCTATGTGCTCCGGCCGCATAAGCATCGCTTTCACCATGAATAACAACGCGATCTAAAAGATCAAACTCTTCTCCATGGACATTAAGTTTTAATTCATTATAAAGCGCTTCAAGTTTGCTGACATTCCAACTATCACTATAGCTGATCATATCGATACCTTCAGCAGTACGATACGCATACTTGATATTTTGATCGTCACCAAGCTTGTTTTCACTAAGCATTGCTAAAGCAGTTTCATTGATCTTTAAATTGCTTTTTGTATTAGTAAGATAAAGATCAATAACTTTTTTATCTTCTTCTTTAGCTATTATTTCAGCTTGAAGAGAAGGTAAGCGGATAAAAGAATACAGACAAAGAAAAACCATCAAAAACATAAATAAAAACATTGATAACTGCGTTATTTTCTTGTTTTTAAACATGAGTTCTCCTTACAATTAGTTTTATTATATAACCAAAAAAGCAATTGTTGAAACAAATTATGCTTAAAAAAACAAAATTGTAGTAAAAATCATATTTAATCACTAATAATTCACTTGTATTACTTATATTAATCGATTGGTAAGCTTGAGGGTTTTCTGTTATACTTTTTTATGAGGTAAATTTTATGTTTCATATCAACGATATCTACAATTACAATATCTGTAAGCATCTGTATCATAAAAATCAAGATAGTGAACGACTACCTTATCATAACTATGTTCAGATGGATGAAACGTTAAGTATCATCGTTGCACGTAAATTAGATCTTAAGAATGGCTTTTTTGGTCAAACTAATGATACAACAGCAAAAACATTAGCTGCTATGCAAGAAAACCAGTGGTTGATCAAAGCGCGTTTTGAGTTCAATGATCTGCGTATTAAGATCCCATTTATGCATAAGGTAAATGATAAATGGGATCTTTACTTTATTCGTAATGAGCTTTTTCCAAAAGAAGATAGCTTACAATATATGGCTGATAATGTATGGCTTTTAAAACAGCTTAATATTGATTATAACAATATATTGGTTGTTCATTTCAATCAAGATTATATTAGAGAAGATGAGATTGATTATCAAAAGTTGATGGTAGTTAGTCATCATCTGTACAATCACAATAATCAGCCCACAATTAATATAACCGAAAAGATAGCAAGTAAAATGCGTGATCTAAGTCCAACGCTGCTTGCGATGAGTAGTTTTGACGCTACAAAGTTAAATAAACCCAAACGTGAAAAGAAATGTATTAGAAGGGTAAAGTGTCGCTTTTATGATGAATGTTTCGTAGAACAGAAGGATGTAACTAATAATTCGATCTTAACATTAACTGCAAGTGAAAATAAGTATAAGATGTATGAAGAAGGAAGACATTTTCTAGCACAGGTTGATGTTGATAAGATTGAAGGAACAAGAGTTCAATATGCTCAAATAATGGCCGATATAAACAAAGGTCTGTTTGTTGATAAAGCTAACTTGAACTTATGGTTAAAGGATAATATCCAATATCCATTATCATTTCTAGATTTTGAATGGGATCGTTATGCCATACCACCTTATAAAAACATGAAACCTTTTGATGTAGTCTTATTTCAATATTCATTACATATATATGATCAAAAGTTAACTCATAGTGAATACATTGGGATTGAAGATTGTCGTTATGAGCTATTAACAAGATTATTAGCTGATTTACCAAAAACAGGATCGATCATCGTCTTTAATGCTAGTGGTGGTGAAGAACTACGCTTAAGAGAACTACAAGCTTATTATCCGCAACACCATGATGAAATAGAAGCCATTATCAAGCGCATTGTTGATTTTAGTATCCCATTTAACTTAGGGATGGTCTATCATGTCGATATGGCTGGTTCTTATTCATTGAAAAAGATTATCGAAGCGATTGATGGAAACTTATCTTATCAGAATTTAGGTATCTCACAAGCAATGAATGCAGTTGATGGTTGGCGTCGATTAAATAACGGTAATATAAAGACTGATGAAAAATTAGTTGATGATCTATTAGCTTATTGCGCAATGGATACTTTTAGTCTTTATTTGATATATCAATGGTTTTTGAAGATAGGGGCTATAAAGGAGTAAAGACATGCCAGGAATCGTTACACATAATTTACTTGCAGAAACAGTGATAAAAGATTTAGCAGATGGTAAGCTTAAAGCAATGATAAAAGCTAATCATCATGCTTTTAGACTTGGCGTAAATGGTCCTAACTTTCTTTACTTCATTAACTCTTTACCCTGGTCAGATCAAAAAGTTAGGAAATCATACACTGCTTTAGCGAATGAAATACATAAAACACATATTAATGACTTCTATCATTTAGCATTTAAGATTATCAAAAAAAGCAATGATAGTGAGAACTACGATAAGATGGTCGCGTATCTAGCAGGGCATTTATGTCACTGGGTGCTTGATAGTATCACACATCCTTTCATATTTTATCGTACTAATGGTACAACAGAAGACACTAAATATTGGCACTATCGTTATGAATCAATGATTGATATCTATATGTATGATTATCTTAAACCGCAACAGTTGTTAAATTTACCAAGTGCTTCACTATTGAACCATGATAGTTTGGATATTGATGCTATCGCAAAACTATATATACCAATCGTTAAAGAAATATGGTCATTTGAACTCGATTTAAAAACGATAAATCGATCATTTAAGGATTTTTACACTGTATTATTATTAAGCTATGATCCAGTTGGTATTTGGTATCAAATAATTAGAGGATTTGAACTTATTAAAAATGATGAATGGAATTTTACTTCCCACTTTATCACTAATAAAAAAGATCTTACCAGAGATATTCTAAACATTAATAACCAAAAGTGGAGTAACCCATGTGATTGTAGTGAAGTTCACCATGAAAGCTTTATCGAACTATTTGATCAAGCTCATCTATTAGGATTAAAAGTATTAAATGAACTTCAACATGCAATAGCCACAAACAAAGATAACCAATTACTTACAATTATTGATAATCGAAGTTATGATACTAATCATAAAGAATTGAAATCAATGAAATACTTTGATCCAATTTATTAAAGGAGATAAAATGAGAATATTTGATTTACATGCTGATATTGGTATTGATGTTTATTTAAAAACGCAAAAAGGACAAGTTGATATTTTGAAAACCAAACATCTTGATAAGCTGAAAAAAGGGAATATCAAGACGGTAGCAGCTGCATGTTTTTTTTCAGGTGAACAAGATTGGCAAACGATGCAAGAAAACATATTAACACTAAAAGAAGAGATCCAGCAAAACAAAGAAGCTATCAATTTGATACTAAACTCAGATGATTTAGATAAAGATGATAAACTAAATTTCATGATTAGTGTTGAAGGAATGTGTGGTATTGATCAGGATGTATCAAGGCGTATTGACTGGTTATATGATAATGGTGTGAGGTTAGGATCATTGTGTTGGAATGAAAGTAATGCTTTAGCTGAAGGTTGGCCAAACAATCCTATAAGAGGTCTTAGCACTTTAGGCAAAGAAGCAATAAAGCGGATGAATCAAAGAAAGATGATAGTTGATGTTTCTCACACTAACGAGAAATCATTTTGGGATATAATCACTATTAGTTCAAGTCCCATTGTTGCTACTCATTCAAATGCGCGTAGTTTGTGTGATCATCAACGCAATCTTACTGATCAACAAATTAAAGCAATAGCACTTAAAGAGGGTTTGATTGGTTTAAATGCGGCCAAAAGTTTTATCGATAAAGATCCTTTGAAACAAACTGCTTATCAGTTAGCGTTACATGGCAAATACATAGCTGATCTTGTTGGTTATCAGCATTTAGCACTTGGTTTTGATTTTATGGATTTCTTTGATGAAAAATATGATTCAGCGATGGCTGTTGATCTACCAAATGCTAAAACGGCCCAAACCATGATAAAAGCATTAAAAGATGTTGGTTTTGAAGATGATGAAGTAGCTGCTATCGCTTATGAAAACGCAAAAAATTTCTTTTGTAAAAATCTCTAAAGTTTTCAGTTAATTTTCTAATTATAATACAAATATTTCGTTATAATATAGTTAGGAGGTATAACTTATGAAATTTTATATCTATGGTCATAATGTCAGTATCACGGAAGCGATGCAGGCAAAGATTGAAAAGAAGTTGTCTTTTTTAGAGAAGTATTTCATCATTGATGATGAAACAGTAGCTAATGTAATTGTCAAGGTTTACCCCTTGTATCAGAAAATTGAGGTCACTATTCCGACCAAGATAGGTATTTTAAGAGCTGAAGTAGCTCATGATGATTTATATGCGGCCATTGACTTGGCTGTTGATAAACTTGAAGACCAAATTAGAAGACAAAAAACTAGATTATCTCGTAAACATCGTGAGAAACTAGCATTAGCTTTCTTAGAAGAAGAGGAAGAAGTTGGTATTGTTGATGAAGATGATGAGCTAGTTAGAACTAAGATGGTTAAACTTGAAAAAATGGATCTTGATGAAGCTATTCTTAGGATGGAAATGTTAGGACATACTTTCTTTCTATATAAAGATGCAGAAACAAATGACGCTGCTGTTGTCTATAAACGTGATGATGGTGGATATGGCTTGATTGAGGCTGAATAAAGATTAACTCAAAGACCTTAAAGCAAGGTCTTTTTTATTGATTGAACAAGATATTATAACGCTTTTAGTTTAGGCATGTTATAATTTTGAAGATAGGAGGATTTATCATGAAATTAATGAGTAAAGTAAAAGATTTGATCGCTCCAGAAGTAGAAGATGATGAGTATGTTGTATTAAGTGAAGAAGAATCCAAAGCGATCAGTGATTACGAATCACCTAAAAATAAAGGCGTTTCAAAATTAAGTGGTGCTGTTAAAATGGTATTGTTTGAGCCACGTACATTTGAAGAAGCTGAAGATATAGCCGTGCATTTAAAGAAAGCAAGTGCTGCGGTGGTAAATCTTCATCGCTTACCGCGTGAGTATTCACAACGTACAATTGATTTCTTAACAGGAGTAGTTTTTGCGCTTGATGGTAGTATTCAAAAGATTGGTACTAATGTCATTTTATGTGCACCTAAATCGATTCCAGTTGATGGTTCAATCAATATTGAGGATGTTGGGGAGTAATAACATTGAACAAGATTTAAAGGCACTTTTTAAAAGAGTCGATGAGTATATAGCACAAAATATCAAGTATGATAGAACAATCTATTCAGCTTTTTTAACGCCATATCAAATCGCAGCGATAACATCTTATTTTAATGATAATACGATATTTCGCTTTGAAGGTGGTTATCCTGAAGCGACAATGAAACGTTTGATCATTGGTGATAGTAACATTACCAAAATAGCTTGCTTATCGTGTATTATCAATAACAATTATATAAAATTGACCCATCGGGATGTCTTTGGGGCATTGATGAATCTTGGTATCAGAAAAGAACAGTTTGGTGATGTCATCGTTGATGATAAACAAGTGTTCATCTTTGTGGATGAAGACATTGCTCGTTTTGTGATCGATAACCTAGTTAAGATCAATAAGTTAAATGTTCGTTTTTCATATTACGAAGCAACACTATCAAATATGATCAAACTGAAGGTTTTTCAAAAGGCGATCACTTCAATGCGACTTGATAGCATCGTTAGTGCTTTGATCAATGTATCACGTACTAAAGCACAATCTTTAATTGAAGATAAAATGGTTTTTGTCAATTATATGTTGCTTGAAGAAAAGAGTTATTTATGTAATAATGATGATACGATTTCTGTAAGAGGATATGGGCGCTATGTCATTATGGAAGTGGTTAAAACAACTAAGAAACAGCGCCTTTTGCTTAGATTAGGTAAGTATGAGTAAAGGGGAAGATCAATGAACGATAATAAAAAGTTCTCAATCATGAAGAATGGCTACAATCGTTATGAAGTTGATGAAGAGTTAAAACAACTCAATGATTCCCTTGTGGATGCTCGTGTTCAAGTTGGTCGTTATCAAAAATTGGCTGAACAGGCCAATGAACAGTTAGCTATCATTAAAGATCGCTATCAAGTTTTGATTAAAGAATTATCAATCAGAGAAAAAGCAGCTGATGATATTGCGCGTATTGCACTACGTGAAGCGAATGATATTATCAGTGCTGCACAAAACAACGCTGATTCAATCGTACTTGAAGCACTTACTACAGCACGCTTGTTGTTGATCGATCTTGCGCGTATTGCTGAAGATGCTAATGAGGTCAAGGTTGATATGCAAGAGCGTCTAAGTGCTTTACAGAAAACCCTTGATGAGTTTGAGATATTTGAACCTATTGATCCACGTTTGTTAAATAAGTAAGACTAAAAATAAGACACGATCTTGAAAGTAAAGTCACAGCGAGCCTGATTTGATGAGAGCAGGTATGTTAATTTCAATGATTATCCCTTATTTGTCACTGAGATGAATTAAGTAATTTCAGTCGTATACCGCGTTAAGGTAATAAAGTTGTATGCTTAAGCATAAACTAAGGTGGTACCGCGTTATTACGTCCTTAGAGGGACGTTTTTTTTATGAAGGGGAGATTTATATGGACTACAAAGATACATTATTAATGCCAAAGACTGATTTTGAGATGCGTGGCAATCTAGCAGCAAAAGAGCCTACGATTCAAGCTAAATGGGAAGCGCTTGATCTTTATCATGCTCTTTTAAATCAACATAAAGATGATAAGGATTTTATCTTACATGACGGGCCACCATACGCCAATGGGAATCTTCATGCTGGTACAGCAATGAATCGCATAATCAAAGATTTTATTGTTAAAAGTCATGCGATGAACAATTTACATACACCATTTATCCCAGGGTGGGATACACATGGTTTACCTATTGAAAATGCTATCCAAAAGCTAGGTGTGAACCGCAAAACCATGACGGCAGCTGCATTTAGAGAAAAATGTGAAGAGTATGCGTTAGCACAAATAGAGATTCAAAAAAGCACAATGAAAAGACTTGGTACTATCGCTGATTTTGATCAGCCTTACATTACCATGCAGAAAAATTATGAAGCTGATCAAATCAGATCATTTGCGAAGATGGCGTTATCAGGACTGATTTATCAAGGCTTAAAACCAATATATTGGTCACCAGCTCGTGAGAGTGCTTTGGCTGAAGCAGAGATTGTATATTTCGATAAAAAAGATCCAACCATTTATGTAGCATTTGATGTTGCTGATGGTAAAGGTGTTTTAACAGATGAACGTTTTGTGATCTGGACAACAACACCATGGACCATTCCTGCTAACTTAGCGATTTGTTTGAATCCTGATTTTGAATATGCGGTTGTAGCAACAATCAAAGGAAAGCTGATAATGTTAGCGAATAAAGTTGATTCATTATTAACTAAGTTTGATCTAAAGGGTGAAATAATCAAGCGTTATAAAGGTAAAGAGCTTGAACTTATAACCACGACTCATCCTCTTTATCCTGAAAAGACATCACTCATTATTCTTGGTGATCATGTAACTGATGAAGATGGAACTGGTTGTGTACATACGGCACCAGGTCATGGAGCTGATGACTTTTATGTGGGATTGAAGTATGGTTTAGGTGCATATTGTCCAGTAGATGAAAAGGGTTGTATGACAAGTGATGCTGGAGACTTTTTAGTAGGTCAGTTTGTAGAAGATGCTAATAAGACCATTACTCAGAAACTGGATGAATTAAATGCATTACTAAAATTAGAGTGGATCACTCATAGTTATCCACATGATGAAAGAATGAAAAAACCAGTTATTTATCGTGCGACGGTTCAATGGTTTGCCTCGATTGAGAAAATTAGAACCAAGATTTTAGAAGAGATCAAAGCCGTTAACTGGGAAAATGAGTGGGGAGAAGTTCGACTTTTCAACATGATCAAAGATCGTGGTGATTGGTGCATATCAAGACAAAGATTATGGGGTGTACCAATTCCGATCATTTATACTGAAGATGATAGTCCAATCATGGAAAAAGAAGTATTTGATCACATTGCAGGATTATTTGAACAATATGGTAGCAATGTCTGGTTTGAAAAAGAAGCGAGTGACTTACTACCACCTGGTTATAAAAACATTAAAAGTCCAAATAACATCTATCGTAAAGAAAATGATATCATGGATGTTTGGTTTGATTCAGGTTCATCACATAATGTCTTGCAATCAAGAGGTTTACCATATCCAGCTGATTTGTACTTTGAAGGTAGTGATCAGTATCGTGGTTGGTTTAATTCGTCATTGATCGTCGCTACTGCTACTAATAATCAAGCACCATATCGTAGTGTATTATCACATGGTTATGTTTGTGATGATAAAGGCGAAAAGATGAGCAAATCGATTGGCAATGTTGTTGACCCACTTGATGTGATCAAAATCTATGGGGCAGATATTTTACGCTTGTGGGCAAGTACGATCGACTATAAACAAGATGTTAGGATTGGTAATGATATCTTGAAACAGGTAAGTGAGCAATATCGTAAGATTCGCAATACCTTTAGATTTATGTTAGGGCATATTGCATCCGAGTACTTTGATCATGAGAATGATTATGTAGAATACCACAATCGTGAAATGATCGATAAATACATCACAGTACTTTTAAATGATGTAAACACCAAGTGCATCAAGGCATATATGAGTTATAACTATCTTGAGGTTAGCTCTACATTAACTAATTTCATGACTAATGAACTAAGTTCATTTTACTTAGATTACATAAAGGATATTGTCTATATTGAGTTAAAGACCGCCAAAAGAAGAAAACAAGTTCAATCAGTTTTATATGATTTAGTAGAGTGTTTAGTTCGCTTGTGGGCACCAATCTTGTCCTTTACAACAGAAGAGGTTTATCAGTATTATGGTCATAAACCAGTTGATTCAGTTCATTTACTATCATTTATGCCAGGCGTTACTTATGATAATGCGCAACAGTTAAAGGATGATTTTAGTAAGCTTTTATTGATCAGAAATGATGTTAATAAGGCAATTGAACTTAAACGTAACGAAAAGGTCATTGGTAAGTCACTGGAAGCTGATGTAAGTATCAAGATCAGTGATGAAGAAAAACATCTAGTTAAGACTTTGTTAGATGGTAAGCTTGAACAGTTCTTTATCGTAAGTAAAGCGCAAATTGTTGAAGATGATGATCTTGAAGCATTTGAGGTTGCTAAGATAAGAATAAGCAAAGCTGAAGGTGTTGTCTGTCCAAGATGTTGGAATATCAGTGATGAAGCTGATGAAAACATGTTATGTCCACGTTGTCATGATATTGTAAAACAACTGTGATCAACTAAATATTATTTAAAGCTCCTTTTATTAAGTAAGTTGATTAAAGGAGTTTTTTAAATGGTGATAATTAAATATTAAATAGGTTATAATAAAAAAGAGGTAAATCATGACCATAAAATCTGTTCAAAACGAATATATTAAGAATTTAGCTAAATTAAACCAAAAGAAATATCGTGATCAAACAAGGACATTTATCGTTGAAGGTGAACATTTGGTTAATGAGGCACAAGCTGCTGGTTTGATTAAGCAAGTGATCATACGTGAAAATAGTAAGCTACATTTGGACGATGCTATCATTGTTAGCGATGAAGTAATGAAGAAAATTTCTAGCAATGTATCGCTTAATGATATAGTAGCTGTTTGTGATTACCGAATATTCAGTTTAAATTTAAGAAGTAGAATTGTGATATTAGATGAAATTCAAGATCCGGGTAATATTGGCACAATCATAAGAACAGCATTAGCGTTTGGTTTCAAGGATATCATACTATCCAAAAACAGTGTTGATATTTACAATGAGAAACTGATCAAAGCATCACAGGGGGCAATCTTTAAAGTAAATATCGTGGTGACAGATATCATTGATATTATCAAACATTTACAAGCAGATAATTATAAGGTATATGGTACCGCTATTGCGAAAGCTTTAAATCTAAATCAGTTTAAGCAAACAGAAAAGCTAGCTTTGATCTTCGGTAATGAGGGTAAGGGGATTAAGCCAGAGGTTTTAGCGTTAACTGACGCAAATATTTATATTCCAATTCAAGAATTTGATTCTTTAAATGTTGCTGTTGCGGCTGGCATTTGTCTTAATCACTTTAGTATTATAGATACTAATATTTATCATGAAAACACATAAGTGAAAAATTAGAAAATAAGTGATCTCATCTTAATATCACTAACTAATAGTATTAAAAATTAATATTTAGAAGTAGTTATGTACTTTTTATTAACAATTGTTTCATGCATAATCGTTAACGTTAAAGATTGAATAATATTATAATGACTGTTATAATGACATCAACAATACGATGATCAAGATTAGTAATCAGGCTAATACTGTAAGAGAGAAGTGATATAGCTGAGAATCACTTTCAGAATAAACTGACGAATTCACTTGGGAGTGGGATTAATCATCCCCGCTACTGGCGTTAATAGTTAAAGATGTGCTTTTTAAGCAAATCAGGATGGTACCGCGCTTGTTCGTTCCTGGACAACGCGTTTTTATTTGGGAGGTAAAAATGATTGATTGGCAAATAGCTAAAGAAGAAGGATTAACAAAGATTGAAAATGCTACAACAGTAGCAATGATCGAACAGGTTAAAATTGAGCTGTTAGGTAAAAAAGGTTTAGTCCAAGGTTTTATGAGTCAAATGAAAGATCTCAGCAATGAAGAAAGACCACTGTTTGGTAAAGAGGTAAATGAACTAAAACAGTATTTCGAAGTTGCTCTTGTTCAAAAAGCACAAGCATTAAAAATACAAGAAATGAATCATTCGATGGCAAAACAAAAGATTGATATAACCCTTGCTGGTGATAAGGCTAATTTTGGGTATCTTCATCCTTTGACGATCGTTCAAAGAGAAATTGAAACTATCTTCATGCAAATGGGCTATCAAGTAGTAGAGGGACCTGAAGTTGAGTATGATCTATATAATTTCGCAAGAGCTAACATTCCCTTGAATCATCCTGCTCGAGATATGCAAGATACTTTTTACATTGATGTTAATCGCTTGCTTAGAACGCATACAACAGCGATACAAACAAGAGTATTAGAAGCTAAATGTAAACAATTACCAATCAAGGTTATTTGCCCTGGTAAAACATACCGTCGTGATGATGATGATGCGACTCATAGTCACCAATTTATTCAAATTGAAGGATTGGTTGTTGGCGAAAATATCACGTTAGGAGATCTTAAAGGGACACTTGAATTAATGGTCAAGAAGTTGTTTGGAGAAAGTCGCACAATTAGATTAAGACCTAGCTACTTTCAGTTCACTGAACCATCAGTTGAAGTAGATGTTTCGTGCTTTAATTGTAATGGCAAGGGTTGTCATATCTGTAAAAAGACGGGTTGGATAGAGATATTAGGATCAGGTATGGTTCATCCTCAAGTACTTGAAATGGCACATATTGATAGTAATAAATACAGTGGATTCGCTTTTGGTATGGGAATAGAACGGGTAGCGATGTTAAAGTATGGTATCGATGATATTAGGAATTTTTATTTAAATGATCAACGCTTTTTAAAAGACTACACCAGGTTTGAGTAGGAGAATGATATGAAAGTTAGCTATAATTGGATAAAACAATATGTGGATCTCACAGATATTACTCCAGAGTATTTAGCAGATAAATTAACTAATGCTGGTTTGGAGGTTGAAGAGGTCAAACGTTTAGCATTTGGAACTAATCTTGTTGTTGGTAGTGTTTTAGAGTGTGATCCGCATCCTGATAGTGATCATTTACATGTTTGTATGGTTGATATCAAAGATGAAACATTGCAGATTGTTTGTGGAGCACCAAACGTAAAAAGAGGACAAAAGGTGATCGTGGCGAAAGTTGATGCTGTTTTGCCTGAAATAACGATCAAAGAAGGAATGATCAGAGGTGTTAGATCACAAGGAATGATCTGTTCGTTATCTGAATTAGGTGTCGATAAAAAACTACTTAATGAACAACAACTAAATGGTATTGAAGTCTTACCTGATGGCGCTATAGTTGGAGACGATAGCCCATTATCATATATTGGTTTGGATGATGTTTTGATTGATATCAGCTTAACACCTAATCGTGCTGATTGTCAGGCGCTTTTTGCCTTAGCCTACGAAATCAAAGCGATTTTAAAACGAGAAACGAAGTTACCAAATTATCATGACAAAAGCAAGGTTGGGAAACCAAGCGATTTACATATTAAAGTGACAACACCAAAATGTCCATTGTTTATTGGTAAAATTATCAATAATTTGAAGATTAAACCATCACCACAATGGTTAAAAGATGCATTATTAAGTGTAGGAATTAAGTCAATCAACAATGTGGTGGATATCAGTAACTACGTTATGTTAGAAACAGGTCAACCTTTACATTTCTATGACCTAAGTAAGCTTAAAGAACTAAGCATTGGTGTTTGTGATGATATTAAGATGTCATATGAAGCTCTTGATAATAATATCTATCACATTGAAAAAGGTGATCTTATGATTGTTAATGGTGATGCTGTTATTGGTATTGCTGGAATCATGGGTGGACAAGATAGTAAGATTGAAGATAATACAACGCAAATCTTGATAGAAGCGGCTACATTTGACTTAGCCAGCATTAGAAATACTGCTAGACGCTTAAATTTAACTACAGAAGCTAGTATGCGTTTTCAAAAGGGGATTGATCCCTTAGCGCCTCAAAAAGCTGTTGATCGGGCTGTTGAGCTATTGATCGATTTAGCTGATGCTACTGATCTTGAAGCCAATGTTGTTTATGGCGACATTAATACTGAACCTTATGAAATATCAATTTCTACCAAGTTTATCAATGATTATCTAGCAACTAACTTTAGTACACAAGTTATCATGGATGTATTTACCGATTTAAGTTTAAAACCACAATTGATTGATGATCAGATCACAGTATGCATACCATCATATCGTACTGATTTAAGGTTGAAGGTTGATCTATGTGAAGAAGTTGTAAGATTATTAGGCTATGATAGTGTACCATCAACACTTCCTGCTATTTATGAGGTAAGTGGTGCTTATGCGGATAACGCGCAACTACGTTATCAAATAAAAGATATGCTTAAAGTGAAGGGGATGGCTGAAATTATTACTTATTCACTGGTAAGCGAGCGTCATGTTGAACATGCACTTTGGTATCAAAATAATCCGGTTGTCCTTGCTAATCCATTAAGTGAAGATCGTAAATACTATCGTTCTTCTTTATTTAATAGTATGCTTGATACAATCGCTTATAATCAAGCTCGTTTCATTGATGAGTTTATGTTTTTTGAAATAGCGGATATCTATGATGAAAACCAAGAAAGAGAAGAACACTTGTGTATGGGCTTTAGTTCATCAGTTACTATAAACAAGTGGAAGCACGAAGTTAAAACAATCGATTTCTTTACTGTCAAGGGTATTATTTATGGCCTTTTAAATCAGTTTGGCTTTGATGATAAACGAATCTCAGTTGTTGAAAACACTACTATAACAACCGTATTCAACCCCTATCAAAGTGCATTGGTGTATTTAGATAAGGAGTGTTTAGGGGTATTTGGCCGTATTCATCCTCAATATAAAGATAAGTATGATGTCAAAGATGTAATGATAGCTGAATTAAATCTGAGCGTTTTGTATAATGCTAAAAGTGGTAAGATCAAGTTTAAGCCAATACCACGTTATCCAATGATTAACTATGATCTTGCTTTGATTGTTGATGAAAACACCAAAGCTGAGACAATGATAAGCGCAATCAAAAAAATTGGTGGTAAGTTGGTTGTGGATGTTAGTGTTTTTGATGTTTACAAGGGTGATAAACTTCCTGATGGTAAAAAATCCATTGCGTTTAGTATAATCTATCAAGCGATGGATAAGACCTTGAATGATGTTGATATTCAACCAATACAAGCTGAGATCTTAAATATGCTCAAAACGCAATTTAAAGCGGTATTAAGAGATAGCTAAACAAGGATTTTGTCCTTGTTTTTTTTGATTAATAGTGATTAAATTAAAGTTGTTTAAAAAAGGTGGTATAAATATGGGACGTGCTTTTGAAGTAAGAAAAGCAGCTATGGCAAAGACATCAGCAGTAAAAGCTAAGATTTATTCGCGCTATGGTAAGGAAATATACATAGCGGCAAAAAACGGGATTGCCGATATTGAGATGAACGTCACACTAAAGCGTGTCGTTGATAAAGCAAAGGCAAATCAAGTTCCAGCAGATGTCATAAAAAGAGCTATTGATAAAGCTAAGGGTGGCGCTGTTGAATCATATGATGAAGTTAGGTATGAAGGCTTTGGTCCATCTGGTTCAACCTTCATTGTAGAATGCTTGACGGATAATGGTAACCGTACCTACACCGAAGTACGTAATTGTTTTACGAAATCAAAATTTAATATTGGGGTCAAAGGTTCAGTAGCACATTTGTATGATCATCTTGGCATTCTTAGTTTTAAGGCTAATGATGAAGAAAAAATCTTGGATATATTGATTAACGCCGATGTTGATGTAAAGGATTTAGAAGTTGAAGAAGATATCATGAATATTTATGTTAGTCCTATTGAGCTTTATAAAGCAAAAGAAGCTCTTGAAGAAGAACTTGGTGAAATTCAGTTTGATGTTTTGGAAATCTCAATGTTACCACAAGGATATGTTGATCTGGCAAATGATGAAGAATATCAACAGTTCGAAAGATTTATGAGTATGATCGATCAAATTGATGATGTTCAACAGGTTTATCATAATGTTAATGTAAAATAGCGTCATTTGACGCTATTGATTATTATCGGACCATTTAGTTCCTGCTTTAGATCTGCCTTAAAGTTTTGATCAAACGCATGATAGATTATTGATGAGCGATATTCCATCTTACGATAGGGTTTGGGTATTTGATTAAAACGCGTTGCTATTTTTACTTCATTTTTCTTAAGTATTTTTAGATATCTTTGTCCTGTTTGATTGAATCCTAATATTCTGATCGTATCAAGTTTTGGTAAATCCAATACTTCTTGTTTACGAATTTGACATAATAATGAAATCAGTGTTCTTTGAATACGAGCTCGACTATATCTTTTTGTAACACTGGCGTTAATGAAATGCTCGAAATCTTCATGTTCACTTGCTTGCTTGATCAAATGGTTTTCAATTCCTTCGGTAAACAAGAATAAATTGCCTAGTCTTGGTTTATCAATTGTTAATAGTAAAGTTCTAATATAGGGATAATACTGACTAAGGTAATGAGCCTTTGTTTTATCAATTTCCATAGGTGTGTAAGAACTAATGTCTTTATCAGCGAATACGGCTGCGCGGATCGCTCTTGCACTAGCAACGCTTTGATCAAGTGATATATCATGATAATTTGTTGTTCTTTGAATAGAGTAAGCTTTAATAATACTATCTTTAAGTGCTTTTAAGTAAGCAATAGCTAAAATATCGTTTGGAAAATATTCGCCAGCCATTAACCCATATGCTTTGGGAAAGCCAATCCCAGTTTTCAGAGCTTCTTTTAAATTATCAACATTAATGCTCATATCAGCAATATCCTGTAGTTCTTCCATATTATTTGATTCGCTTCCAAATACAATGCTATCAACTTGGGCTAACGTTAAGATATCAACAGCAGCTTGGGCAAATTGCTTAGCTGATTGGTTACAATAGATAAAGGGTAGTTCAATCACAAGATCAACACCATATGCTAGTGCAGCTTTACAACGCTGCCATTTATCTATTATGGCTGGTTCACCCCGTTGTACAAAATTACCACTCATAACTGCGACTAAAACATCACATTGGGTTAATTCTCTACTTTTTTCAATATGATAGATATGGCCATTATGAAGTGGGTTATATTCAACGATAATTCCAGTTACTTTCATGTGATCACCGTTTTTAATATAACATAATTCATTGTTTTTTAATGCAATTTTGAGTATCATTTTATCATAGAGGTAAAAATCATGGAAAAACAATCATTATATATTGATTCGAGTTATGATAATAATAGATTATGGGGAAATCTGTATTATGATCAAAACAGCACTAAAGCTTTGATCCAAGTTTTTCACGGTATGGCAGAACATAAAGAAAGATATGATTGGTTCGCCAGCAAACTTGTTGCAGCAGGATATGCGGTATTAACATGTGATCATCGTGGTCATGGAGAAAATGCTAAGCTACTAGGATACTTTGCGGCAGAGAATGGTTGGCAAGAAAACTTGAGTGATATTCATGCACTTTATATAAAAGCCAAAGCGGTCATTAATCTGCCATTGGTCATTTTTGGACATAGTATGGGTAGTTTAATAGCGAGAAGTTATTTGAAACGATATCATGCTGATATCAAAGGCGTTATCTTAAGTGGTTCACCAAGTTATACACCAGTACTACCGCTTGCTAAGCTATTAGCACAAGGAATTGCCCTTGTTTATGGTAAGAAACATCCAAGTAAGTTACTTGATAAACTAAGCTTTGGTTCTTTTAATAGTAAAATAGAAAATCCGCAAACTAGCTTTGATTGGCTTAGTGTTAATCAAGATAATGTAAAAGCATATATTGATGATCCACTTTGTGGGTATTTGTTTACAGTTAGTGGTTATTTGGATCTGTTTAGTGGATTAACCGATGTTTATAAGACAAAAAATTGGACAATAACTGATAAGATGACACCTATCTTATTTATCAGTGGACAACAAGATCCTTGTATGGTTGATATCAAAGGATTTGAGAATGCGATCAAAACACTTAGTGACTTAGGGTATCAGAATATAAGCTCACACCTGTTTGATGGTTTACGACATGAAATATTAAATGAAACTCAAAGAGACACAGTATTTGAATATATTAAAGATTTTCTTAAAAAGATTGAGGAGAGATCATGATTAAAGATATAACTAATAAAGCAAAAGAAACAATTCTTTTAATGCAAAAAAATGAAATAACTGAGTATCATATCTACACCAATATTGCCAATAAGATCAAAGATGAGAAAAATAAGCAGATTTTATTGCGAATTGGAGCAGAAGAAAGAAGACATTACATGATTTGGGAGAAGTATACTAATCAAAAAGTAGAACCCAATCGTGTTAAGGTGTTTATGTATTCGCTTTTAGCACAAGTATTAGGTTTTACTTTTGTGATTAAAAGAATGGAAAGTGGTGAGCAAATTGCCCAATCTACTTATCAAGAGTTGATAGAGGAAATACCAGAAGCGCAAATAATTCAAAATGAAGAACATGAACATGAAAACGCCTTAATTGAAATGATGGATGAGGAACTACTACAGTATGTTGGATCAATGGTATTGGGATTAAATGATGCGTTGGTTGAATTAACTGGAACTTTAGCTGGCTTGACTTTGGCACTTCAAAACACTAAGCTTGTTGCCTTGTCTGGTTTGATCACTGGCATATCAGCGACTTTATCGATGGCTAGTAGCGAATACTTATCAGCGCGTAGTGAAGGGCGAGAGGATGCTTTTAAATCAAGCTTGTATACTGGTATTGCTTATTTATTTACTGTAATAGCTATGGTAACGCCTTACTTGATCTTTAACAATGATAACTTCTTACTTGCTTTATTATGTTTACTTATAATAGTTGTTTTGATCATTGTCATGTTTAACTATTATATTGCGGTCTGTAAGGGATTAAATTTCAAAAAAAGAGTTGTTGAAATGTTAGCGATCAGTCTTGGTGTTGCTTTACTTTCATTTGTGATTGGGTTATTAGTCAAGCACTTCTTAGGTATTGATGTTTAGCTCTGGATTATCGTTATAATCATTTGACTTATTGGTTTATATTTCATATAATATGATACGTTAACGAAAAGGGTGAGCTTCTTGAAATGGTCGCGTAGTTACTTGGCTAATGTCGGGAATAAATCGTTTACTTTCCGTGAAGATTTGGAATTTGATAAGAATGCTTTTATCACCAATGATCGCTTGAAAGAAGTAAAAGATGTTGTAGTAAGTGGTAAATGCCATTACAACGCTGATTTAGAGCGCCTGTACGTTGATTTAACTATTGATGGTGTTATGATACTACCGTGCTCGATAACCTTTGAAGATGTCGTACGAAAGTTTCATATAACTGACAGTGAGACGTTTGCCTTCAATAAAGAAAAAGACGAAGATGTCTTTGAAGTAAAAGGTGAACAAATTGAGCTATTACCGTTGGTCTATCAACTAATCATGATGGATGTACCACTAAAGGTACATAAAGAGGGGTTAATCGATTATCCAAAAGGTGAAGGCTGGGAAGTAATAAAAGAGGAAGATCTTAGTAATAAATCAAATGAGATTGATCCTCGATTAGCGAAAATTTTGGAATATAGACCAAAGGATGATTAGGAGGTATAACAATGGCCGTACAACAAAGAAGAGTATCGAAAACCAGAAAAGCCAAACGTAGAACACATTATAAATTAGTGGCACCGACACTTGCCAAATGCCCGGCATGTGGCGAGTTTAAACTAGCTCATCGCATGTGTGCTTGTGGATTTTACGCTGGAAAACAAAACTAGAATCTCATCAGATTCTTTTTTTATGATATATTGAAATGTTAGGTGCTAAAATGAAAACTTATAACGTTATCTTTCGCAAAGACAAGATATCAAATGATATTGCTAATACAATATGTGAGCGCTTAGGTAATCAAAGGCGTGATCTTAATAATCCCCATACGGTATTTGTGGTTGGTGGTGATGGTACATTTTTAACCGCTGTTCATCAATACATTGATCAACTTAACACGTGTGAGTTTGTTGCTATTCATACGGGGACCCTAGGTTTTTTCACAGATTTCCGTGCACAAGAAATTGAGGAGTGTATCACTTGTTTTTTAGATAGTGAGCCAATCATTCAAACTATGCCACTTCTTTTGACCAATATCAATGGAAGTTCATATTACGCTGTAAATGAGATGCGAATCGAAAATGTTTTTAAAACCCAACTGATTGATGTTTATATCAATGATCATTTTCTTGAAACTTTTAGAGGAACGGGTTTATGTGTTTCTACTCAACTTGGTTCAACCGCTTATAATCGTTCATTAAAAGGAGCTATTATCGCTGATGGTCTTAATTTGATCCAACTAACTGAGATCACAGGTATCCATCATCGTGAGTTTCGTTCTTTGGATTCATCATTAATCTTACCTGCTGATACAAAAATAACTTTGATTGGTAACGATTTTGATCAAGCCGTAATGTGCTATGATCATAAAACAGTACAAGTTGCTGGTAACTTAAAGATTGACTGTCAATTAGCTGATAAAATGATACGTTTCGCTCGTTACAAGCAAATATCATACTTTGACCGATTAAAGAGCTTGTTTTAGAACTAAATATTGACTTAAAAGATCGCAAGATCTTTTTTTTTGCGAAAAATATATAAAAAGACTATACAAAAACACTGTTTGTTACTATAATAGTGGTAGAAAGTGTTACATCGTGGTGATAAGTGGTGGAATAATCTATGTTCATGGGTCAGTATTCTCACAATGTCGACTTAAAGGGCCGAATCATAATCCCTGCCAAGTTCAGAGAAGAACTTGGTAATGTTATCGTGGTCACCAGAGGTCTAGATGGTTGTTTGAGCGTATATACACAAAAACAATGGCAAACCATTTATGAACAGTTAATTAAACTTCCTAGCACAAAAAAAGAATCACGTATGTACATTAGAACATTCATGGCTAATGCGGCTGAATGTGAATTTGATCAACAAGGTAGGATATTATTACCACCAGCTTTGATTCAAGCGGCTCTAATCACAAAAGAATGCATCGTGATTGGTTCAGGTGATCATATTGAAATATGGTCTAAGCAAAGATGGTTTGATTTTGCTGAAGTAGCTGATGAATCACTTGAAGCCATAGCGGAAAGTTTAACGGAGTTTGTTAGATAATGGAACATCAAAGTGTATTACTAACAGAATGTATCACAAACTTAGCGCTCAAAGCTAACGGTATCTATGTTGATGGCACTTTAGGAAGAGGCGGTCACAGTAAAGAGATCCTGAAACATTTAAGTAAAGGCCATCTATATTGTTTTGATAAAGATAAAACCGCTATTGCTGAATCAAGATCAATATTAAAAAGTGTTAATGACAACTTTACATTGATCAATCAAGATTTTAGAAATATAAATACTGTTTTACAGGAATTTGGTATTAACAAGGTTGATGGGGTCTTACTCGATCTTGGGGTATCATCACCACAATTTGATGATTTAGATCGTGGCTTTAGTTATCGCTTTGATGCATTGCTTGATATGAGAATGGATTTAGATCAAACTTTGAGCGCTTATGAAGTAGTCAATAACTATTCCAAAGAAAAACTAGCAGAGCTGATATATCGCTATGGTGAAGAAAGATATAGTCGACAAATAGCTAATCAAATTGAAAAAGCGAGGTTGATCAAACCTATTACTACAACTTTGGAATTAGTTGACATCATTAAGTCTGCTTTACCTAATAAAGTATTACAGAAAAAAGGGCATCCAGCGAAACAAACTTTTCAAGCAATCAGAATTGAAGTGAACAAAGAACTAGAAGCATTACAACAAGGTCTAAAAGCTGCGATTGAAATGCTTAATGAAGACGGTAGGATTTGTGTTATCGCATTTCATTCACTTGAAGATCGAATAGTTAAAGAACTTTTTAGAGAATATTGTGATGTTGATCGCTTAGATCGCAGAATTCCAATAAATCCACAAGATATAGAAGTAGCTAAGTATGAGTTAGTAACCAAAAAACCAATTGTAGCATCAGCACATGAAATCGCTATTAACAATCGCTCACGCTCCGCAAAATTAAGAGTACTACGTAAACGATAGGAGAACCAATATGGCAGTAAGAAAAAGAAAGATCAAAAGACTAAAATCGACAGCAATTGCGCTTTTCTTTTTTCTGATGTCTTTTGCGATGTATTTAGTTACTTCAATTTACTTACGTAGTTATAACATCGATTTAGTACAGAAAACAGCTAATTACCAACAAGAAATAGTACAAATTCGAAATCAAAATGCGGCGTTAGCTCTTGAGATCCAACAGTTAAGTGCTTATGATCGAGTCATGTCTATCGCTAACGGTGCAAATTTAGCTTTAAATCAAGATAATATTACAACGATTGGTGAATAACAATGAAAAAAAGATCACCAAACATCAGTATTATGATGATCGGTGTTTTTGTCTTGGTTGTTTTTATAGCTGTTTTGGCAAATGTATATGGTCTTACAATATTAGGAGTTCATTTTCATAGCCAAACATCGCTTAAGAACTATAGTGAGAATTTGAATGTTAAAAATACGATCATTCAAGCATCGCGTGGTATAATCTATGATATTAATGGTAATGTGATCGCTCAAGATAGTGAAACTTATACCGTTTATGCTGTTTTAAATACTAATCGTTATGATGCCGGTGGGAAACCGGCTTTTGTAGTTGATAAAGAGTATACAGCAAGCATCTTATCAACAATCCTTGATATTCCAGAAACCGAACTCTTAGAACAGATGAGTAAATCACGATATCAAGTTGAATTTGGGCGTAATGGTAAAAATCTTTCACTGGCGAAAAAAGAGGCAATCATGGCCTATGATTTACCTGGGATTGAATTTTTTACTACGGTTTCGCGTAGTTATCCATTAGGTATATTTGCTTCACATTTGATTGGTTTTGCCCAATATGAAGATAGTAATCAAGCTCTTATTGGCAAAATGGGAATAGAAAGTATCTATAACAACGAATTAACAGGTGTCAATGGGAGAATAAAATCACAGTACTATGACATTATTAATGACTATACTTTACCAGAGGGAATCATTGAAAAAGTAGCCTCTATTGATGGTAATGATATATACCTTACTATCGATCGTATCATTCAAGAACAACTAGAAGTGTCACTAAGTACAACAATGCAACAACAAAACGCTGAAAAAGCCTTTGGTGCAGTCATGGAAATCGAAACGGGAAGGATTCTTGCTTGGGGTAGTTATCCAACATTTGATCCCATAGAGCTTAATATAACCGATTATAATAACATGGGAACTCAATACGCTTATGAACCAGGATCAACCATGAAGACATTTACTTACGCTGCAGCGATTGATACAGGCGTATATGATAGTGATGCTATTTTTGATTCATCAACTTTTTATATGGGAATAAAAAATGGTGAAGCGATAAGAGTAAAAAACAGTGTTAATGCGATTGAGCAGATCACTAATGCCAGAAGTCGCAGTTGGGGTAGGATAAGTTATGACTTAGGTTTTCGATACTCAAGTAACGTTGGAATTGCTAGTATGTTAACAGAACAATTAAACCCTGAGGTATTCGCTGAGTATCTTGATCGTTTTGGCTTTTTCAAGAAAGTAGGTTTTGATGGCTTTACTGAGGTAGCTGGTGTAAAGAATTTCAATTATCCAATTGAAAAAC
This sequence comes from uncultured Erysipelotrichaceae bacterium, assembly GCA_964553255.1. Lineage (GTDB taxonomy): Bacteria > Bacillota_I > Bacilli_A > Erysipelotrichales > Erysipelotrichaceae > JAQUCI01. The sequence goes on along the minus strand of CAZKJS010000001.1, from coordinate 66,014 downwards.
TAGCATTAGGTTATGGTCAAGGTTCATCAGTAACGATGATTCAACTCTTACAAGCCTACAGTGCTATTTTCAATGATGGTGAAATGGTTAAACCTTATGTTGTACAACAAGTAAAAAATGCAACAAACAATGAGGTTGTCTATTTAGCACAAAAGACAGTGGTCTCTAATCCCATAAAAGCTACGACAGCTAAACAAATGCAACAACTCATGTATGATGTCATAAATCAAGATGATGGATCTGGTAAGTATTATCGTGTTAGTGAAGTAGATGTAATAGGCAAAACGGGTACTGCGCAAATATTTGTGAATGGTAGTTATAGTCCAAATAAGGTTTTAACATCCGTCATGCTTGGTTTTCCAGCTGATGATCCAAAGATTATGCTTTACTATGCATTTATTAGTGATTATCATGAGAACTTACATGTAATGACTGAACCAATAACTAATATTGTTAAAAAGACAGCTGTTGCATATGGCCTTACTAATAGTAAAAATGAACATGCAAATATTGAAGATGTTGTTTCAAATGGTATTGAAACTTATACAATGCCAAATCTTGTTAATCATACTTTGGACTATGCTCAAGACAAACTTAAAATGATGGATCAAGATGTTGTTTATCTTGGTAATGGTAATCAGATCATTAAGCAATATCCAAGTGCAAGCACAACGGTTATCAGTGGTCAAAAAGTCATCCTATTAACAGATGATGAACATATTAAGATGCCTAATATTATTGGTTACTCACGTAAGGAAGTAGCTGCTTTTTGGCAGATGACAAACATTGCGATCAAAATTGAAGGTTATGGTCTTGTTGTTTCTCAAAGTATTTTAGAAGATAGCTTGCTTTATCCCAATTCAGAGCTTGTAGTTGTTTTAAAGGAATAATAATTAAAATAATAATTTATAGCTTTTTTAATGATGGTGTTATCTTAAAAAAATGATATATTAGAATTATACATATCAAATAGCATGATTTGATAATTTGAATATATCGAAAAGTTCTTTTAATGCTATAATGTTATACGCTTATATAAGTTATTCAGGAGGTATTTATGACGGTTGAAAGTGCAATAATGTTTGGTGGCTGCCTTCTGTCTGCTTTATTTGTCTATCCTAAACTGATTATTTTTCTAAAGAAAATTCGTTATAGTCAAACAATAAGTGAATATTCTTTAGCTGATTATAAACAAAAAGAAGGAACTCCAACGATGGGTGGATTGGCATTTATCATTTTGCCAATCATCTTCATTATTTTTATTTATCCTTCTTTTTATCAAGATGCTACGATGATGCTTGTTATAATGGTTTATTTTGGTTATGGTTTGATTGGATTTATCGATGATTATATAATCGTGATCAAACATGATAATGCTGGGTTAAAGGCAAGTTACAAATTCTTGATGCAGCTGGCTTTATCAATCATCTTCTATCTGATATATCGCGAATATAGTGTAACTACGATCAATATCTGGTTTTTAAATTGGTCGTTTGATTTAGGTTGGTTGTATGCTTTATTAGTCTTTTTCATGTTTACTGGTACATCTAATGCTGTTAATATCACTGATGGTATGGATGGTTTAGCAGCAGGTACGTCTATCTTAGCTCTTATTCCGTTTGTGGTGTTTGCTTTTATTGCCTCTAAACCATATATCGCTGTCTTTGTGATTGGTGTCATTGGAGCGCTTTTAGGCTATCTTAGATACAATTTGCATCCTGCTAAGGTATTTATGGGTGATGTTGGTTCACTTGCGTTAGGAGGCTTGTTAGCAGGGTTAGCGCTTGTTTTAAAGCAAGAGTTAACTCTTATCATAGTTGGTGGTGTTTTTGTGTATGAAACATTGTGTGTTATCATTCAAATTACAAGTGTTAAGTTGTTTAAAAAGAAAGTGTTTCGCTATACTCCAATTCATTATAGTTTTGTGATTCAAGGAATGAGTGAGATAAAAGTTGTAAGAATGTTTTGGATCTTAGGTTTTTTATTTATGATCTTCGGACTTTTGATTGGAGTTAATGTATGAAAGAAGTATTGGTCATTGGTTGTGCCAGAAGTGGTTATTGGGTAAGTTTATTGTTAAAGCAAAACAACTATCAAGTAACAATAACCGATAGTAAAACTATCATTGAAAAAAATGAGTTAATTGCTTTAGGCATTAGCGTGTTTGATAATGGACATCCAGAATTCTTGACAACTAAAGATTGGGAGTTTGTTGTAAAAAACCCCGGTATTGCATATCATAACGAATTTGTCAGTAAGTTTAGTGAATTAGATGTTCAGATATATACTGAAATTGAAATCGCATTAAGATATGCGCCAGAATTTACCTATGGAGCTATTACTGGAACTAATGGAAAAACGACAACTACAACTTTACTTTATGAAATATTAAAAAGCGAAAAAAACGCTTTTGCAAGTGGTAATATTGGAACCCCACTTAGTGAAACGGTTTATAAAAATCATGATATAACGGCAATGATCGCAATTGAGATATCAGCATTTCAACTATTAGGTGCTCCTTCTTTCCATCCACTTGTATCAGCAATCACAAACTTAACACCAGATCACTTAGACTATTTTGATAGTCTTGAAAGTTATTATAGAGCTAAGACTTTAGTTTATCGTAATCAAGATGGTGATGATTGGTTTATTCGTAATATTGATGACCCTAATGTTGTTAAGTATTGTCAGGATGTCAATTGTCAAATCATTGATATGAGTATTCTACAGTATGCGGATCTGATGTTAAAAGACGATCAAGTTTTATTGTTTAATAAACCATTATTTAAAGCAACTGATCTTAAGTTGATTGGAAAACATAATCTCCAAAATGCCATGATCGCAGCAACTATGGCTTATAAAATGGGGATACAAATAACAAATATCCAAAAAATAATAGCTAATTTTGAAGCGATTGAACATCGCATTGAATTTGTTAGTGATATTGAAGGTGTTAAATATTATAATGATTCAAAAGCTACTAATACCGATTCAACGATCATTGCTTTAAGATCCTTTAATGAACCAGTAATTCTTTTGGCTGGTGGTTATGATAAACATACCGGATTTGAGGATTTAAAGGCATACCAATCTAAAATCAAACAATTGATCGTTTACGGTGCTACTAAATACGAGCTAGCAAAACTCAACGAGAATACGATCATTGTAGAGAATTTAAAAGAAGCCTTGATGAAGGCACATGATATCGCAATTAAAGATGATACGGTATTATTTTCACCAGCTTGTGCAAGTTATGATCAGTTTGATAATTTCGAACAAAGAGGAAAAATCTTTAAGCAATTGGTATTTGAACTAAAAAAGAAGGGGTCTTAAGATGGAGAACTTAAACATCAAGCAATTACAGTTGGCAATCTATTTAAGACTTAATCAGTTAAAAAGAGAACAATTAGCGACCATTACTTATCAAAATATCATTGATACACTTTTTGATAGTGTTTGGAAGGATCAATATCCACAAAGTTTAAATCACGCTATTAATGATATTATGAGTATTAACGCTGAAAGAATTGTAGCTTATCTAAGCAAAAAGGCTATCATTGAAAGTAAAGATCATTCTCTTGAAGACTTTGATGATTTGATAAATGAATAATATGGCGTATTGTATTCTAGAAAATACTCATGAAGCTTATCATGATGATATAAATCCATTATTGGCAAAAGTATTAGCTTTCTATCAATTTGATCAAAAAAAACTTGATCAGATATTTTCAGATCATATTCCACCAGCAATAAAAAATAATGAACATATTGAAAAGGTTAAAGCACGATTGCTTAAGGCAAAACAAATGAATGAACGCGTGCTTGTTTTTGGTGATTATGATGCTGATGGAATATGTAGCACGACCATGATGGTGACATTACTGAAAAAATTAAATATTGATTGTGGCTTTTATATTCCCAATCGATTAAGTGAAGGATATGGATTAAATGTTAAGACTACATATGATGCATATCACAAAGGTTATTCATTGATCATCACTGTAGATAATGGTGTTAAAGCAGATGAAGCAATCAGTAAAGCACATGATCTTAAAATGGATGTTATCGTATGTGATCACCATATTTTAGAAAGTAATGATTTTGAGTATTTGATTCATCCTGATGTATTACCAAAAGACTATCAAAATTTATGTGGTGCGGGGGTTGTTTTACAGTTAGCACTAGCATTTGATCTTGATGAACCTTTTTATTGGATATTAGCAATGGCTGCTACAATTGGTGATATGGTTGAGATGTTTGACGCTAATCGCTATATTGTTAAGAAGGGCTTAGCATTAATAAACCAACATGGGTTTTTACCTATTACCGCATTGATCAAAAATGATCAAATGATTAATGAAGAGGTTATCGCATATCACTTGATTCCAGCCCTTAATACATTAGGTCGTTTAGCTGATCAGGCAAATGTGAATGTGCTAGTAGATTATCTCATGCTTAAAGATCAAACAACGATTTATAATACAGCTAAACAGATCTTAAGCCTAAATGATCATAGAAAAGATATGGTCATGAAAGTTGGTCAAGATGAACATAATTTTTATAGTTTACCAAACTACAACGTTTATATAAGTGATGAATATCATGAAGGATTGATAGGACTTTTAGCTAATCGTTTTATGATTGAAAATCAAAAACCTGCTTTAGTCGCAACAAAAAACAAAGAGCTCTTTAAGTTCAGTGGTCGCAGTATCAATGGTTTTGATATTCATGAAGAACTAAAACAATATCATGCACGTTTTATCAGCTTTGGGGGTCATAAGCAAGCATGTGGTTTTAGTATTGGTAGTGATCAATTAGATAGTTTTATCACATCTTTAAGCTTAGAAACAACAAAGATTGATGTAACAATAATGCAAAAAGTGATCAAACTTGATCTTAGTGATTTAACGGTTGCTAATATTGAATCACTTATGCTTTTAAGACCTTTTGGAACAGGGATCAAACAACCATTATTTCTACTTGAAGCGATCAATATTGATGATCATATATTATTAAAGGGTAAATATCCCAAAGCTAAAACAATCATAAATGATCAAATATTGGAGATAATATGTTTTAATAAAACGATAATAAGTGATGACTTACTAGTAACAAAGCCATTGATTGGACAGTTATCAATTAATCGTTTTAAAAATCAGAATAAAATGAATTTCAAGGTTGAAGATGTCCTATTTTAATTAACTTATATGTTTGATATAATATACTGGTTGCTAGGGAGGCACTATATGGATTATAAGAAATACATTGCAGATATACCAGACTTTCCAAAGCCAGGGATATTATTTAGAGACATTACACCATTAATGGCAAACGGACCAGTTTTTAAGGCAGCGTGTGATGAAATGATACAATACGCTAAGGATGTAAAAGCTGATTTAATCGTTGGACCAGAATCACGAGGATTCATCTTTGGTTGTCCTGTATCGTATGCATTAGGAATTGGTTTTGTTCCAGTAAGAAAACCAGGAAAATTACCAAGACATACGGTTTCTTATCGTTATGACCTTGAATATGGATCAAATGAGTTACATATTCATCGTGATGGTATAAAAGCTGGACAAAGAGTATTGATCGTTGATGATTTATTGGCAACTGGTGGAACGGTTGAAGCAACTATTAAATTAGTTGAGGAACTTGGTGGAATAGTTGTTGGTTGTGCCTTTTTAGTAGAACTGACCGACTTGAAGGGTAGAGATCTCTTAGATAACTATAATATCTTTACGATTACAACATATTAGAGTAAAATCGAAGAGTAAGCTCTTCGTTTTTATTAGGAGTAAATGGTGGCACAAAAAAAGATAGAAATTAACATTGATGTCTTAATGAAAGAAATTAAGAAATACATCAAATTAGAACAAAATTTGGCTTTGATCAACAAAGCTTATCTTTTTGCGGAAGAAAAGCACCAGGAACAATATCGTAAAAGTGGTGAGCCATATGTTAATCATCTTGTTCATGTTGCGTTTATTTTGGCTGGATTACGTGTTGGGCCTAAAACGATCGCTGCTGGTTTATTGCATGATGTTGTGGAAGATTGTGGTGTTACCAAAGAACAGTTTATAGCTCATTTTGATGAAGAAATATATCGTTTAGTTGAAGGTGTGACTAAAATTGGTAACATCGAGTTTAAAGATGAAAAAGAGTATCTAGCTGCTAATCATCGTAAAATACTCATTGCGATGGCTAAGGACATCCGCGTAATTATCATTAAACTTTGTGATCGTCTACATAATATGCGAACACTACAGTTTATGAGTGAAGACAAACAAAAGAAAATTGCTCAAGAAACACTTGAAGTATACGCTCCTATTGCACATCGTTTAGGTATGAGTGAGATTAAAAACGAGCTTGAAGATATCAGTTTTTATTATATCAATCGGGTTAAATATTATGAAATAGCGCGACAGGTTGAGGTAAGAAGAACGGAAAGAGATGAGCAAGTCAACAAGATGATTGAAGCCATCAAAATGTTACTTGACGAACAAAATATTCACTTTAAGATTTTTGGTAGATCTAAACATCTATACAGTATTTATAATAAGATGATCACAAAACACAAACAGTTTGAAGAAATCTTGGATCTTTTAGCCATTAGGATCATTACAGATTCAGTACTGAGCTGCTATGAGGTATTAGGTTATATTCACGCTAATTTTGTACCGATACCAGGGCGATTAAAAGACTATATTGCCATGCCTAAATCAAACATGTATCAATCATTGCATACTACTATTGTAAATGAAGATGGTAACATCTTTGAAATACAGATTAGAACACAGCAAATGGATAATATTGCTGAGCGAGGGGTTGCGGCTCATTGGCTTTATAAAGAAGGAAAATATAATGCAGAAACAGAACAAAAAGAGATAGAAGAAAAGTTATCATTATTTCGTGATATTGTAAGCATTAGTGATGGTGATAATGATGGTGATGATCAAGAATTCATGGATACCTTACAAAAGGATTTCTTTGATGCCAATGTTTATGTCATGTCACCAAAAGGGCGGGTTATTGATTTACCTAATGGTTCTACGCCAATCGATTTCGCATATCGGATCCACACTGAGGTAGGACATTCTACTATTGGAGCTACAGTAAATGGTGCTTTAGTTCCTTTAAATACGGTTTTAAAGACAGGTGATGTGATAAATCTAAAGACGAGTAAACAATCAGTTGGACCAAGTGAAGACTGGCTTAAGTTTGTTAAGACAAGTCATGCTCGCAATAAGATCAGAGGATTTATCACTAAGAAAGAAATGGAAAATCGTGGACCAACTATTGAAAAGGGTCTACAAATGTTTAAAGATGAATTAAATAAACGCAATATTGATGTGGAATGGCTTACCAATAAAAAACTTGAGACAGTATACAGTCAATACAACATCAAAGAATATGATGATTTCATGTTTGCTTTAGGTAATCGCTCAATTACACTAAGTAGTGTCATGGAAAAGATATCAAAACGACGGATGTCAATTTTGAGCACTTTAAATGTGACTAATATCTTCAATTTCAAAAACGAACAAAAAAAAGCAATTTCTAAGTCTGGAATTAAAGTAGCTGGTGTTGACTCAATCATGATATCTTTAGCTGGCTGTTGTGCACCAGTACTCGGTGATGATATCGTTGGTTTTATAACTAAAGGACATGGTGTAAAGGTACATCGTGTGGACTGTCCTAATGTTAAGAAAGAAAAAAGTCGTTTGATTGATGTTGAGTGGGATTATCAACATGATGTTAGTCAGTATGAAGTTTTAATCTATATTGAATCAAGTGATCGTAATTTCTTGTTGAATGATATTATCACTGTTTTATCACAAACCAAAGCTCAACTTATTGGTGTCAATTCACAATTAAACGATGATAAGATCACCGTTTCCACTAATATCAGAGTACTAGTAAACAATACTGATCATTTACGTAATATAATGGCAAACCTTAAGAAAGTTGATGGAACCCAACGCGTAGAAAGAGTAATTCAATAAATAGTTGTTGTTGAATTATCTTTTCACCAATGCTAGAATAAAATAAATTCGATGAAAAAGAAGTTATTGACTTAAACCTAAGCGAGGAATGATTGGTGTAAGATTCCGGTTGATGTCAAATGATTGACACTTTGAAGGAGTTATCTTGAAATTAGTAGGGATAAACGTTATCCGCGTTAAGGAACTAAGCGCACATTTATGTGAATTAAGGTGGTACCGCGTATTAACGTCCTTATATGGGCGTTTTTAATTTATAAGGAGAAAATATGAGTAATTATCAAAAACCAAGAGGAACCGATGATGTTTATGGTAGTGAGATAACAAAGTGGCATTATTTAGAAGCCTTGATCAGAGAAATATGTTATTTATATCGTTATCATGAGATAAGAACACCTATATTTGAACATACAGAAGTTTATAAACGACAAGAAGATAGTTCGGATATGGTCAACAAGGAAATGTACACATTTGATGACAATGGTGGTAGATCATTAACCCTAAAACCAGAAGGTACAGCGGGGATTATCCGTGCATTTGTTGAAAACAAGCTATATAATACAACGGATCTACCTCTTAAGTTATATTATATTGCCCCAAATTTTCGCTATGAAAGACCACAGAAAGGTCGGATGAGAATTCATTACCAATTTGGAGTTGAGGTAATTGGTGAGAAAAACCCAACAGTAGATGTTGAAGTTATTTTCTTAGGGTACTCTTTATTAAGTGCTTTAGGTTTACAGGATCTAAAGGTATTAGTTAATACCCTTGGTGATGATGAATCACGTAGTGCATATCGCATAGCTTTAAAGACACATTTCAAGCAACACTTAGCTTCAATGTGTCCAGATTGTCAAAAACGATATGAACAAAATCCATTACGTATTCTTGATTGCAAGGTTGATAAAGAACATCCTGCTATGTTAAGTGCTCCTGAGATATCAGATTACCTATCAGAACAAGCTAAAACATATTTTGCGAATGTTTTAAATGATCTTAAACTATTAGGTATTGACTATCAAATTGAACCTAAATTGGTAAGAGGCTTGGATTACTACTCAGATACAGTATTTGAAGTGGTTTCTTGTAATAAAGACATGGGTTCACAAGCTACGATATTTGGTGGTGGCAGGTATGATAAACTTGTTGAATACTATGGTGGACCTAAAATGAGTGGTATTGGGTTTGGTATGGGTATTGAACGTTTATTAGTAGCTCTTGAAGCAGAAGGAATCGATGTTGCTCAACCACATGAGTGTGATCTATATATAATGCCACTTGATGCAAGTTATCAAAGCGAAGCGCTTGCTTTAGCAACGATTGCAAGATCAAATGGTTTTACAACCGATATGGATTATCAAAAACGTTCAATGAAAGCACAGTTTAAAGCTGCTGATCGTGCTAACGCTAAAGTGATAGCAATACTTGGAGAAGATGAGATTAAAAACAGTCAAGTCACACTTAAAAATACGAAGACAAAAGATCAAATTACAGTAAGTTATTTTGATCTATTAGCAACACTTGAATCATGGTTAATAGAAGAAGAGGATATTGATGTACCACATGACCATGAAAATTGTGATTGTACACATCATCATTAGGAGAAAAACATGGAAAGAACACATAATAATGGCGAGTTAAGATTAAGTAATGTTAACACTAATGTTACTTTGATTGGTTGGGTCGCAAAAAGAAGAAATTTAGGATCCTTAGTTTTTATTGATTTAAGAGATCGTACTGGTATTGTTCAAATAGTATGCGATGAAACATTGAGTCAACAGATAAAAGATGTTCGTAATGAATACATTTTGGAAGTAACTGGCATTGTCAATGAAAGAAAAGATAAGAATGATAAACTGTTGACTGGTGAGATTGAAGTCAAGGCTTCACATATAACCATCATAAATAAAGCTGAAACAACACCAATCATCATCGCTGATGATACGGACGCTTTAGAAGATACTCGTTTGAAATATCGTTATTTAGATCTTAGAAGACCGATCATGCAACAAAAATTGTTTGAAAGAGCTCATATAACCAGAGTAATGCGTCGCTATTTAGAAGATAACGGGTTTATTGAAGTAGAGACACCAATTTTAACTGCTTCTACACCTGAAGGAGCGCGTGATTTCTTAGTGCCATCACGCGTGCATCCTGGTAGTTTTTACGCTTTACCACAATCGCCACAATTGTTTAAGCAATTATTGATGGTAGCTGGTTTTGAGCGTTATTATCAAGTAGCTCGTTGTTTTCGTGATGAAGATTTACGAGCCGATAGACAAACTGACTTTACCCAGGTTGATATTGAAACAAGTTTCTTAAGTGAAGAGCAAATTCAGGATTTAATGGAAAAAATGCTTGCGAAAGTCATGAAAGAGGTAAAAGGTATTGATATCAAGTTGCCGTTTATCAAATTACCTTATCATGAAGCAATGAATCGATATGGATCAGACAAACCAGATATTAGATTTGCGCTTGAACTTTCTGATATTACAGATATTTTTAGTGATTCAACTTTCGCTGTCTTTAGTTCACTTGATAACAATGATAAAGCGATAAAAGCACTAGTGATACCTAATAAAGCACAAGCTACACGCAAGGAAGTTGATCATTACACTGAATATGCTAAGAAATATGGTGCAAAAGGTTTAGTTGTCTTGAAATATGTTAATGGTCAAATAGAAGGTTCAGCTGTTAAATTCTTCACGAATGATCAGATTGAAAAACTTACAAAAGAACTAAAACTTAAAGAGAATGATCTTATATTGATCGTTGCTGATAAATGGGAAAACAGTTGTACAGTACTTGGATCATTAAGAAACTATTTTAAAGAAGAATTACAATTATGTGATCCCAATGAGTTTGCTTTCTTGTGGGTAGTTGATTTCCCGTTATTGGAGTTTGATGCGAGCGATAATCGTTATTATGCTAAACATCATCCTTTTACAAGACCAAAAGCTGAAGACATTGCCTTATTGGATAGTGATCCAAGCAAAGTAAAGGCTTGCGCTTATGACATGGTTTTAAATGGGTTTGAGTTGGGTGGCGGATCACTGCGAATCTATGATCAAACTTTACAAGCCAAGATGTTTAAAGTATTAGGGTTTACAGAACAACAGATTAAGCAACGCTTTGGTTGGTTTATTGAAGCCTTCCAATATGGTACACCACCACATGGCGGTGTTGCTTTTGGATTAGATCGTATTGCGATGATCTTAACCCATAGTGATTCTTTGCGTGATGTAATCGCTTTTCCTAAAACTGCTTCTGCATCTTGTTTACTTACAAATGCCCCCTCAACAATTGATACCAAACAACTTGATGAATTAGCGATAGCACTTAAGAATAAGTGATTATACATATAGCGATATAAACTAGTAAATGATATAATTAATTTGCCCAAAGGAACAATATATTTCCAACAAATTGATTAAGGGAATTCGGATGTCATGTTTTGATGTGAATGCCTAAATCAGGAATCCTAAAGATACATGCAGAATACCCACCTGTATTTACAGGGAATAAATCAGCCTTTGGGCTTTTATATGAAATCAATATTTAGATTGTAATAATTACAAAAAAAAGCTAAAATAACTAAGTAAAGGATGGTGCGTTATGGAATTTTGGAGTTCATTACTATTTACGGTATTAGGTGTGGCCATCGGTGGTGGTTTAGGATTCTTTTTTACTCGTAAATACTTTGAAAAGCAATTAAAAGAAAATCCTCCGATCAACGAGAAGATGATCAGAGCGATGTTTCTACAGATGGGAAGAAAACCATCAGAAGCGCAAATCAAAGCAGTCATGCGACAAATGGATGTTAATAAATAAGGTTTAAAAAAAGATATGATGTTGAGATGATCATATCTTTTTATTTTTAAAGACGACAACTTTGTTTTCAGTTTTATCAATCAGGCGTTTTATGTTTGATCGATGACGATATATTATCAGTGCTGATAAAAGAAAGGTACAAACAATGACATAAATATTTGATTGTAATAATGTTAAGACAGAAGCAATACTAACACTAATTATTGAAGCGAGTGATACATAACTTGTAATAACAAGGATTAAGACAAATAAACTAAGTGAAATGATAAAGATGCTTATATCACCAAGAATGAAAAGACCAACAGCTAGAAAATAGCCAAAGGTACTAGCAACAGCTTTACCGCCTTTAAATTCCGCAAATAAAGGATAACAATGACCAATTGCACACATCATGCCTGTCATAACCGCATAATCTTTATGATAAAATGAAACTAATAAAACAGGAACGAAAGCTTTTAATGCATCAAGAAACGCTACTAAAAAACCATAATATTTTCCTAAAACACGACCAGCATTAGTACCACCTAAATTGCCTGACCCGTATTTTCTAATATCGATATTGAAAAATGCTTTTCCAACAACTAAACCCCAAGGTATTGAACCAAAAAGGTATCCAATAACCAGAAATAAGATTAACACTCGATCACCTCTTAGGTATTCTATCATATCTTATCGCAATTCAAAATGAAAAATACTTGACATCAATGAAGTATCTTGATGTCAAGTATTTAAATGTTAAGTTTATTTCGTTATAATTAGTAAAGAAAAGAGGAAGTTATGGCTGAGAACTACAATGAGAAAAGTATTCAGATACTTGAAGGCCTGGATGCTGTTCGCAAAAGACCGGGAATGTACATTGGCTCAACCGATAGTCGCGGTCTGCACCATTGCGTATGGGAAATTTTTGATAATGCGATCGATGAAGCATTAAACGGTTATGGCAAACATATCAAGATTACCATTGAAAAAGAAGGATCGATCGCAATTGAAGATGAAGGACGAGGTATGCCAGTTGGTAAACATGCGTCTGGTAAATCAACTTTGGAAGTAATTTTTACTATCCTTCATGCAGGAGGAAAGTTTGATATAAGTGGCGGTTATAAAACGTCTGGTGGTCTTCATGGTGTTGGTGCAAGTGTTGTTAATGCATTAAGTAGTTGGTTAGAAGTTACATCTTACTTCAATGGCAATGCATATCAAATGACATTTAGCGAAGGTGGTAAAAAAGTAAGTTCGCTTAAAGATCTAGGTAAAACCAATAAAAGCGGCAGTAAAGTTAGGTTTTATCCCGATAAGAAAATATTTAACAACGCTGAGTTTAATTATTCCACAATAGTTGACCGTGCTAAAGAATGTGCATTCTTATTAAAAGGTGTGAACATTGTTGTTAAGGATGAACGACATAATAAACAAGAAAACTTTCATTATGAAGACGGCTTAAAAGCTTTTATGGCCTATTTACATGAAGATCGTTCAACTTTTACACCTACTATTACTTTCAATGGCAAGATGGGTGATATAAGTGTTGAATGTGCTTGTCAATATACCGATGATTATCAGGAGAATAATTTTTCATTTGTTAATATGGTTAGAACTGTTGATGGTGGAACACATGAAATTGGCTTTAAAACAGCTGTAACAAAAGTGCTTAACGATTATGCTCGTAAATATGGTCTATTAAAAGATAAAGAGCGCAATTTTGAAGGCGTAGATGTTCGTGAAGGATTAACAAGCATCATTGTTGTTGGTATTCCAGAAAATTTACTGCAGTTTGAAGGACAAGTTAAAAGTAAACTGGGTACACCTGAAGCTAAAAGTGTTGTTGAAAATATTGTAAGTGAGAAACTTACATACTATCTAGAAGAGAATAAAGAAATAGCTGTAGCGATCATTAAAAAGATCCAAAAAGCATCAGCAGTAAGAGAAGCTGCCCGTAAAGCTCGTGAAGAAGCTCGTAAGGGCAAAAAGAATAACAAAGCAGAAAGGATACTATCTGGTAAATTAGCTCCAGCTCAATCAAAAGACAGTCGTAAGAACGAACTGTTTTTGGTGGAAGGCGATTCAGCTGGCGGTAGTGCTAAACAAGGAAGGGATAGTCGATATCAAGCAATTTTACCTTTAAGAGGAAAAGTATTAAATACAGAAAGAGCAAAGATTAGTGATATTGAGAAAAATGAAGAGCTTAATACAATTATCCATGCAATCGGAGCTGGTGTAGGAAATGATTTTGATCATCGTGATTGTAACTATCAAAAAGTTATAATCATGACTGATGCCGATACCGATGGTGCACATATACAAGTATTGTTGTTGACCTTTTTCTATCGTTATATGCGCTCTTTGATAGAAAATGGGATGGTATACTTAGCTCAACCACCATTATATAAGACAAGCAAAGGTAAAGAGATATATTATGCTTATACTGATGAAGAGTTAGTTGCGATAAAAAACAAGATTGGCAAATGTGAAATACAACGATACAAAGGATTAGGTGAGATGAACGCCAATCAGTTATGGGAAACAACGATGAATCCACAAACTCGTACTTTATTGCAAGTTAAATTAACCGATGGTTTTTTAGCTGAACGCAAAGTAACGGTATTAATGGGAGATAATGCTGAAAATCGTCGTAATTGGATTGAAGAGAATGTCGCTTTTACTTTAGAAGATAATTTCATCGCGGAGTTAATAAATGAAAAAAGATAGTATAAAAGATGCAATTGTATTACCATCACCATTTGAAGATATCATGGCTGATCGTTTTGGCCGGTACTCGAAGTATATCATTCAAGATCGCGCGTTACCTGATGTTCGCGACGGTTTAAAGCCGGTACAAAGACGTATTCTATATGCGATGCATAGTGATGGTAATACGGCTGATAAACCTCATCGTAAAAGTGCCAAAACAGTAGGTCTTGTCATTGGTAATTATCATCCACATGGTGATTCAAGCGTTTATGACGCCATGGTAAGATTATCGCAAGAATGGAAAATGCGCATACCATTAGTAGATATGCATGGAAATAATGGTTCGATTGATAATGATCCTGCAGCTGCTATGCGTTATACTGAAGCTCGATTAAGTAAAATATCATCATTATTATTGAAAGATATTGAACAGCAAACCGTTTTATTTGCGCCAAATTTTGATGATTCTCTTAATGAACCAACGGTGTTGCCAGCACAGTTTCCAAATCTTCTAGCTAACGGTACAACTGGGATTTCTGCTGGTTACGCTACTAATATCCCACCTCATAATCTAAATGAGATCATTAATGCGATAATACTACGTATCAATGACAGTTCAGCACAACTTAAAGACATCATGAATATAGTTAAAGGGCCTGATTTCCCTACTGGTGGCATCGTACAGGGAAAAGAGGGCATTAGTGACGCATTTAAAACTGGTAAAGGTAAGATCATTATTCGCAGTAAAACAGAGATTGTTGAAACTAAAACAGTTAAGCAGATAGTTATAAAAGAGATTCCTTATGAGGTTGTCAAGTCAAATTTAGTTAAGCAAATAGATGACATCAGATTAGGCAAAGATGCTCAAGGCATTTTAGATGTTCGTGATGAATCAGATCGAAACGGTTTAAAGATAGTTGTAGATATCAAAAAGGATCAAGACACAAATCTAATTCTGAATTATTTATTGAAGAAAACGTCTTTACAGGTTTCTTATAACTATAATATGGTTGCGATTGTAAATAAAAGACCAATGCAATTAGGTTTGATGGCAATGATTGATGCGTATATAACCCATCGTCAAGAAGTGGTATTAGCCAGAAGTCATTATCAATTAAGTAAAATCATGGAAAGATGTCATATCTTAGATGGTTTGATCAAGGCTGTATCGATCATGGATGACATAATAGCGATAATTCGCAGTTCAAAAGATAAGGGTGATGCAAAAGAACACTTAAAACAACGTTTTGATTTCACTGAAATTCAAACAGAAGCTATCGTGACCTTACGTTTATATCGTCTAACATCTACTGATATTTTTCAATTGAAAGAAGAATATGCTCAACTTGTAAAACAAGAAGCGATTTTAAGAGCGATCATTAACGAAAAGGATGTTTTAAATCAACTGATCGTAAAAGAGTTAAAAGAAGTTAATAGCTTAATGAATATGCCTAGATTGACTGACATTCATGATCAGGTTGAAGAAATCGTGATCGATAAGCAAAGTATGATCGTTAATGAGCGGGTAATGATAACAGTAAGTCGTGATGGTTATGTTAAACGGGTTTCACTTAGATCATTTAATGCAAATGCTAACGATACAATGACTGGCATAAAAGAATCAGATCAACTAATTGGCGTAACTGAATGTGATCTTCTTGATAATTTATTATTGATTACCTCAGGAGGTAACTATCTTTATATTCCAGTCTATGAAATACCTGAGGCAAAGTGGAAAGATGTTGGTAATCACTTAAATACATTATCTACAATCAATGGTGATAAGATAATTAGTGCATTTATTGTTAAATCACTTAAAAGCGAAGCTTGGATAATCACTATTACTAAGAAGGGCATGATTAAAACCACCTTGCTTTATGATCTAAATACACTGAGGTTTAATCGCTCATATAATCTAATGGGTCTAGTTAAAAATGATGAAGTCGTTGATGCTGATATCGCTTATTTAAATAATGAAGTAGTTTTAGCTACAAAAGGTGGTAATGTTGTAAGATATACGCTTGATCAATTACCGATTACATCACTAAAAGCTAAGGGTGTTAAAGCTATCAACTTGAATAACCTTGATCAATTGCAAAGTTTAAGTATAATCAATAATACTTTTGATACTTTGATCGTTATCAATGACAAAGGTGGAATCAAGCGAATTAGACTAAAGGATATCGTTAACAATAATCGACCAGTTAAAGGTGATACTTTATTCACTAAAAAGAAAAGTAATCCCGTAATGATAAGATACACTAAAGCGACTTCTACCTATGATGAGATTGCACTTTATAATGAACAACTTATCAAAATAATAAGTAAAGATGTTTCCTTAATGGGTAAAGAAAGCACGTTTTCTACCATGATAGAGTTTAAGAAAGATTGGTATATGATTAAAACGATCGCAGAAGTTAAGATCATTGATCTGTGTGAAGAGATCATTGTAAAGCAAACTGCTAATAAAGAAGAAAATGACGATAAAGCTGGTGAAGACTTTGAGTTTATCGCACTAGATGTTTTTGATGATAGGTAAATGTATTTGATAGCTATCTTATAATTCGTTATAATGTATAAGCGTAGATTGAGGTGTCATATGTTTTTAAAACGAGTAGAAATTCAAGGGTTCAAATCATTCGCTGATAAGACAGTATTGAATTTTGATTTTCCCATAACGGGTATTGTTGGACCAAACGGTAGTGGCAAAAGCAATATTTCTGATGCTATAAGATGGGTATTAGGTGAGCAATCAGTAAAAGCATTACGTGGTGATGCAGCAATGACAAGTATCATCTTTTCGGGTTCTATTGAAAGAAAAACTGTCAATATGGCTGAAGTTACATTGGTGTTTGATAATACATCACGCTATTTGGCAAGTGATTATGATGAAGTTGAAATTACACGCCGAATTCATCGTTCAAATGGTGAAACGGAATACTTAATCAATAAGATGTCATGTCGTTTAAAAGATATTTTAGATCTTACAATGGACAGTGGTCTATCAAGAGATTCATTAAGTGTAATATCACAAGGCAATATTGCTTCATTTGCGGATGCTAAACCAATTGATCGCCGTACATTTTTTGAAGAAGCTGCAGGAGTAAGTAAGTATAAACGTAAGAAAAACGAAGCTTTAAGTAAATTAGCCCGGACACAGGATAATCTTGATCGAGCACTTGATATTATCAATGAACTAGATAAACAAGTTAATCCATTAAAAAAAGCTGCGAAGAAAGCTGAAATATATCGAGAGAAAAAAGCTCGCTTACAATTGATCGAAACTGCAGTATTAGTAGAAGAAATCGCTTTTTACAATGATAAAATGACAGAAGCTAAAAAAGCATTGTTTGATGCTGAAACAAAAAACATCATGCACGAAACAACATTACAGGTTAATGAAACAAATATTAATGAAAAGCGTGTTGTTATAAAACAACTTGATAATGATATTCAAAAACTTCAAGATGAACTAATGAAGGTAATTAATGAAATTCAAATACTAGAAACAAGAAAAGTTGAGATTGATGAAAAGCGTAAATACACACTTGAAGCTGGGAACATTGAGCAAAAGAAAAATGAATTAAAATCTTTGCTTGAAGAAGCAGAATTTGAGTATTCGGATCGTAAAACGCGTTATGAACAAACTAATGTCGATATTGAGCTTTTTGAAAAACAAAGTAGTGAACTAACTATCAAGATAATCGATAATAATCAAAAAATTGAGGAACTTAACAATATGATCAGGCGATTACAAAATCGTCGCTCAATTTTAGATAACACTATTCAGCAACCATATCAACAACAAAATGGAGTAGCGGCAGTTGTTAATGCCTCAGCATCACTACCAGGTGTTTTGGGTGTTATCGCTGCTATCATGAACCCAGCAAATGGTTATGAAGAAGCCATTAACGTTGCTTTGGGTGGAGCCTTGTATAATATCGTTACCAAAGATGAAGAGGCAGCACGTAATGCGATCAATTATTTAAAGCGAAATAATAGTGGAAGAGCAACCTTTTTACCACTTACTGTTTTAAATAATCGCTATATAGCTCGTGAAGATGAGATAGTAGCATCAAATACAAAAGGGTATCTTGGTGTTGCTAGCGACTTTGTATCTTGTGAACCAATTTATGAACTAGTAAAAACAAACTTATTAAATAATGTTTTAGTAG
Source organism: uncultured Erysipelotrichaceae bacterium (assembly GCA_964553255.1). GTDB lineage: Bacteria > Bacillota_I > Bacilli_A > Erysipelotrichales > Erysipelotrichaceae > JAQUCI01. Next base: position 47,317 of record CAZKJS010000001.1, on the reverse strand, counting down.
TTGATGATTTGGTTAATGGCAATAATCTTGCTTCTTTGTTGAAATATCGTTATAAAATTGTCACACTTGATGGCGATGTTATCCATCGTGGTGGTTCAATGACAGGTGGTCACAATAAAGGTAATATTTCACCGTTGACGATCAAAAAAGAACTAAATGAAATAGAGAAAGATTTAAATAATCATACAATAGCTTTAAATGAGCATAAATTAATTGCTAGTCAATTTAATAGTGATAAAAATAAGCTTGATAGTTTACTGATGGAAAGACGGATAAACAATGCTAAGCTTGAACCTGTTGTTGAAGCTAAACGTGCAAAGTATGAACGTTTAAAAAACGACTACCAACTACTTGATCCGACCAACAGTGTTAAAACCACTAACAGCTTTGAAAATGAATTGATCATAAGGTTAAATGCATGTTACTTATTACGAGATGAGAGTACTACTAATGCTAGATTAAAACGTGATGAACGATTGAAACTTAGCTCTGAAGTTGAACGCAAAGAACAACAATTAAGACAAATTAGACAAGAGCTAAAACAGACCAAAGATGATTTAGAGAAGATTAGAATTGATATGGCACGTCTTGAGATTCTAATAAATAAAGATCTGGATCGTTTAGCTAGTGAATATCATATGACATATGAATTTGCGAAAGAAAAATACGCTAATGAGCAATTGATCAATGCCAAAGATGAGGTAGTATTACTAAGACAACAAATAGAAAATTTAGGTAATATCAATATGAACGCTCCTGAAGAATATGAGGAAGTTAATCATAGATTTGAAACACTACAGAAAAATTATGATGAGCTAATGATAAGCCGTGAAAAATTACTTGAGTCAATTCAAGATATGGATAAGATCATGGTTGAACAGTTTGTAGCGATGTTTGATATGATCAATGAACAATTCCAACAAATATTTGTTCAATTGTTTAATGGGGGGAATGCACGTTTGGTACTTGAAGATCCAAATGATCTACTTAATACAGGTATTGAGATCGAAGCTAATCCTCCTGGAAAAATAGTAAAAAACAATCGTTCACTATCAGGCGGTGAAAAAACGCTTGTGGCTTTCTGTGTTCTGTTTGCTATTTTAAGAACTAGACCAGTGCCACTATGTTTATTAGATGAAGTTGATACTGCACTTGACCCTGCTAATAATGATCGTTTTGCGAACTATTTAAAGCAATTTAGTGCTGACAGTCAATTTTTAGTATTGACTCATCGCACTGCTACTATGGCTAAGTGTGACGTATTATATGGCGTTACAATGCCTAAACAAGGGATATCACAGCTATTAAGAGTACAGTTAAATGAGGCGGAACAAATCGCCAAGACAAAGGATGTGAACTAATGAGCTTTCTTAGTAAGATCAAAGAACGTTTCTTCACCAGTAAAGATAAAAGTTATTACTTAACTGGATTTAAAGAAACATCACGATCGTTTAATGAAAAAATAAAATTTCTTTCACAAGGTTATACAGAAGCTAACAATACTTTTTTTGAAGCTTTGATGATAGTGTTGATTCAAAGTGATATTGGAATTAAAACAGCCGAGAAGATCGTCACTAACCTAAAAAAGAACATTAAAAACAAGAAAACACCATTTAATGAAGTTGTAGAACTATTACTTCAAACAATGGCAGATGTTTATGGTGATGCTAAGGTTGATATTGATCTATCACAAGCACCAACTGTTATATTCATGGTAGGAGTTAATGGTAGTGGTAAAACAACAAGTATTGCTAAACTTGCGCATTATTTTTTACAAAAAGATAAAAAAGTAGCTGTTGTTGCTGCCGATACTTTTCGCGCTGGAGCTATCGAGCAATTAGCAAGATGGGCTGAAAGACTCAATATTGTATGTATTAAAGGCAAAGAGAATAAAGATCCCGCTGCTACAATTGTTGATGGTTGTCGTTATGCCAAAGAGAATGGTATTGACATTTTGCTTTGTGATACAGCTGGTCGATTACAGAATAAAACGAATCTGATGAACGAGTTGTCTAAAATGGCAAAAGTAGCCAATCGTGAGATAGAAAATGCTCCCCATTATGTTTGGCTTACCATTGATGCTTCAACGGGGCAAAATGGTTTAAGTCAGGCAAAAATATTCACTGAAACCACACACGTTAACGGGATTATCTTAACTAAAATGGATGGAACCGCAAAGGGTGGTGTCGTGATGGGAATCAAAGATGAAATGAATATTCCTGTTTGTTTTGTTGGCGTTGGTGAAAAACTGGATGATCTCAAAGAATTTGATTTAGATCTTTTCATTTTTAGTATCGCTGAAGGTATCAATAATGTTAGCTAAAAATGAACATATCAATCAGTTACTAGATTGGTATGAAAAACTTTTAACGGATAAACAAACATTAGTCATGAATTTGTACTATCGTGAAGATTTATCATTGACTGAAATCGCTGAAAACCTTAAAATATCACGTAGTGCTGTTTATGATCAGATAAAAAGAACAGTTAAGTTGCTATCTAACTATGAAGATAAACTTAATTTGATCAAGAAATATCAACAAAGGCAACAGCTTTATCAGAAATTACTTGAGAGTGACGCAAATAAAACAGAAACGATCGTCAAACGCTTAATAGCGATCGAATAGGGGGAAACATGAAAAAAGTTATATCAGTAAACGCAGGCAGTTCATCATTGAAATTTCAATTATTCGATATGCCAAAAGAAGAAGTATTGACATCAGGTATTGCTGAGCGTGTAGGATTGGATATGGGAGTATTTACAATTAAAGTAAATGATCAGAAGATAACTAAGGAATTGCCAATCAAAAATCATAAGGTAGCGGTTGAACTATTACTTGAAGCATTGGTTGAATATAATATAGTTGCTGATTTAAATGAAATTGTTGGAGCTGGTCATCGTATTGTTCAAGGTGGTGCTTATTTTTCATCAAGTGTAGTAGTTGATGAAGATACAGTTAAAAAGGTTGATGAATTAGCTGAATTAGCTCCACTTCACAATCATGCTCATTTGACCGGTTACTTTGCTTTTAAAGAAGCATTACCAAACATTGAACATGTCTTTGTATTTGATACAGCTTTCCATCAAACGATGGCACCTGAGGTTTATACCTATGCATTACCTTATGAATGGCAAACAGATTATCGTGTCAGACGTTATGGCGCTCATGGTACAAGCCATCAATATGTAGCTAAAAGATGTGCTGAAGTAATGCAAAAAGATATCAAAGATCTTAAGATCATCACATGTCATCTTGGTAATGGTGCTTCAATAACGGCTGTTGAAGGTGGCAAATGTGTTAATACATCAATGGGTTTTACCCCATTAGCCGGAATTATGATGGGTACAAGATGTGGTGATATTGATCCAGCTATTGTTTTATACATGATGAATAAAACGGGTATGAGTACTGCTGAGATGGATACAACCCTTAACAAGAAATCAGGAATGCTTGGAATTAGTGGTGTGTCAAGCGATGCAAGAGATGTAGAAATCGCAGCGGCTAATGGTAATCAAAGAGCGATACTTACACAAAACATTTATGTTAATCGTATTGTCAATGTAGTTGGTGGTTATTTTATGCAGATGGGTGGTTGTGATGCTATTGTCTTTACAGCTGGACTTGGCGAGAATGACGCGAAGATTAGACAAATGGTATGTACAGGTGTTGCAAAGGGCATGAATTTGAAGATAAACGAAGAACTTAATGCCAAGGTACGATCTAAAGAGATCATGATAACTACCGAAGATTCAAAAGTTCAAGCTTGGATTATCCCAACTAATGAAGAGTTAGTTATTGCACGCGATACCTATCATTTACTAGGTTTAGCGAATGATTAAAGAAATACTTGCAGCAATAAATGAACATGATATAATCACTATCTTTCGTCATGAAAGAGCAGATGGTGATGCATTTGGTAGTCAATGCGCTTTAGCATTATGGCTTAAAACATCATTTGATAATAAAGATGTTTATTGTCTTGGCACCAATGGTAAAGATAACGCTGTGCAATTTATGGTAATGGATGATGTAAAGGATGATACTATTGCATCTTCATTGGCAATTGTACTTGATACTGCCAATACTGCTCGCATTGATGATAAAAGATACCAAACAGCACAAAAAGTAATAAAGATCGATCATCACGTCTTGATTGAATCATATGGTGATATTGAGTATGTTGATGTAAATAAATCCAGTACTTGTGAAATTGTGCTTGAGTTAATTGAAGCACATCAAGCAATCACAAGTTGTGATATTAGAGTCGCTGAATATCTATATAAAGGTTTGATAACAGACACACTACGTTTCTCAACAACAAACACAAGCGCATCAACACTTAATGCTGGTGCAAGGCTTACTGCTTGTGGTATTGATGTCGCAAATATTAGTTTTGAAATGTTCAAAGTAAATAAGAACTATTTTCAATTATCAACGATACTAAGACAAAATAGCACGTTTGCTTGTGATGATGAACTTGCATATGTATATCTTAAACAAAAAGATATTGGTGCTTATAATTTAGATCAAGAGGACGCAAAGGATTTCATCAATGAGTTTAACAAGCTTGATGTTGTTAAAATATGGGTTTTATTTATTGAAGATGAGACGCTAGTTAATCATTATAATGTTAGTATTAGAGCACGTAACCTTCGTATCGATGACATTGCTAATTGCTTTAATGGTGGTGGTCATCAACAAGCAGCTGGTATCAAGTGCTTAACATTTGATGATACAAAGCGTTTGCTTGAAATGTTAGCAACTAGAATAAGCAGTCAGTAATCTGACTGTTTTTTGTAAGAGTAAACACATCATATTGATGTTATAAAGCATAACTAGTAAATGCGTGTTAAACGCTTTAAACGATATAATATCATACAGTAGTATGCTAAAATAAATGAAGAGGTATCTATGGCAACCCATTTAGCGCTTAGAAGTAGCTATTCATTACTTGAGTCTACATTAACCATAAAAGATATCGTATCGTTATTGAAAGATAACGGCTTTAAAAGCGCAGCACTATGTGATCATCGTGTTATGTATGCTAGTGTCAGTTTTTATAAAGAATGTATAAAAAACGGTATTAAACCAATTATTGGTCTTGAAGTCGACATCAGATATGAAGAGTATGAGTCATCAGTATATCTACTAGCAAAAAACAATAAAGGCTATCGAAATCTGTTGAATTGTTCGTCTTTATTAAATTGTGAAATGACTTATTTGACAGTTGAACAACTGTTACATTTTAGTAATGATTGTATCATGATATTACCAAGTGAAGGTGGTATTCTTGAGCCTGAGCTTATAAAAGAAGATCAAAGCAAGTTAATTACAACATTAAATTTCTTTAAAGAACACCATAGTGATTTCTATATTGGTTTGTCATCTGCTTTAAACTCGCTATGGCGTAGTAAAAATACTTTCTTAAAAACATTATGTCATAGCTTAAACATTAAAACCGTGATGCTTAATAAGATTTATTATCAAAAACCAGAAGATTTTATGGTTCTTAAAACACTTAGAGCTATAAAAAAGAGTACTAACATTGATGATCAAACGTTATTAAATGAGCGCAATTATCAATTTTTGGATACTGAGAGTTTAATGCCTTTATACCAGCAAGATGATATTGATGAAAGTGATAATATTGCTGAACTATGTAACGTAAATATCTTTGATCATAAATCATCGTTACCTATTTTTAAAAAAAGCGTTACTGCTTCTAGTAAAGACTATCTATTTGAACTTTGTAAAGTTGGTCTGAAAAAACGTTTTGATAATAAAAAAATACCTATATCTTATCAAAAGAGATTAAACTTTGAACTTAGTGTTATATTCAAAATGAATTATGAGGACTATTTCTTGATTGTTTGGGATTTCATCCGTTATGCACGTAACAAAGGTATTTATGTTGGTCCAGGAAGAGGTAGTGCGGCAGGTTCTGTTGTTTCATGGTCGCTTGGAATAACTCATGTTGATCCTATTTATTATGGCTTGTTATTTGAACGTTTTTTGAACCCTGAACGTATTTCGTTACCAGATATTGATATTGATTTTCCTGATAATCGACGTGATGAAGTAATTAAATATGTAGCAGAACTATATGGTAAAGACCATGTTGCTCACATTGCTACTTTTGGTACTTTTGGCGCTAAACTAGCTATTAGAGATTGTGGCCGAGTAATGAGTTTAAATACAAGAGAACTTGACTTACTGGCTAAAAGTATCCCTAATGGTTTAAATATCAGTTTAGATACTGCATATAATAATAGTAAGAAGTTCAAACAAATTGTTGATAGTGATGAACGATTTATTCAAGTTTATAAAATGGCCAAAATGATTGAAGGATTACCACGTCATATATCAACTCACGCAGCTGGTGTTGTTATGAGTAAGGAAAAGCTTACTGATGTTGTTGCCTTGATCAGTGTTGAACCTGACATGTTATCAACACAAGTTACAATGGAATATTTAGAAGAACTTGGTTTGATCAAAATGGATTTCTTAGGGTTACGTAACCTTACAATTATTGATAAGACATTATCGTATATCAAACCAAGACCAGATATTTTTAAGATACCACTTGATGATCAAAAAACATACGAAATGATTAGTAAAGGCGATACTGTAGGTATTTTTCAGCTTGAATCAGAAGGAATGAAGAATTTAATTGTTAAGATGCGACCAAATCAGTTTACGGATATCTCAACCTGTATTGCTTTGTTTCGTCCTGGACCCATGGAAAATATACCCTTGTATCTTAAAAACAGACAAGATCCTAACGTTGTATCATATTTACATAAAGATTTGATCCCTATTTTAAATGAAACTTATGGTGTAATTATATATCAAGAACAAATCATGCAAATAGCACAAGTAGTAGCTGGTTTTAGTTTAAGTAAGGCAGACATTTTAAGAAAAGCCATGAGTAAGAAAAGCGTCGAGCAACTTACGCGTTTAAAAGAAGAATTTATATTAGGTTGTATAAATAAAGGTCACTCACAAAATGTTGGTAAAGAGCTGTATGATCTTATCTTGAAATTCGCAAATTATGGCTTTAATAAATCGCATAGCGTTGCTTATGCACTTATTGCTTATCAAATGGCATATTTAAAGGCTAACTACCCTGAGTACTTTATGTCATGTTTATTAGATAGTGTGATTGGAAGTGAAGTTAAAACTGCTGAATACTTAAATGAATGTCGTAAGTGTAATGTCTTTATCAAGCCTATATCGATCAATCATAGTAATGAAAATTACACATTTGAAGATGGGGCTATCCGTTTACCATTTGTATGTATAAAAGGAGTAGGTTTAAGTGCTGTTAAGGAAATATTAAATGAGCGTGAAAGAGGTTTATTTAATGATTATCACGAATTTGTGGCTCGAATTAACATGCGCAAAATAAGTAAAACGATAATTGAGTCATTAATAAAAGCTGGAGCATTAGATGAATTCGATATCAGTCGAAATAGTATGCTTAAGTCGCTTGATAATGCGATTAATTATGCAAATCTTGTAAAAATTGATAATCCTGATCAAAATTATATTGATTTGGGTTTAATATCAAAACCGAACATGCTTGATATTGCTGATACTATGATGGAAAAATTACAATATGAAAAAGAAACTATGGGTCTTTACATCTCTGAGCATCCGATGATTACCATTAAGCGTGACATTGATTATCAAGGGAAAAATATTAATGATTTAAAAATCACAAATGAACGTGTTTCACTTCTTGTTAATATCGTCAAGATTAAACACTATCAAGCCAAGACAGGCGAAATGGCGTTTGTGAGTGCAGATGATGAAAGTGGTATGCTTGACTTAGTGGTGTTACCAAATCAATATCGTAAATTTAACAATTTGTTAGTCAAAAACAAAGTAATTCTAATTGAAGGAAGAATGGACAAACCGCAATCATTTGTGGTTGATATGATCAGTGATATTGAGGTGTAGCTTATTCACACAAATATCACAATAATCTATTATGATGACGATAGGGTGGTAACATGAGTAAAATTCTGCTTGTAGATGATGAAATTCGTATTAGAGAAGTTATCAAAGAATACGCTGTGCTTTATGGTCATTCTGTTGTCGAAGCAAGTGATGGTCTTGAAGCGATTGATTATGTTAAAAATGAAGATTTTGATGTAGTTATACTGGATATCATGATGCCCAATCTTGATGGATTCATGGCGTGCAAACATATAAAAGCAATTAAGAAGATACCAATTATTATGTTATCAGCACGTCAAGAAGAATATGATAAGTTGAAAGGTTTTGAACTTGGAATTGATGACTATGTGACAAAACCATTTTCACCAAAAGAACTGATGGCAAGAGTAAAAGCTGTCTGTGAACGTTTCGCAGGTAAAACTAACAGCAAATATCAATTCGAAGGATTAGTTGTTGATACAGAAGGTGTCAACGTGTTTGTTGATCAAGAAAAGATACATATAACACCTAAAGAATTTGAATTACTAACATATTTGATCAAGAATAAGAATATGGCGATATCAAGAGATAGATTACTAGAAGAAGTATGGAACTATGATTATTTTGGTGATGATCGAACAGTCGATACTCATATTAAGATGTTAAGAAAAAATCTGGGTAAATATCGCAAGTTCATTGTTACTGTTAGAGGTATGGGCTATAAGTTTGAAGCATAGACTGATAATGCTTCAAATACTTAATTTATGTTATATAATGTAAACATAGATTAAGGAACATTGAACATGAGAAATCCTTTCGCCAATTTTGATTTTAAAGGTATCCGATTCAAAACATGGATTCTTTTTGTCTCTTTTACGGGGGGAATTCTTTTTTTGTTGTGGTTTCTACAAATATCATCATTAAAACCTTATTATCGTAGTGTTAAAGTAAATGGCGTACAGAACATTGCTATTAAGATTGAACAAGCACTTAATGATAATGATGTTATAGCGGATATTATCGATATTACTTATGATAATAATGTATGTCTTGCGATTTATAGTTATAACGACTTTGAATTATTGAATATTAACGCTCTTGGTGTTGGTTGTTATTTGAGTAATGTGGGTTTTGAAGAGCGATTAAACACTGATCACTACATTGAGTTAATTGATAATAGTGAAAAAAATGAAGTTTATGAGTATATCACTAGTGAACGTTTTCAAGATGAAATGCTTGTTTATGGTAAGAAAATCGATGCACATCTAGGTACATATTATTTATTGTTAAATGCCATTGTTGAACCGGTCGACTCAACTGTGTTTATCATGCAGAATCAATTTTTCATTATATCTGTATGTGTTTTATTTGCTTCATGGTTTATTGCTTTTCTGTTAGCGAAGGCATATGCTGATCCTTTAATGAAAATGACTGATAGTGCTATTTTGTTGGCAGAAGGGAATTATGATGTTCGTTTTGATGGTGAAACTTATACTGAGATAAGTGAACTTGCCAAAACATTGAATTATGCGACTGATGAATTATCAAAGACCGAAGAGTTAAGACGCGATTTAATCGCAAATGTTTCTCATGATATAAAAACACCGTTGACAATGATCAAAGCTTACGCTGAAATGATAAATGATATTTCAGGAGATAACCCTAAAAAACGTAAGGATCATGTTAATGTTATTATCAATGAAGCTAACCATATGAATAAATTAGTTGATGATATGCTAGTTTTGACTAAAGTGCAATCAGGAAATATTGTTATTAATGAGAGATCATTTGATTTAGTCAAAAAATGTCATGAGATAGTAAATGTATTAACTGGTTTAAGTAGTAAACAACAAGTCAAGATCAAGCTTATTCATCCTGATATAGCAAATGTTATAGCTGATGAAACATTGATCGGTCAGGTTATCTATAATTTTTTAAACAATGCGATCAAACATACTGGTGATGATAAAATTATCATACTTGAAATCAAAGCGATCAATGATCGCTTTAGGGTTTCAGTTGCGGATAATGGTTGTGGTATTGCCGATGAAGATATTCCGTTTATCTGGGATCGCTATTATAAAATAGATAAGAATTATCAACGAAATCAAGAAGGATCGGGATTAGGTCTTGCTATATCAAAAGCTTATCTAGATTTACACCATTGTGAATATGGTGTTGAGAGTATCGTTAAAAAAGGTACAACCTTTTGGTTTATTATTTAGCGATCACTTCAAGGTAACGATCAATTTTAGTTGGAAATATAGCTTTAATTGTTGCAATTGCAACGTCTTTACGATCACAGCTCATAACAACTTGTACTTTGGCTTTTTTATTGGTGATTATTTTAGTTTGACCTTTATGAGTTGGATCACACATTACCTCAATGTATACATCATCGATTACATTTGTAGCAATAGTTGGATCTATCATATATAAATATGCAACAATATCATGGATCACAGCACCCAAATAGCCGTTATTTTTATAGTACATTGTAGCGTAAACTTGGGTCATATCAAAGATAAGTTTGCCAAGTTCATTTCCTTCATAAAGCATAAAGGCCAAATCGTTATGATCAACTCTAGTACTATGAGTTGCGTTTAACCCAATCATGTAAATAGCTACGTTTTCTTGTAGGTTTTCAAATACCGCTGCAGTTGCTAGTTCATCAAAGTAATAGTTGTATTCAGCGTAAGGTGTTATGTTACCGCGATCAATGCCACCACCCATTGTGTAAATTGCTTTTAGTTTACTTGTGACGGCTAAATCTTTTTGAACACACAAAGCAATGTTTGTTAATGGACCAAGAGCTAATATTTCTACTTCATCTGGATATTTATTGATCGTATATAAGATAAAATCTACGGCACTTTCAGTTTCAAGATCACTTATATCATATGGCAAATTGACATTTCCAAGTCCATCACCACCGTGAACCTTACTAGCTTGCATTGGTTCGATAGTATTATTGGCTAGATTTTTTAGATTAGTTAGCGCACCTTTATATACTTTGACATTACTTCGTGTAAATCTTTTCAGTCTTAAAGCATTAGCAACAACAGTATCGATTGCCTTGTTACCACTAACACATGTTATTCCAAGAACATCAAGTTCAGGATTAAGTAAAGCTGCAAGTATTGCATAAGCATCATCAATGCCCGGATCGGTATCTATTATAACTTTTCTCATAAAACCTCCTATTTGCTAAATATAATCATAACTTAGTCTAACTTAATTAACAACGATATTTGGCTGTGCTATACTTAAATAGGTGAATTTATGATAAATGAAAAAGTAGATTATCTACCAAATACGAATTATAAACTATATCAAAGAAACGATATGTTTAAAATGACTACTGATACAACACTACTTGGCAATTTTATCAAAATCAAAACTAATATGAGTATTTTAGATATTGGGTGTAATAATGGTGTTTTGATGCTATATTGTGCACGATTTAAACCAAAAAAAATTGTAGGGATAGATATTCTAAAAGATGCTTGTGATCTATGTGATAGCAATATGAAATTAAATAATATTGAGAATTATGAGATCATCAACGCTGATATAAATGATGCAAAGTTACCCCAATTTGATGTGATCGTATCTAATCCGCCATATGATAAACTAACTAGTGTTTTGATCAGTACTAATGATAAGCAAAACACCGCAAGATTTACTACGCAACTAACACTGGAAATATTGATAGATCATGTTAGAAGATATCTTAAGGACAATGGTAGTTTCTTCATGATCTACCCAGCAAATAAGTTGAACAGTATTTTAGCTTTACTGCGTAAAAGTAAAATGAGCGCCGAAATTATCGAATTAATCTATAATAAAAGTAGTGATAGCGCTAAACTCGTCATGTTAAAAGTAGTTAAAAGAAATAATACTGAATGTAGGATATATCATAGACATATGGAGGATAAGTGATGTTAGGGACGTTTGTGAATGTTATTGCTGTTATTTGTGGTTGTGCGATTGGATTGATATTTAAAAAAATCATAAGTCATAAAATTAGTGATACCGTTTTTAGTGGCTTAGCTCTATGCACGCTTTACATTGGTATAAGTGGTGCAATTAAGGGAAATGATACCATGGTTATTATCATAAGTATGGTATTTGGTGGCGCAATTGGTGAAATGTTTGATATAGATAAATTTATCCAGAATATTGGTAATAGTGTTCAACAACGATTCTCAAAAGATGCTGGTACCGACACATTTGCACAAGGATTTATTAGTGCAAGTTTATTATTTTGTGTTGGAGCGATGACGATATTAGGATCATTACAAAGTGGTTTAATTAACAATCATGAGATTCTTTTCGCAAAATCTGCTTTGGATTTTGTGGCAGCTATTATTTATAGTTCTACTTTAGGAATTGGTGTAGGTTTTGCGGCGGTATTTGTTTTAGTTTATCAAGGCGCATTAACTATTTTAGCAGCTTATATTGCTCCATTTCTAAGTGATATCGTAATAGCTGATATGAATGCTGTTGGTTCGATTATTTTAATTGGATTAGCATTAACCATGTTAAAGGCAACAAAAATTAAAGTAGCTAATTTTATTCCAGCTATCTTTATTCCAATTATTATTTATTTATTTATCTAAAAGGAGGGAAAGATATGAAAGTCGGTTATGCACAAGCGGATATTACCCCTAATAAATCAGTTGAATTAGCAGGATTTGGTGTAAAACAAGAAACAATTGGAGTTTATGATCCATTATATGTGAGAGTGCTATATTTTGATAATGATAAGGGTATTTATCTGATTCAAACAGATTTAGTTGGGATTGATCGTGATGTTGTCTATATGTTAGCTAATATGTTACATATCGATGCTGAACAATTAATGATATGTTGTTCTCATACTCATTCAGGACCAACTGGCACTGTAAAGCTTGATGGTTTACAACACATATTTGGTACATTTGATGATGAATACATGAGTGACTGGTTAAATCAAACATTTACTTGTTGTCTTAAAGCAAAAAGTGAAAGTACCGAAGCTAAAATTGGTTATCAGAGAACTTTGATTCATGATATCGGTTCTGATCGTCACGATAATTCAATCGGTGATGATAATGTTGCGATCTTCGTATTTGAGTTAAACAATAATAAAAAGATATTACTTTATAGCTTGGCGTGTCATCCAACAATCTTAAATGGCGATAATCGATATATATCAGCTGATCTGCCGTATGGTGTTATTAAAGAGTTGGCTGATGAGTATGAAGGTGTAATGTTTATTAATGGTAGTGCTGGTGATATTAGCACTCGTTTTACCCGTAGTGAAAGCACCCATGATGAAGTCATTAGAAAAGGGAAGATAATCGCTGATAAAATTAAAGAAGTTACAACTGGTCTAAGCTATCAAGATATTGATTTTCTTGTAATTGATTCGTTGAATATTAAGGTTAACCTAAAAGAAATACCAAATCTTGTTAGTATCAAAGCTAAACTTAATGAGCAAAATAGACTTATTGCTAATGCAACTAAAGAGGGCAAATCGAAAACGGAAATAAGATTACTTGAATCAACAGCTGAAGGTTATAATACCACGTTGAGCGGTGTTGAGGTATTGCAACAATTACAAGGACTAAATCTTAATGTTACACTGTTAAAAATTAGTGATAAGATATTAGTAGGATTACCGGTTGAACTTTTTTCAAAGTTAACTCTTAAATATCATCAGTTGAATTCAAGATTACATTTTATATCTTATTGTAATGGATATTATTTGTATTTAACAAATGAAGTTGCTTATGAAGAAAGTTACTATGAAGCTGGTGCAACAGTGTTTGCAAAGGGTGAGGGTGAATGGATTATGGCAATTATTTATCAAAAATTACTGGATTTAAAGTGGTAAGCAATTATGAAAGAGTACGTAATACATAATTGGGATGAACTACAATCAATAATATTTCGTGATGTTTGGCAAGATGATATAAAAAGATTTCGTGCTAACTTTATTTATCGAGGTGTTGGTGATAAGTGTTATGAATTACTACCTAAGTTAAACCGCGTTTGTGGTCATAATTTGCAACTTGAGGACTCGTTATTACGTAGTTTTAAAAAGTATGCTTACGCTGACATTGCAGAATGTCAGAGTTTTTGGCAAATACTGACATTAGCACAACATCATGGATTACCAACACGTTTACTTGACTGGAGTTATTCGCCTTTAGTAGCAGCTCATTTTGCAACGGAAGAAATAGAGAAATATGATAAAGATGGAATGATTTGGTGTGTTGATTATGAAGCTATAATTCAGCAATTACCTAAATCATTAATGATCAATTTAGATGATTTTAGATCAAAATTATTCTCGCTCGATATGCTTGAAAAACTAGCTCATAATTTTGATGATTTAAAGAAATTAAGTGATAAACCTTTTGTGATTTTTTTTGAACCATCTTCAATGCATAATCGTATCATTAATCAATATGCTTTGTTTTCTGTTATGAGTGATGCTGGTGCTAATCTTAATGATGTTTTAAATACTTATAAAGAACACTGTTTTAAGATCATCATACCAAAAGAAATAAAACTTGAAATTCGAGACAAACTTGACTATATTAACATATCCGAAAGAATGATCTATCCTGGTCTTGATGGAATATGCAAATGGATAGCAAGGAAATTTGCTGATCTTGGTCCGACATATAACAAGAATTCGCGATAAAGGTAACACCGTCAGGTGTTACTGATAAAGTTCATATGAACTAGGAGGAAAATGATGAGAAGAGTTTTCAAGGTTATTGCAGTCTTGCTTCTGTCATTAACGATTTTGGGTTGTAGTAAACCAGCGGAAAAGGTTGAGAAAGTTGATATTGTGATTTGGCATACTTTTACAGATGCTCAAAATGCCGCATTACAACAGATAGCTGCTGATTTCTCGGCTAGCCATCAAAACATTAATGTTATTGTTGAACAACAACCATACGCTGATTTTGATGCAAAAGTTGCTAATGCTGTAAGAAGCAAAGTTGGACCAAGCTTAATTGTCCATTATTCAACTGTTGCCGCCACTTATGCGCAAGAAGATTTATTGGTTGATTTCTTGCCATATATAGAAACTGATCAAGGAATTGATGCATTTAAGGCTGGTGTTGCTGAGGGTGCATTTAATGATGCTACTCAGTTTGATGGTGGAACTAAGATGTATGTTTATCCCCTCAATTTAACTGCTAATATACTATATTATAACAAAACAATCTTTGATGAATTATCACTAGAAGTTCCAGTTACATGGGATGAATTGACAACAGTAAGCCAAAGAATTTATGAGGAAAAAGGAATCCCGGGATTTGGTATGGATTCATTAACTGATAATTTTATCCTTTGGTTAAATCAAAACAACATCACTTATATTGATGCTGAATCAAAAACTGTCGGTTTTAAACAAGATCGTACCGTTGAGCTTGTCAATTGGTTCGCAAACGGTGTCAAAGCAGGATACTTCAGTATCGCTCCAACAGGAAACTATTATTCTGAAGATATTGGTGCACAAACGATTGCTGCCTATATTGGTTCTTGTGCTGGTGCAAGCTACGTTGCTGCTGCTGTCGGTGACAAATTTGAATGGGCGATGGCACCTGTTCCCCAACAACTTGATTCAACTGAGATGGTAACAACAGCTTTTATCAGAGGTATTATTGGTTTTACCAAAGATGAAGCTCACGATGCTGCTTTGTATGAATTTATAAAGTATTGGACATCACCTGATGTTCATGCAGGTTGGTGTGCTGCTTTTAACGCTTTATCACCATACGTTGCTACAACCGAAACAGCAACTTATCAAGAATATTTAGCTGGTAATGAAGCAATGGCAATCGCACAACAAGGTGTTGAATTTGGTCGTGCAGCGGCTTCACTTCCAGGTTCGGCAACAGTTCGTAAAGAAATTGATGCTATGTTGAAGAAGGTTGCTTTAGGTGAAATGGAAGCTGGTGCTGCTATTGTAGTTGCTCTTGAGAACAGCAATGCTGCTTTAGCAGATTAATAACGAACTGATTAGTGAGGTTTATACCTCACTAATCTTTTTTAGTAATTAAGTATAATATGTTAAGATAATTACATAAATAACAAGGTAAAATTATGGAAATAAAACTTGAAAATGTTACAAAAAAATTTGGTTCTACGATTGCGGTCAATGATTTTTCAACCATAATTGAGGAAGGAAAATTAATTGCATTATTAGGACCATCAGGATGTGGTAAAAGTACATTGTTATATACCTTATCAGGTATTACTCCTGTTAGCTCTGGCAAGATTTTCTTTGATGATGTAGATGTTACAGATATGGCTCCTGAGAAAAGAGGAATTGGTTTAGTTTTTCAAAATTATGCGCTTTATCCACATTTAACTGTAATGCAGAACATCTGCTTTCCACTTGAAATTCAAAAGATACCAAAAACCGAAAGAGAAGAAAAAGCATTAACTATGGCTAAGCTTGTTCATATTTCTGAACTGTTGGATCGTAAACCTTCACAACTTTCAGGTGGTCAACAGCAACGTGTTGCGATTGCACGTGCAATGGTTAAAAAGCCAAGATTGTTACTTCTAGATGAACCTTTAAGCAATCTTGACGCAAGATTACGACTTGAAATGCGCGAAGAAATACGAAGAATTCAACAAGAAACCAAAGTAACAACCATTTTTGTTACACACGACCAAGAAGAAGCGATGAGCATATCAGATCAAATAATCTTAATGAAGGACGGCATTAATCAACAAATTGCCCAACCACAAGAAATGTATGAGAATCCTAAGAATACTTTTGTAGCCGATTTTCTTGGTAATCCACCAATTAATAAGATGTTTGGTGTAATTAAAGATGGAATATTTATACTTGATGATCAATCGGCTAAATGTCGTTTTAAGAATCTAATTAACTTGCCTAATGATCTTGAAGTCATATTATCTATTAGGTCAGAAAGTATCGATAAATCAGAATCTAGAGATGATATTGCATTTAGTGCAGAGATACTTGAAATATATCTTATGGGAAAAGAACGATTGGCTTACTTAAAATTTGGCTCAACAACCTTAAGAGCGTACATTGATATTGATCATAAAGTTGAAGTTGGTAATAATGTAGATTTTAAACTTAAAGATAAAGGTGTTTTTATCTTTGATAGAAAAACTGGCGAGCGATTGATATGACAATCAAGGAATTCTCTTCAACAATAAAAAAGAAAAGATGTTTTAAGAAGATTGAACCATTTTTTTATCTTTTACCGTTTGTTGTTGGCATTGGTGTTTTTACCTTGTATCCTGTAGTATATGTTTTTATAACTTCATTTAAAGAAGGGTTTAGATACATGACAGGAGCATTTGATGGTTTCGGTTTAGCTAATTATAAGTATGTAATAAGTGATCCAAACTTCATTAATGGCTTAAAGAATACATCTTTGTATGTATTTAGTGTAGTTCCAATATCTACAATATTAGCAATTCTAATCGCCAATTTATTAAATAAGAAAGTTAAAATGATTAGTATATTTCAAACAGCGTATTTTCTACCAATGGTAACTTCTGTCACTGCTGTTGGTTTAGCTTGGAAATTCATGTTCAATCATAATTATGGCATTATTAACTACCTACTATCATTGTTTAATTTAAGTCCAATCAATTGGTTATTACAGCCACAAAATAATATCTATGCTTTAATTATTTTCGGAATATGGAACATCTTGCCGTTTACCATAATTCTATTATTATCAGGGCTTCAAAATATCAATGAAATGTACTATACAGCAGCTAAAGTTGATGGAGCTAGTAATGCCCATATTTTTTATCGAATCACAATCCCGTTATTAGCCCCTACAATCGGACTTGTATTGATTATTAATATGATAAGTACCTTTAAAGTATTTACCGAACTATTTCCGCTTTTTAATGGTAGTCCTGGTATTGCCTATAATTTATACACGGTCGTTTACTATATTTATGATCAATTCTATATTAACTGGCGTTTTGGACGTGCTTGTGCAGCCGCTTTAATCTTGTTTTTTATCACATTTATTTTAACAAGATTACAACTATACATTCAAAGAAAATGGCAACATTACTAAGGGAAATACAATGAAAAAAAATATTGATAATGTGATTATTTACATTTTACTACTTGCTGGTGCCATGATAATGGTTTTTCCATTTTTTTGGATGTTTAGTTCGGCCTTTAAAACAGCTGCTGAAACAGCAAGTTTTCCACCGATATGGATTCCATCAACATACAAATTAGATAATTTTATCAAAGCTTTAGGGTATGCGCCATTTGGCAGATACTTTGTCAATTCCTTGATCGTTACGATCATAAATGTCACTACTACTTCTTCAACTACTATCTTGGCTGCTTTTGCATTTTCGCGTTTAAAGTGGCGTGGTCGTGATACCGTCTTTACCTTAATGTTAGCCTTAATGATGGTGCCATTTGAGATGTTGATCATAACTAATTTCCAAACGATCGCTAATTGGGGTTTGGCAGATAAGTTAATTGCTTTGATCATACCATTTACATCAAGTATTTTTTATACTTTCATTTTACGCAATTTCTTTTTATCAATACCTGATTCACTGTATTACTCTGCTCAAATTGATGGCGCAACTAATTGGCAATACCTTTGGAAAGTAATGGTTCCTATTGCTAAACCATCAATTGTCACGATTATACTACTAAATACAATTGTCTCTTGGAACTCTTTTATGTGGCCACTTTTGATCATAAATTCAAGAGCGAATAGAACCTTACCACTAGGTTTATATGCGTTTGTGACGGAAGCTGGTACTCATTTTGAACTTTTGATGGCCGCAAGCACCATGATCATAATACCTGTTATAATACTATTTTTGATTGCGCGTAAATACATCGTTAATGGGGTTGCTAGGGGTGGTTTAAAAGGCTAGTATTTTGAAATGGTAATATAAGTATCAAGCATTTGATAATCATTGACGTAGCTCTTTATGTATGATAATATAACTTCGTTGCACTGATAAGCGCAACCGCTCTTTTATGGTCTAAGTGCAATTGCCACCATGTTAGGCGAGTCTAGTTAATTAAAAGGAGGTGCAATATGTACGCAATTATTGAATCTGGGGGAAAACAGATAAAAGTAGAGAAGGGTCAAGCGATCTTTGTTGAAAAATTACCTGTTGATGCTGATGATGTGATCGTATTCAACCATGTATTAATGGTAGGCGATCGTACCGCTAAAATCGGATCACCTTATGTTGAAGGCGCAACTGTCACTGCTAAAGTAGAAAAACAAGGCAAAGAGAAGAAGATCACAATCTTCAAATACAAGTCTAAAAAAGGTTCTACCAGACGCAAACAGGGACATCGTCAACCATACACCAAATTGATCATTGAATCTATTGATGTGTAATTATGGTAAAAGTTAAGATCGAAAGCTCAAATAAGGCAATTACAAGAATTATTATATCTGGTCATGCTGGATATGATGAAAAAGGTAAAGACTTAGTATGTGCAGCTGTTAGTTCAATAGCTGTTGGTACGCTTAACGCTCTTGATGAATTAACTAAAGATGATTGTGAACTTATATTGACTGATGATCAAGTAATGATAATCGTCAAAAGAAATGAACATGATTCACAAATGATCATTAAAACTTTGATCATTCAAATTAAAACACTACAAGAAAGTTATCCAAATTATCTAAAAATTATACAAACGGAGGTGTAAAAGATGAAGTTTGTCCTTGATATTCAATTATTCGCATCGAAAAAAGGCGTAGGCTCAACTAGAAATGGTAGAGACTCTCATTCAAAACGTTTAGGTGCTAAAAAAGCTGACGGACAATTTGCGGTCGCAGGTAATATTCTTTATCGTCAAAGAGGTACACGCATATATCCCGGCGTTAATGTCGGTATTGGTGGTGATGATACCTTGTTTGCGAAAGCTAGCGGTATCGTTAAATACGAGCGCGTAGGTAAAGATAAAAAACAAGTATCCGTATATCCTCAAGCATAATATCTCCGTTAAACGGAGATTTTTAATTAGAAGAGGTAAATATGTTTATCGATAAAGTAAAAATAGTTGTTAAAGCTGGTAGGGGAGGCGATGGAATCGTCGCTTATCGTCGTGAAAAATATGTTCCTTTAGGTGGTCCTGCTGGTGGCGATGGTGGTGATGGTGGTAATGTTATTTTTGTTGTTGACACCAATAAGTCAACTTTACTGGATTTAAGATATAATAAGAAGATTATCGCTGATGATGGTGAACGTGGTAAGCCCAAAAAGATGCATGGGGCTAATGGCAATGATACGATTATCAAAGTACCACTTGGTACCTTAGTTAAAGATTTGACAACCGATACGATCATAGCTGATTTAACTAATCCTGATCAAGCGATGGTAATCGCTAAAGGGGGAAAGGGTGGCAGAGGCAACTATCATTTCATGAGTAGTCGCAATAGTGCTCCTGATTTTTGCGAGAGCGGTCTTTTTGGTGAAGAAAAGGAAGTAATTGTTGAATTAAAATTACTAGCTGATGCTGGTCTTGTTGGTTTTCCTTCTGTTGGTAAATCGACATTTCTTTCAGTAGTAAGTGCAGCAAAACCAGAAATTGCAGCTTATCCGTTTACTACAATAGCGCCCAATTTGGGTGTTGTTAAAGTAAAAGATGGTCGTTCTTTTGTTTTAGCTGATTTGCCAGGATTAATTCAGGGTGCACATTTAGGAAAAGGACTTGGACATCAATTTCTTAAACATATCGAAAGATGTCGTGTCATTATTCATATATTAGATATGGGAGCTGAAGATCATCGTGATCCACTTGATGATTATCGTATAATCAACGAAGAACTCAAAGCTTATCAATATCGTTTGGCGGAAAGACCGCAAGTGGTGATCGCTAATAAAATGGATCTAGATAATGCTGAAAACAATTTACAACGCTTTAAGCAAGAGTATCCAAATGTCTTAATATTTCCAGCGATCACATTGATTGATGAAGGGATTGATCCAATTTTATATCACGTCATGGATTTAATCGAAAAAACACCATTCTTCCCATTAACTGATGAAAATGATCAGAATGAAAGTGTTGTTTATGGCTATAATAAAGAGGATGAAGAGATAATTGTTAGAAATCTTGGTAATTCGCAATGGCGTGTAAGTGGACCACGAGTCGAAAGAATGATGTTGAGATCTAAGACTGACACTGAAGCTGATATTTTCCGTTTAGGAAATAATTTTCGTAAGTTAGGGGTAGATCAAGCATTACGAGAAGCTGGTGCTGAAGATGGCGATAAAGTATATATCTTGGATTTTGCGTTTGAATTTGTTGAATAGATAACCATATTGTGTTTTATTCGGTTATAATGTAATAGGTGATAAAATGATAGCTTTTATTAGTGGTAAGATTCATTCTTATGGTTTAGATTATGTAATAATCGAAAATAACGGCATTGGATATCGAATCTTTTTTGCGCATCCAGAAATTCTTGCGTTAAACAAAGAAATAAGCATCTATACTTATCAACATGTCAGAGAAGATGAGATTAGCTTGTTTGGCTTTATCAGTTCTGATGAATACGATTTGTTTGTTAAACTTATCGCTGTTAAGGGTCTTGGACCAAAAACAGCCTTAGGTATTCTAAGTGGTATTAGTACCAATGAACTTATTAAAAATATTGAGAATAATGATACTACTGCATTAAAAAGATTACCGGGAATTGGTGCCAAGACAGCTTCGCAGATTATATTAGATTTAAAAGGAAAATTAATAGACCCACAAAAAGATGTTGAACACATCCCTGAGGATATTAATGATGCCATGATGGCACTTCGCTCTTTAGGGTATAAAGCAAATGAATTGCAATTTCTTCCAAAGGAGCTGATGAAACAGCATGGACTTAATACGGAAGAATATATTAAACTTGCATTACAATTATTAATTGCCAGAAAGGGTATTTAGATGAACGAATCCTTTATGACTCTGAATAAATTTAATGAAGATGAACTTACATTAAGACCACAATCATTAGCTGAGTATATTGGTCAGGATGATTTAAAAGGAAATCTTAATGTCTTTATCAAGGCCGCATTAGCTCGTAATGAAGCACTTGATCATGTATTATTATATGGTTCACCAGGTTTAGGTAAAACAACCTTAGCTTATATTATCGCTAATGAATTACACGGTAATATAAGAATTACCACTGGTCCTAGCATTGAAAGAAGTGGCGATTTAGCAGCGATCCTTTCTACACTTCAAGCTGGTGATATTTTATTCATTGATGAAATTCATCGATTACCAAAAGCTGTTGAAGAAGTTCTCTATCCCGCAATGGAAGATTACGCAATCGATATTGTTGTGGGTAAAGATGCTTCTGTGCGCTCAATCCGCTTAGAACTACCACCTTTTACTCTTGTTGGAGCTACTACCAGAGCTGGTGATCTAACAGCACCATTAAGAGATCGCTTTGGTATCATAGGTAAACTTAATTATTATTCGCTTGACGATTTGCGACAAATTGTTAAACGAACATCTTTTGTTCTCGAAACTAAAATTGAAGAAGATGCGATTACTGAGATCGCTAAAAGAAGTCGTGGTACTCCTAGAATAGCAAATCGCTTATTTAGAAGGGTAAGAGACTTCGCACAAGTTTTAAATGATGGTATTATCAGTTTACAAGTAGCGGTTGATGCCCTAGATAGACTTAAGGTTGATCATTTAGGACTTGATGAAGTTGATATTAGATACCTGACTGGTATCATTGAACGGTTTAAGGGTGGTCCAGTTGGCTTAGAAGCTATCGCTAGTAGCATTTCCGAAGAGCCAATGACACTTGAAGATGTCTATGAGCCATATTTACTACAAATAGGTTTTATCAATCGTACGCCACGTGGTCGTATAGTGACAACAAAAGCTTATGAACATTTAAAGTTAAATCATAACACTGATTTGTTTGAAAAAGTCCTCTAAGGACTTTTTAATAGGTTGAAAAATGATATATGACAATTTATACTTAATCTAGATATTATAAAAAGAATGAGGTAATCAATGAAAATCGCAATTGCAGCTGGTGGAACCGGTGGCCATATATATCCAGCACTTTCTTTAGCCGAAGCATTTATTGATAAAGATATAAATACAAAAATACTATTTATTGGTACCGCTAATCATATGGAAGCTGATGTTATACCAAATGCAGGTTATGATTTTAAGACGATAAAAGTCAGTGGTTTGAGTGGAGGTGCATTATCAAGAGTTTTAACAGCTTATCGATTATACAAAGCTGTCAATGACGCTACTACAATCCTTAAAGAGTTTAATCCTGATGCTGTTTGGGGTTTTGGTGGTTATGTGAGTGCTCCGGTTGTTATTGCTGCTCATAAACTAAAGATTCCTGCTTTATTACATGAGCAAAATGCTTATGCAGGTAGAGCAAACCTTTTTCTTGAGAAACATGCCCAAGCGGTGGTAGTTTGTTATGATGAAGCTTATCAACAATTTCGTAAAAAACCAGTATTTTTACTAGGTAATCCTCAAGTATATCAAGTTAAGAAAGAACAACCAAAGCAGATCTTAAAAGAATATCATTTAAACAAAAAGACGCCAATCATCCTAATGGTAATGGGATCACAGGGTTCAAAAACAATTAATGATACCATGATCAAAATTCTACGAAAACTTAATGATAAACCTTATCAGATTATTTATGTGACTGGCAAAAATCATTATGAATCGTTCATTAATCAAGCCAAAGGTATAAATAATATTAGAATATTGCCGTTTGTTAAACAAACAGCACTATTAAATCATGTTTCATTAATGATAGCACGTGGTGGTGCAACAACAGCAACTGAACTATGTGCATTTGGTGTACCAAGCATCATAATTCCAAGTCCTTTTGTACCTAACAACCATCAAGAAGTAAATGCTCAAGCTTTGATGATCAAAAGAGCCGCTTATATGATCAGAGAAAACGAACTTAATGAAGAAAACTTAGTTGAAATGATAGATAAAATCATTGAAGACAAAGATTTAAGAAAAGCAATGTCAGAAAATGCTAAGTCATTGAGCTATATTTACGCAGCTGAAGATATGATAATCTTAACTGAAAAGGTGGTTAATAATCTTGAGCTTAAATGACAAGAAAGATGGTGTTGCCCTTGTTTTGGCAAAGCAACATGCTATTAAACAAGCAAAGATCAAAAAACGAAATAAACGTCGTTTCATTTCTACGATAATTGTTACTTTTCTTATTATTTCAAGTTATCTATACTTAACATCTAGCGTTGCAAGAATCAATTATATAAGTATCACGGGTAATTATTATCACGATAAGAATGATATTATGATGATTGCCAATATTAAAGCAAATGATTATTGGTTAATAACATATCCTGGGCTTATTAAGACAAAACTAACTAGTGATCCAATGATAAATGATGCCGAAATATTAAAAGCTAACGATCGTAATTTACAAATCAATATCAAAGAAGAACGTCTTTTAGCTTATCTTTATACTGATAAAGCATATTTCGTCATTGAAAATGGTGAATTATTGGAAATGAATGAGTCAAAACAATGGTTGATACAAGAATTACCACTTTTAGTAGGATTTACAAATGAAGATATCAAGACATACGTTGATGCATTAAGCGCTATTAATGATGAAACTAGAGCTAATATTACTGAAATTCATCATTATGCGACAAGTTTTGATGAAAATATGTTGAAAATTATCATGATTGATGGTAATAAAGTTTACACTTCTCTTTCGGCAATATCTAGTGTTAATAACTATTTTGCGATTGTTAAAGTTTTAAAAGTCACAAATTCATGTATTTATATTGACGAAAATAGTAAAACTGCTTACAGTAGTGAATGCCCAGCTAATAACTAGGGTTAAAAAAAGACAAATATTTTACAAAATGATATTATTTGTTTATAATACCGTGAGTAAGGAGGAAGTTTATGCCTATCGAAAGAAATACTAACCTTGGTAATATTAATATATCAGAAGAAGCGATCGCTACATTAGCTGGTGGTGTGGTTGCTGAATGTTATGGTGTTGTTGGCATGGCCAGTCAAAAAGTTTTAAAAGATGGTTTGGCCGAATTGTTGAAGAAAGAAAATTATAGTAAAGGTATCATAGTTCGAAAAGTAGACACTAAATATGAACTTGATCTTTTTATCGTAATTAGTTTTGGAGTAAAGATATCTGAAGTAGTAACAGAAGTACAGAAGAAAGTAAAATATGAACTTGAAAAATCACTGGATTTAACCTTTAACGCTGTTAATATCTATGTTCAGGGCATTAAGGTTAACGAGTAATAACTATGGATACATTAAATA
This sequence comes from uncultured Erysipelotrichaceae bacterium, assembly GCA_964553255.1. Classification (GTDB taxonomy): domain Bacteria; phylum Bacillota_I; class Bacilli_A; order Erysipelotrichales; family Erysipelotrichaceae; genus JAQUCI01. The sequence goes on along the minus strand of CAZKJS010000001.1, from coordinate 22,030 downwards.
GTAAACTTTTTCGTGTCATGTTAGAAAATGGCACTAACAATCTTGCCAATTATCGTTCTGATGTTGATGCACTCAACGTTTTTCCAGTTCCAGATGGCGATACTGGTACTAATATGCATTTAACTTTTAGTAGTGGTGTAAAGGAATGTCATACTGTTATATCTGATGATGTCTCTGCTATTGCTAAAGTTTTGAGCAAAGGATTACTGATGGGTGCTCGTGGTAATTCTGGCGTTATTTTATCGCAAATATTTCGTGGCTTTAGTATTGGTGTTGAGGGACATAAAGAAGTTGATAATATCACGTTGGCTAAAGCTTTTGTAAAGGGTGCCCAAGTTGCTTATAAAGCTGTTATGAAACCTGTGGAAGGAACTATTTTAACTGTTGTTCGTGAAGCTTCTGAACGCGCATTGACTTATGTTGAGAAAAATCCTGATTGTTCGATCAAGACTTATATAGCGATCTTACATGATGAGGCTAATAAATCACTACAAAATACCCCTGAATTATTACCAATTTTAAAAGAAGTTGGTGTTATTGATAGTGGCGGTTATGGACTACTAACGATCTTACATGGTTTTGTTGCTGCTACTAATAATGAAAAAATAGAATTATCTGATCAAACTAATAATGTTGAGGCAGTTCAATCACAATTTGAAAATGATGAGTTTGGTTATTGCACTGAATTTATCTTGCGATTATCTGAAAGTGGCAAGTATATATTTGAGGAAGAAAAACTTAAACATAATCTTGCGCGTATCGGTGATTCTTTAGTTGTTGTTCAAGATGAGAATCTTGTAAAGGTGCATGTTCATACAATGATGCCAGGAGATGCTTTGAATATGGCACAACGATATGGCGAATTTGTTAAGCTTAAAATTGAGAATATGCAAGAGCAACACGAGCATATAACGGAAATGACTAAACCCCATCAGAAATATGGTTTGATAAGTGTAGCCGCTGGGGATGGTTTAATAAGTTTATTTAAGGATTTACGAGTAGATGTCCTTATTAATGGTGGTCAGACTATGAATCCTTCAACCGAAGATTTCGTTGAGGCTATTAAAAAACTAAATGTTGATCATATAATAATACTTCCAAATAATTCAAATATCATTCTGGCAGCGCAACAGGTTGTGAATATCTTTAAAGAGTTAAGTATAACTGTTTTACCAACTGCGACTATACCACAAGGATTATCTGCTTGTATGATGTTTAATCCTGAGGTTGAACTTGATGAGAATATCGCTGAAATGGAAAGTGCAATGCAACGAGTTGTTACAGGCCAGATCACTTATGCAATCAAGGATACGAAATTTGACGGCATTAAAATTAAGAAGGATGATTTTATTGGTATTAAAGATAAAGATATCGTTGTTACTAACAGTGATCGCTTAACAGCTACAAAAGAGCTGATCAAACAAATCGTATTTGAAGATGCAGAGATCGCTACCATTATCGTAGGAGATAATGTTGACCAGCAGGAAGCGGAAGCTGTAAGAGACTTTATCATTGAAAATTACAATATTGAAGCTGACCTATATCAAGGTCAACAACCCGTTTATAGTTTTATCTTCGGAATTGAATAAGGGCTAAGCCCTTTTTCAGTATATAGGACATGGAAAAGGATATTTTCACTAAAAACGAAAAAGAAATATGGCGTAAGATGGATTTTACGAGTATTGATGATTTAATCTCGCATTATCCTTTTCGTTATGAAAAAATTAATCTCATTCCATACAAACAGTGGCAGATAAATGACAAAATAGCTATTGAAGGAAAGTTAGTTTCAAATATCAAGACAACAAGAGTAAAAAAATTAACAATAACAAGATTTGATATCAATAATGAAGATGATCTATTTCATATAACTATCTTTAATCGCCCATGGTTAAGCAACATCAAGCTTAATGATAATGTTACAATTATTGGTAAGTATGAAGGTAATCAAAAAATTACTGCTACAACATATAATTTAAAACCATTAGTAGAACAGCTTGATATTAAACCAGTCTATAACCTTAAAGCTAAGATCACTAATAAAGCCTTTGTTAAGATGGTTGAAAAAGCGCTTGATCACTACAGCCCAAAAGAGTTAATTCCGATTAGTATTAAAGCTAAATATCGTCTAATAACTAAGCAAGAAGCGTTAATAAAAATTCATAAACCCAAGTCGCAAGCTGATATCATTGCGGCAACACGCTATTTAAAGTATGAAGAGTTCTTACGTTTTCAAATGGTTATTGCTTATAGAAGGATGGATAAAGTTGAACATGATTTTCGTTATCAGAAAAACTTCGCTGTTGATGATGTTTTTAGAATGGCTAATCAACTTAAATTTAAACTTACAAACGATCAACTTAAAGCTGTCAATGATATCGTTTTTGATATGCAAAGCCCTAAACCTATGTATCGTTTGATTCAAGGTGATGTAGGCTCAGGTAAAACTGTTGTAGCTGCTTTAGGTCTTTATGGTTGTTATCTTGCTGGTAAACAAAGTGCATTCATGGCTCCAACTGAAGTTCTAGCAAAACAACAGTATGAAGAATTCAAAAAGCTATTCAAGCACACAACTATGAAAATAGCTGTTTTGTATTCAGCTTTAAATCAAGTTGAAAAAACTGAAATATTAAAAAACTTAACTAACAATGAAATTGATTTAATTGTTGGGACTCACTCATTAATCCAAGATGATGTAAGTTTTGCGACTCTTGGTATGATCGTCACTGACGAGCAACATCGTTTTGGTGTGAATCAAAGACGTAAATTGATCGATAAGGGTAGTTTTGTAGACATCATGATCATGAGTGCTACACCAATACCTAGAACGCTTACAAATGTACTATATGGCGATATGGATGTTAGTAATATCTTTACCTTACCAATTGGTAGAAAACCTGTCATAACTAAATTAATCAAGCAAAATAGCATGATTAAGATCATAGATGAGATTTTACTAAAAGTTGATAATGGCGATCAAGTATATATTGTATGTCCTGCTATTAGTGATAGTAATGATACTGGTGTACGTAACATCACCGCAATATATCAAGCGCTTAAAAAAGAGTTAGGTGATAGGTACCATATTGACATGTTACATGGTAAAATGGATAGTAGCACAAAAGATAGAGTTGTTGCTAATTTTAAAGCAGGATATACGCAAATTTTAGTCACAACAACTGTTGTTGAGGTTGGAATCAATGTCGAAGCTGCTAATATCATGGTTATTTATGATGCTAATAGATTTGGTTTATCACAATTACATCAATTACGTGGTCGTATAAAAAGATCGAGTAAACAAGGATATTGCTATCTTTTAACTAGTACCGACGATACCGAAGCGTTAGAACGACTTAATATCCTTGTTGCAAGTGATGACGGATTTAAGATAGCAGAAGCTGATCTAAGATTAAGAGGTCCAGGAGATTTATTTGGTATAAGACAAAGTGGTGTTCCAAGTTTTATTTTAGGTAATTTGATAACCGATACAAAGATTATTAAAGCTAGTAAAGAAGATGCCGAGAATATCGTCGCTTATCCGACAGATGAAAACCAAGTAATTCGAGAAGAAACTAAGAATTTTCTAAAGAACAACGATTATATTGATTAGGAGGAAATATGAAAATAGCTATCGATGCTTTAGGTAATGATAAAGGAAGCACTGTTTTTGTACAGGCAATAAAGAAGTTTACTAACGATTTTAAAGATGTAGAACTTATCGTTTTCACAAATCATGAAAGTAAAGAAGCATATCGTGATATACAGAATACAAGACTTATATTATGTCAAGAAAGTATTCAAATGGATGACGGCTTAATGGCAATTAAAAGAAAAAAAGACGCTAGTATGAACAAGATGATCGATCATATAAGTTCAGGTTTAGCTGATGGTGGGATTTCAGCTGGGTCAACGGCTGCACTTTTGATGAGTTCGTTAACTAAATTGAAAACAATAGAAAATATTGAAAGACCAGCATTGTTAGCAACAATCCCAGCTAAAAAAGGACGTTTTTTTCAATTTCTAGATATGGGAGCTAATAGTGACACTACTGCCGATAATCTACTTGAATTTGCAAAAATTGGAAAAGTATATGCTGAAGTTGTTTATAAAGTTAAAAATCCAAAAATTAAACTATTAAATATCGGCGCTGAAGCATCTAAGGGTGATAAATTACATAAAGAAGCTTATGATCTTTTAGCTAAAGCGAATGATTTGAACTTTTGTGGCAATATTGAAGGTAGAGATATGTTTGACGATGAGGTTGATGTAATCGTTAGTGATGGCTTTAGTGGGAATATTACACTAAAAGCAGTCGAAGGAACTGCTCAATTAGCGTTTGGTGAATTAAAAAATGTCATAATGGCTTCAGGTATTAATAAGTTGGCGGGTTTAGTATTAAAGAAAGGTTTAACTAAAATTAAGGATAATCTTGATTATTCTAAGTTTGGTGGTGCTATCCTTATTGGCTTACAAAAACCAGTTGTTAAAGCGCACGGTGCAAGTTCAGAGGAAGCGATATATAATGCTTTAATTTGCTTATATAAGATATTGATAAATGATACGGTTGAAAAGTTAAAGAGGGAACTACAATGACAATTTATGATTGGTTGTTAAATAGGGATATTACTGTAAAAAACAAAAGTTTAGTTGAGCAATCATTTATTCATTCATCCTATGTCAATGAACATAAAACAATGACTAATGATAATGAACGGCTTGAATTCGTTGGTGATGCCGTATTGCAGATCTGGTCAAGCATTCATCTTTTTAATGTCAAGCCAACACTTGACGAAGGGAAGATGACTACTTATCGCGCGACGTTGGTTTGTGAGAAGGCATTGGCGGAATACGGTAAAAGGTTAGGCTTAAATAAATATTTGAAACTTGGCTTTGGCGAAGAAAAAACCGGTGGTAGAAACCGCGATTCTATCGTTGCCAACATGTTTGAAGCCTTTATTGGAGCTTTATATATTGAACTAAACATGGGTTTAGCACCGATAAATCGGATCATGAGTGAAGTGGTAGACTTTGATAATATTGACGAACTAGATAGTGTAGTAACAGATTACAAAACAAGACTTCAAGAATATGTTCAATCTGATGTTAGAAAAACTGTTACTTATGAAGTTGTAACTGTAAGCGGTCCAAGTAATAAACCCTTGTTTAAGATCAATGTAATGCTTGACGGTATCGTTTTAGGTACTGGAGAGGGTAACAGTAAAAAGAAGGCTGAACAAGCCGCTGCCAAAAATGCTTTTGATAAGATGGTGAAATAGTTTTATGATGATTAAACGAATTATCAATGACAATGAG
>CAZKJS010000001.1:0-16707 GCA_964553255.1 uncultured Erysipelotrichaceae bacterium | reverse complement strand
TTACAGGCAAGCTTATTTCCAAAAAACAAAGAAACGCAATCCCAAATGGAATTATTTATCTTAAAGGAGGCGATTTTGCTGATGAAATAAAAAGGTTTCAAAAAGTAATTGAAATATATGATGATCCTGAAATTCAAATCAATCGGTATAAATTAGCACTGGTTAAATTTAGTGAAAATTTTGATGATGAAAATATAGCAGCAATTTCAACTCCTGGTCGTATTGAAGTTTGTGGCAATCACACTGACCATCAACTAGGTAGAGTAATCGCAGCAGCAATTGATATTGATAGTATTGCCGTTGTTAGTAAAGCAGAGAATGTAACGATAATATCAGAAGGTTATGATGTTATTAAAATAAAGATAAATGACTTATCATATCGAAAAGATGAAATATTTACTTCAGTTGCTTTAGTTAAAGGGATACTGCGCGGATTTATTGACCAAGATCTAAAGATTGGCGGTTTCAATGTTTATCTTAATTCAGCAATCAAAGAAGGTTCAGGTTTATCAAGTAGCGCTAACTTTGCTTTAGCGATTGCAAGCATTATCAATTATTTATATAACGATAATAAAGTAGATTCATTAACATTAGCAAAAATCGCTCAGTATAGTGAAAGCAAATACTTCAACAAACCTGTTGGCTTAATGGATCAGTTAGCGATCGCATCAGGTGGTATTTGTTATATTGATTTTATTGACAAAGATAATCCTAAAATATTGAAATTAGATGATGTCTTTTTGATGAATGACTATCAGTTATTGATCATGAATACCCAATCTGATCACAGTGATCTTTCATATGCGTACGCTGATATCGTTAATGAGATGAGTGAAGTTGCTAACCTGAAAAACCTTGATCATTTGGGAAAAGTTGAGTCAGCTTGTTTCTATGAAGAAATCATTCCATCACAAACGATCATAAATGATCGATCAGTTTTAAGAGCTCATCATTTTTATCAAGAGAATCAAAGAGTTAGTGAGTTATATTCAGCTTTACTTAATAACGACATGGACAAAGCTCTTACATTAATCAAGAATTCTGGATTTAGTTCATATATGTATTTACAAAACATTTATGATGAAAAGCAACCACATCATCAAAAAATAGCAGTTGCATTAGCTTTATGTGAGTACATTTTAAAAGATCAAACAGCTGCTTACCGTATTCATGGTGGTGGTTTTGGTGGTAGCATCTTAATAATCATAAAAAAGGATGAAGTTACTTCATTCTTGAGCAAAGCATCAAAACTCTTACCACAAAACGCAATAACAAAAATAAACGTTCGCAATCAAGGAAGTGTATGTATTATAGACTAGGAGGTTGAAATGGATATATTTACGATATTAACAAAAGAAAAATTTACCAGCGATGAATTCTCGCTTTTATTAGATGCTAAGTTTTCGCGTCCTATATATCAGAAAAGTCAGAATGTTATTTTGATCGATCTTATCATTTCAAATACTTTAACTAGAGATTTATATAAAAAAGTTTTAGATAACATCATCGATGTCACTAAAGCATCTGTGAAACTAAAAGTAATAAGTGATAGTTGTCAACTTGATGCCATGGAAGTGCAAAATTATATCGATTATCTTTCTGGACTGTTTAGTGGTGGACGTATTTTTAGCAATGTTTTATGTACTCTTGAAGATAAAACTATAAAATTGATTTACAGTAATGATCATCATAAAGAAAAGGCAATTTTACTTTTGCCAGAACTTATTTTACGATTAAATGAATGTGGTATTGATTATAAAGTTGAAGTTATTTCGCAAAACACTTTTAGTAAACCTAAGAAGATACATGATGTTGCTGATCTTTACAACAAGATAACAATTGCAGAAATTGATGGTTCTATCAACGATGTCGAAATGAATTTAACTATCTTTAAAATAGAAGATAACAATCAGTTTAGACAAGGTAATCGCTCGCTAATAATTAGTTATTATCTTAAAGACAAGACTGGTTTTATTGTTGGGAAAAGAGTAATTGATGAAGCAAATAAAGATAAAATCGCTAATGAGTTTAATATTAATGATCAAGTAGTAGTAAGAGGTGATATTCGACAAATTAAAATGAATAACGAGTATGATCTTTTCATTAATGAAATGAGACGTTTCATGCATACACCGATGATCATGGATGACGCAATTAACAAAAGAGTGGAATTACATGCGCATACAAAATTTTCTGAAATGGATGGGGTTTGTGATCTACAAGCTTTAATTAAAAGAGCATTTGACTGGAACCATAAAGCAATAGCAATCACTGATCACTCGGTTGTGCAAGCTTATCCTAAAGCACAAAATTATGTTGATAATCTATTGAAGACATATAAAACTAATGAGTTTAAATTAATATATGGAATTGAGATGAATATGGTTGATCCTGATTTGAATATTATTGTTAACAGTGATCATCGTAAACTTGATTGTGATTATGTTGTCTTCGATTTAGAAACAACAGGACTTTCAGCTCGTTATGATCAAATAATTGAATTTGGTGCAGTTAAAATTCGCAATGAAACAATAGTTGAAAGGATGCAATTTTTCATTAATCCACGATTGAAGTTATCAACATTTACACGAAATATGACAAACATTACTCAAAGCGATGTTGATAAAGGACTTTTACTAATTGAAGCATTTCCTAAGATCATGGCATTCTTTGATAATTCTGTTCTTGTCGCTCAGAATGCAAGTTTTGATGTTGCATTTTTAAACACTAAGTTAAACGAATATAACTTACCTAAACTCAATAATCCCATTATCGATACATTAGATATGGCAAGGGCTTTAAACAAAGAGAAGAAACGCTATCGTCTTGGTAATATCGCCAAAATATACAAAATTGATTATGATGAAAACGTTGCTCATAGAGCTGATTATGATGCAGAGGTTACAGCGAAAGTATTTCTACAAATGTTATATGAGGCTAAAAATCAAATAAAAAAAATTAATAATATTAATGTGATAGATCAGACATTATCCGATTTAATGTGTTTAAATGACAGTGAAGCATTTAAGAAAGTCATTAAAAAACATATAAACATTCTTGCTAAAAATCAAGCAGGAATAAAAGATATTTTTAAATTAGTCTCACTTTCGCATACTGATTACTTAGTTTTTTCAGGAAAAGCTAATAGTAAAAACGATGCTGATGAGTTTATGGCAGAACCACGGATTATCAGAAAGGCTATAAGTGAACTACGTTTGAATCTTTTAGTCGGCAGTTCTTGTTTAAATGGTGAAGTATTTGAAATTGCCGCCAATAAAACACAAGAAGAATTAGAAGATGCAATGCGATACTACGATTATATTGAAGTGCAACCACCTGAAAACTATTTCAACTTGATAAATGAAAATAGAATACCTGATTATGAGCGTTTAGTTACTATATTAACTAACATTATTGAAACCGCTGATAAACTCAATATTCCTGTTGTCGCTACTGGTGACGTTCATTATCTAGATGTTGATGATAAAAAGATTAGAGATATTTATATTCACGCTAAAGGAATAGGTGGTACTGTTCATCCATTATATATTTATAATAATGAGAAAAGAATTGCAACATCATCACCTAATCAACATTTTAGAACTACAAATGAAATGTTAGAATGTTTCTCTTTTTTACCAAAAGAAACAGTAGAACGAATTGTTATAAATAATACTCAAAAGATTACTGAAATGATTGAAGTGTGTCGACCAGTTAAAGATAAACTCTATACTCCAAGCATTGAGGGATCAGATGAGAAACTTAAACAACTTTGTTTTCAAAACGCATATAAAACATATGGAAAACCACTTCCAAACTTAATCGAAGAAAGATTAAATAAGGAACTGAACTCTATTATAAAAAATGGTTATGGCGTAATTTACTATACTGCCTATTTGCTTGTTAAAAAGTCTAATGAAGATGGTTATTTAGTTGGATCAAGAGGATCTGTTGGCTCAAGCTTTGTAGCCACAATGGCAAATATTACTGAAGTTAATCCACTTCCGGCGCACTATCTATGTCCAAGTTGTCAGTTTAGTGATTTTGATGTTGAAGCGGATAGTGGTTATGATCTACCTGATAAAAAATGTTTAAAATGTGGTAGCATTATGCATGGTGAAGGTCAAGATATTCCATTTGAGACATTCTTAGGTTTTGAAGGTGAGAAAGTACCAGATATTGATTTAAACTTCTCAAGTGAATATCAAGATAAAGCACATGCTTATACTAAAGAGGTATTTGGTGAGGATAAAGTATATAGAGCTGGCACAATAAGCACAGTGGCGGAGAAAACAGCTTTTGGTTATTTAAAGGGTTATTTTGAGTCAATGCAGATTGAGAAAGAGCCAAATACTGCTGAAAGAACTTATTATGCGAAAAAATGTGAAGAAGTAAAACGTACATCTGGTCAACATCCCGGCGGAATTGTGGTTATACCACAAGATATGGATATACACGATTTTACACCATATCAATATCCTGCTAATAATCCAAATAGCGAATGGCGTACAACCCATTTTGAATTTAATGATATTCATGAAAACGTCTTGAAATTAGATATTTTAGGTCATGTTGATCCAACGGCTATGCGATTACTTGAGAAGATAACTGGTGTTGATGTACTGAAAATACCAATGAATGATAAAAACACAATTTCTCTTTTCGCTAACAACAAAGCATTAAAAATAGTTGATAAAACATTTAAAGAGAAAACAGGAGCAATGGGTTTGCCAGAGTTTGGTACTAAATTTGTACGCGGAATACTTGAAGACGCAAAACCTAAAAGCTTTTCAGATTTACTTAGAATATCAGGGTTAAGCCATGGTACTGATGTTTGGACTAATAACGCAAAAGATTTGATCAATAAAGGAATATTATTAAACGATGTTATTGGATGTCGTGATGATATCATGGTATATTTAATAAGAAAAGGGCTTAAAGCTCGTGATGCTTTTGAAATAATGGAATCAGTACGAAAAGGAAAAGGACTTAAGAGTGATTGGATAAAAATCATGAAGTCCAATAATGTACCTGAATGGTACATCGATTCATGTCAGAAAATTAAGTACATGTTTCCAAAAGCACACGCTGTTGCTTATTGTATAATGGCAGTAAGAGTAGGTTGGTTTAAGATTAATTATCCTCTACATTATTACATATCATATTTTACCTTAAGAAGTAACGCTTATGATATTGATACTATGATCAAAGGTCAAAATGCTGTTTTAGCTCGCTATAACGATATAGTTAAACGATCACAGGATCGTGAACTAAAGAAGTCAGTCTCAAACAAAGAATACGAAATACTTAATACTCTTGAAGTATCATTAGAGATGATGGCTCGTGGATATCGCATCAGTAATATTTCCTTACAATACTCAATGGCAGAAGAGTTTGTGATTGATCCTAATGATGAAAAAGCTATCATCCCTTCATTTAAGACCATTGATGGTCTTGGACTTAACGTTGCTAAGTCAATTGTAGCCGCAAGAGAAGAAAGATTTTTCATTTCAAAACAAGACTTATTGACCAGAACCCAAATAAGTAGTACATTATTGAAGAAACTTGATGATTTGAAAGTATTAGATAGTCTTCAAAATGAGAACCAATTACAATTATTCTAGGAGGTAATATGAATTCGGTAAAATGCACACGCTGTGGTCATGAAATTAAACTGACATTTAAAAAAGCTGGTAAGATGATCAAATGTAATCATTGTAATCTAGTTATGAAACAAGATAAGAAAACTGAGAAAAGACTTTTTATCGCAAAAGTTGCTTATGCGGCGGTGTTTATCATGATAGTAAGTTTAATTTATAGTATGTTTAGTGGAAAACTTGACAATACAATTAGTATCTTAATCATTCTTGGAGCTGGTCTGGCAAGTGCAGGAACAAGTGATTATGCTGCTAACTTCATTGTATTTAAGCTTTTTGGAAAAAGCTATCAAGCATAAAAAGCTTGTTGTTGCAATTATCTTCTATATAATGTAAAATAAAAGTCGATTAAAGGAGTGGGTTACCACTCCTTCGTTATTGTTTAAAGGAGAATTATGAATCAAATTGAGTTGATCAAATCTAAGATCATGCCGATCATCAATGAACTAGAGTTAAAACTTTATGATGTATCGTGGCAAAATGAGAACAAAAACAAAATTTTACAAATTAGTTTGAGTAAACAAGACAATACGATCGATCTTGATACTTGTTCTTTGGCTAGCGATCGCATTTCAACAGTTCTTGATGAGCTTTCACAACTTGATTTTCCTTATTTCTTAGAAGTTTGTTCACCAGGAGCAGAGCGTGAACTAAGAAATATCGAGGAAATTTTTGCCGCTTTGAATGAACATGTTTATGTTAAACTTAAAAATCCTCAGAATGGCGTATTTGAACTCATTGGTGATTTAAAATCTGTGAATAGCAATGAGATCATTATTAGTTATCGTGATAAGACTCGTGAAAAAACTCTTTTAATACAAACAGAAAATATAGCGTTCATGCGCTTAGCAATAAAATTCTAAAAGGAGAAAGAAATGAATTGCAATGATTTTTTAAAGGCTATGCAGTCAATTGAAACTGATCGTAGTATCAATAAAGAGATTGTATTAAGCGCTCTTGTAGAGGCCTTAATGAAGGCTTATCGCAAGCATGTTGATATCCCTGATGCTTTAGTTCGTGTTGATATCAACCAAACAACCGGTGATATTAAAATGTATCAACAGTTTAAGGTTGTTGAAAATGTTGAAATTGATGAATTAGAAATCGCACTAGAAGAAGCCCAAAAACATGATCAGAACTTTAAATTAGATGATATGTACGAACAAGAAGTATCAGTCGATGATTTAGGTAGAGCAGCTGCTTTATTAGCTAAGAATGTATTAAAACAAAAGATTCGTGAAGCAGAAAAACAATCGATTTTTGACGAATATATCGATAAACTCGATGAAATGGTTTTAGGTAATATCGAATCAGTTGAGGAAAAGTTTATAGTAGTCAATCTTGGCAAAACACTTGCATTAATGCCTAAAACAGCACAAATCCCAAATGAACGCTATTATGAAGGGCAAAAAATTCGCGTAGTTATAACTGAAGTAAACAAAGATACAAAGGGTGCTCAAGTTTTAGTGTCACGTTCAGACCCAAAATTAGTAAGAAGACTCTTTGAAAAAGAAGTACCAGAAATTTTTCAGGGTGTTGTAGAAATTAAGGCTTTAGCTCGTGAAGCGGGTGAACGTACTAAAATGGCTGTTTATTCAAAAAATGCTGATATTGATCCAATTGGTGCATGTATTGGTCCTCGTGGTTCACGAGTTCAACTTGTAATTGAAGAACTAAAAGGTGAGAAAATTGATATCTTTGAATGGAGTGACAACATTGAAGAGTTAATTAAGAATGCGTTAGCACCAGCACAAATACTAGCAGTTATTCCAGCGCTTGAGAAAAGAGGGCTGTTGGTTGTTGTTGATGATAATCAACTGTCTTTAGCTATCGGTAAAAAAGGTAAGAATGCTCGCTTGGCAGTTAGATTGACTAATAGCCGTATTGACATAAAAACAAAAAGCGAACTTGAAGCTCAAAATATTGATTTTAAACAAATGGCATTTGATTATGCGATTGAACAAGAAAGGATCAAACGTGAAAAAGCTTCAGCTGAACTGGCTAGAATCACTAAAGCAACAGAAGTTGAAAAGGTATCTATTGATGATTTACTAGTTAAAAGTATTGAAGATGGTGAAGCAAAAGAAACTACTGAAACAAAAGCAACTGTTGAAAAGATCAAACCTAAAACTGAGCCTAAAAAAGCTAAGAAACCACTTCGTGAACGTACTGAGTATGTATCGAAGTTTGAAACATTAGCTGAGGGTGGCAAAGTAATTGATAAGAAAGATAAAGCTTTGATCAAGCGTCGCAAAGATGCAGAAGCTGAAGAACGTAAGTTTAAATCAATCGAAATTCGTAAAGAGAAAGATTATGATATTAAACCTGAGTATAGCCCTGAAGAGTTAGCAGAAATCGAAGCAACACAAGAAGAACTAGAAAGTACTTGGGTTAATGATGATATTGATTTTGATGAGTTTGATGAGTATTACGAATAGTAAGGAGTAAACAAATGCGAAAAATACCAATGCGTAAGTGCTTAGCTACCCAAGAGCAACTACCCAAGAAAGATTTAATAAGAATAGTGCGCTCACCTGATGGTAATGTATTTGTTGATCTAAGTGGTAAAGCTAATGGTAGAGGTGCTTATTTAAAACGTTCAAAAGATGCTGTAAGTTTAGCGAAAAAGACAAATGTGTTAAGAAGAGCACTTGAATGTGAAATACCTGAAAACATCTACCAAGAACTTCTTGAGGTTATCGGTGAGTGATATTTATAATTTGTTAGGCTTATGTCGAAGAGCTAATCAATTAATATTCGGTGAACCATTATTTAAAGCCTTAAGAAGTCACAAAGTAAAGTTGATCGTCATCAGCAAGGATGCTTCAAAACGTACTGAAAAACAGTTGTTAAACAAATGTGCATATTATCGAGTTCCATATATTTATTTTAGTGATAGTAACATGCTTTCACATGCTATTGGTAAAAATAACATAAAATCACTTGGAATAACCGATGCCGGTTTTGCACAAAAAATGATTATTATAGATAGAAATGAGGTGGGTTAATGGCAAAAGCAAGACAAACAAATAGAAAAAAAAGAACAGGTAACAAACCGGTTTTTAAGCAAAAAACTAATTATCCAACGGAAATAACCTATAAAGAAGGGATAACTGTAGGTGATTTAGCTGATAAGACTGAAAGAAACGCAAGTGAGATCATAAAAATCCTGTTTATGCTTGGCAAAATGGTGACAATTAACACCTCGATGGATGAAGAATCAATTCAGTTAGTTTGTATGGAATTGAATGTTGAAGCCACAAAAGAGGAGTACATTGAACAAGATTCACTTGAGGATACTGAAACCGATGATGAGAAAAACCTACGTGAAAGAGCTCCAATAGTAACCATAATGGGTCATGTTGACCATGGTAAAACAACATTATTGGATACAATTAGGAAAACCCATGTTGTCACAAGTGAGTTTGGTGGTATTACCCAACATATCGGAGCTTATCAAGTTACAATAAACAATAAGAGAATTACTTTTTTAGATACACCAGGACATGAAGCTTTTACAGCAATGCGCGCAAGAGGCGCCAAGGTAACTGATATGACGGTTATTGTTGTAGCGGCTGATGATGGTGTAATGCCACAAACAAGAGAAGCGGTAGACCACGCAAAAGCAGCTCAATGTCCAATAATCGTAGCTATCAATAAAATTGATAAACCAAATATCAATATTGATAAGATTATGAATGGCATGGCTGACCTTGGTTTAATTCCTGAAGAATGGGGTGGCGATACTATTTTTGTTAAGTTATCAGCTAAAACTGGTGAAGGAGTTAATACCTTACTTGAGACTATTGCAGTATTGAGTGAAGTATTAAATTTAAGAGCTAATCCAAATCGTTTATCATCAGGTACTGTAATTGAAGCTAAGCTTGATAAGGGACGTGGTCCTGTTACCACTTTATTAGTACAAAACGGTACTTTAAAAACTGGTGATACATTAGTTGTTGGTGCTTGTTTTGGTCGTGTACGTAAGATGACTGATGATCGTGGTAGAGAAATTAAAGAAGCCTTACCTTCATCACCAGTTGAGATTATTGGTTTAAATGATGTTCCGGTTGCTGGTGATAATTTCAAAGTGTTTGCTAATGAAAAACAAGCACGTGATGTTGCCGCAAGACGTTCACAAAGCAAGATCGAAACTGAAAGACGAAGTTCAAGTGCATTAAGTTTGGAAGATTTGTCACGTCAAATTCAAGAAGGTGACGTTCAAGAAATTCCTATTATCATCAAAGCTGACGTGCAAGGTTCGGCTGAAGCTGTTAAATCGTCATTTGAAAAAATTGATGTTATGGGAGTTAAAGTTAATGTCATTAGAAGCACGGCTGGTGCTATCAATGAGAGTGATGTAATGTTAGCTAGTGCTTCAAATGCACTTGTTTATGGCTTTAATGTTAGACCAGATGCTAATGTTCGTCGTAAAGCAGCTGAAGAAAATGTTGAAATTCATTTACACAAAATCATATATAAGGCAATCGAAGAAGTTGAAGCAGCAATGAAGGGTATGTTAGCCCCTGTATTTGAAGAAGTAATATTCGGACAAGCATCGGTTAGACAGATATTCAAAGTCAGTAAAATTGGAACAATTGCTGGATGTATGGTTACTGATGGTAAGTTTGTACGTGATGCTGGTGTACGTTTGATAAGAGATGGTGTTGTGGTCTATGATGGTAAGTTGGGCTCTTTAAAACGATTCCAAAACGATGCCAAAGAAGTAGCTGCTGGTTATGAATGTGGCATAACCATTCATAATTTCAATGATATAAAAGAAAATGATATCCTTGAAGCCTATGGTCAAGAAGAAGTTGAGCAAAACTAATGAAATTACGTACTGAAAGATTAGCCCAAATTATCAAGAAAGAGATTTCTGAGATCATTCAGTTCTCTTTAAAGGATAAGCGAGTTGGTTTTGTTACGATTACTGATGTAACGGTCACTAATGATCTTTCATTTGCTAAGATATATGTTAATATTCTTGATGATGAAACAAAAGTTAACGAACGTTTTGAAAGTTTAAAAAAAGCTAAGGGTTTTATTCGATCGCAATTAGCTTCCAAATTATCAACATATAAGGTTCCTGAGTTAATATTTATTCTTGATGATTCCTTAAAGAAGGGAAATCGAATTGAAGAAATCATTAAAAAACTATAAAGACAAGTTAATCCTTGTCTTTTTTTGTCCATAATAGTACATTATCTTGATTACTTAACATATGTAGAAAATTCTTTTTTGCTTCGGGATATGTTTTGTATATGTTGTCTAATAACTCTTTGATAGCTTGTCTTTTTGTAAAACCATCAACTGGACAGTTCGATTTAACTACGGGTAAGTTCAATTTTGTGACTGTTTCTTTAATATCATTTTCGTGTACGTAGACCAAAGGTCTAATTAGTGTAATATCCTCATTTGATAAATACTGACTAGGTGAGAAGGTTGCTATTTTACCACCATATATTTGATTTAATAATAACGTTTCTATAGCATCATCACTATTATGACCAAGGGCGATTTTATTGCACCCATGTTCTTTCGCTATCTTGACTAAAGCTCCTTTTTTAAGTGTTGAACAAAGCGAACAATCAAGACGACCTTTAACCAAATGTTTGTTTAAAATATCTTTTATCCTTGTCTTCTCAATAATAAAATCAATTTCTAATTCTTCAAAATATGATTTTATGTTACTTAAATCATTATTAAAACCAATATCTATCGAAATTGCGATGATCTTATAATCTTTTTTTACGTATCTTCGATACAAGATTAGTGCATGTAACAATAAAACCGAATCTTTTCCGCCTGATATTCCAACCGCAATTTTATCATTTGTGTCAATCAAGTCATAATCTTGATCAGCTTTTCTTAAACTACCTAATATTTTACGAAATGACATATTTGATACATCCTTACTTTGATATCATAGCATAGCTTTGGTATAATGATTGAGGAAAAGAGTGAGAGTTTGAAGGGAATTATACTAGTTGATAAACCAAGCGGTATGACATCATTTAAGGTTGTAGCTATTGCGCGAAGAATATTTAATATAAAAAAGATCGGTCATTCAGGAACACTTGATCCAAATGCGACTGGATTGCTTTTATTGTTATTAAACCAGAGTACTAAGTTATTACCTTTTATCGATAATCACTTTAAGACATATGAGTTTAGTTTTAAATTAGGAATAAAAACTGACACGGCAGATATATGGGGAGAAGTGATCGAAGTAAAACCGGTTATACCCCTTACTGACAATGATATAAACAAAGTTTGTGAGCATTTCACTGGCACATACCAACAATTACCCCCAATGGTATCGGCAATAAAGGTTGATGGAAGAAAGCTATATGAATATGCTCGCAATAACGAAGTTATTAAACGTGATTCACGTGAAGTGATTATCAGTCGATTAACTATAAAAAAAATTGATGATGAGAATTATAGTGGGGTTGTTGAGTGTTCAAAAGGAACATATGTTAGAACTCTATGTGAAGATATCGCTTTTTACTGTAACAATATCGCTACATTGACATCGATTAGAAGAACAGCTATTGGCATACTAAAGATAAATGATGCATGTACACTTGAGGATCTTGAGAGTGGTCAGTTTAAAATGATCGATCCGCGAAATCTACTATCAGAGTATAAGTTTATTGATTACGATGATATTAAAACGGTATTCAATGGTCACGATATTAAATTGAATATTGATGAAAATAAGTGTTTTATATGTTTTGAGGATGAGATAGTTGCTTTTTATGAAAGAAAAAACAATGATACCTTTCATTGTGTACGAGGATTATGGTAATGATCGTAAATTATATTGATATAGCAGATGAATTTCATTTTGATGATAAAGTGGCCGCATGTATTGGACATTTTGATGGTGTTCACCTTGGACATCAAGCATTAATAAATAACGCGATTTCGATAGCGAAAGAATTAAATATTAAAAGCGCAATGATTACATTTGATCCTGACCCCAAATCAATATTAACAAGTAAATCAACAAAAATATTGACAACAATCGAAGAGAAAATCAAAAGGACTGCTTATTTTGGCATCGATATAATGTATATCATTAAATTTGATCATAATCTAGCTGCTTTATGTGCTAATGATTTTATTACTAAAGTGATATTTAGATTGAACATTAGATCATTGACTTGTGGTTTTGATTTTCGTTTTGGTAATAAGGGAAGTGGTACAATCGCAACATTACAAGCAGCTCTTAGAAATCATATTGAGCTTGAGATAATATCACAGGTAAGTCATGATAATCAAAAAATTAGTAGTACTTGGATCAACACATTACTTCATCAAGGTAAAATCAATCTAGTTAACTTTCTATTAGCTTATCCCTTTGCATTAAGTGGAATAGTAATAAAAGGTCATCAGGTTGGTCGTAGACTGAACTTTCCAACCGCAAATATAGCGTATCAGGATAATCAATCTTTACCAAAAATAGGCGTCTATATTGGTTTGATAATTTTTGAGAATAAGATTTATCAAGCAATGATCAATGTTGGTAATAATCCAACTTTCTATCAAAAGCATCATACTACCATTGAAGCTCATATCTTGGATTTCGATCAAGATATTTACGAAAAACAAATTAGGATCATTTTTATTGAGAGACTACGTGATGAAATTAAATATCAAAACGCTGATAGTTTAATTCAACAGTTAAATGATGACAAAATTGCGGTACAAAAGTATTTTGAGATTAACCAAATAAATATGTCTTTATTACTGTAGTATAATTTGCTATACTGTAGGTGGTGATAAATATGGCTCATGAGTATATTAACTTAAAAATTGACACAAACGATAACAGTAAAATTGCATTAGCAAAAGGTGTTTTTGAGTCTATCATTATGACAACTTTAAAGGAAGACAGCAAGGCTGTTTTACCTGATATGAAAGCATTTAATAAATACGTTACTTGTAAGATACTAAATAATGCCTTAACTATACATGTCGATATTAAGGTTAAATTTGGTGCTAATGTTAGTGACATTTGTGAAAGACTACAGGAAAAGTTGTTTCAAAACATATATCAAATGACTGACATAAAGTGTTACTTCATCGATATAAGTGTTATTGGTTTTGTTTTTTAACACCTATTAGGTGTTTTTTTCACTTAACAAGGAGTAATACATGAATCGGCATCAACAAAGGATCAAACTTATGATTGGTATTTATCAATATTTACTGATCAAAAAAGATATAAATGATATAGCAGAAGAAATTAGAACAGATGATCAAATGATCAATGAGTATTTTTATGATGTTCTTTCAAATGTTTTTGATCACGAAGAGATAATGATCACTAAAATAAATGATTGTTTAACTGAATGGGACTATCATCGTTTGGGTTATATTGAACAAGCGATCATGCTCTTAGCAGCTGTTGAAATATTATACTTAACATATGATAAAGCAGTAGTTATCGATGAGGCTATTTTGTTGGCTAAAGAGTATTGTGACGATGACACATATAAACTTATCAACGGTGTTTTAGATCGATTATGATGAACAAAGAGTGGAGTGTTTCTCAACTTGTTAATTATCTTAAGTCGAAATTGGATAATGATGGTTTTATCCAAGGTGTTTGGATAGTTGGGGAACTTAGTAATTTTACAGCTCATAATAGTGGTCATTTTTATTTCACTTTAAAGGATGATAATTCTCGTATTAACTGTGTAATGTTTGCTAATTACGCTTCTAAGCTTGTTTTTAAGCCAATTAGCGGACAAAAAGTGCTGGTTAAGGCAAATACATCGATTTATGAAAAAAGTGGCCAAATTCAATTATATATAACTGAAATGCTAGATTTTGGAGCTGGCGTTCTTTATCAACGATATTTAATATTGAAAGAACAACTAGAAAAAGAAGGTTTGTTTGATCAACGACATAAAAAGAGAATATTGAAATATCCTTTTTCAATCGCCGTAATCACCGGTGCTAATACAGCAGCTTACCAAGATGTATTAACTACATTAAAAAGAAGGTGGCCAGTAGCTGAAATCAAAACATTCTTTTGCTTGGTTCAAGGAAATGACGCACATCTAAGTGTAATAGAAGCTTTAAGTTTAGCAGATCAGGCTAATGTTGATGTGATCTTATTAGTAAGAGGTGGTGGCTCCATCGAAGACTTGTGGTCTTTTAATAATGAAAGCCTAGTTCGATTCATTCATTTACTAAATACTCCAATCATTACAGGCATAGGACATGAAACAGATACAACACTTGCAGATCTTGTCGCTGATTTACGAGCACCAACACCAACCGGAGCGGCCGAATTGGCAACAATGAACTTGTATGATATCATAAATGAGATTAATGATAGTAGAAATAGATTACATGCTCAAATTAATCGCTACTTAAATATTAGTTATGATGCATTATCTCGGATCATTAACAAATCAGTACTAAAAAATCCATTATTACTAGTTCAAAATCAACGCATGTCGTTATTTATAAACCAAAAGACACTACAGCATCAAATAGCACTTAAATCAAACTTGCGAATTGACTTAAACAATCAATTCAAAGCATTATTAAACAGCAAAGTAGATATGATAAAAAACTATCGACATCAAATGGAATTATCAAATCAAAGAATCAAGAGTTCAATCATTAATAATTTTACCAATCAGAAAAATAAGTTTAAATATTCAATTGATATCCTAAATGCATATTCACCATTAAATATCATTAGTAGAGGCTATGCGATAGTCAATAAAGATAATAAACTAATTAGATCAGTTGATCAAATAGCGATTAGTGACAACATCGATATAAGATTAAGTGATGGCTTAGTAAAAGCTAAAGTTATTGAAAAGGAGCAGAAATAATGAAGGAAAAAAACTTCGAACAAGCAATGACAAGATTAAACGAAGTGGTTATGATCTTAGAGAAAAATGAAGCGCCTCTAGATGAAGCTGTTAAGCTTTTTGAAGAAGGTTTAGCATTAGTAAAATATTGTGATAGTAAGCTTAAAGGCTTTGAAAACAAGGTTGAATCCTTAATGAATGAGTACAATGACAAACAATAATAGTTATCAAATAATGGTTAATGATCATATCAATACTTATTTATCAAAGTATAAATATAGTAAAGTGGCTGAAGCAATGTTATATGCGATAAACAATGGTGGAAAAAGGATTAGACCGTTATTGTTATTAAGCCTTCTTAATGATCTTGGATATGATCCTAATCTTGGTATTAATATGGCCAGTGCTATTGAAATGATTCATACATATTCACTTATTCATGATGATCTACCCGCTATGGATGATGCATTACTTAGAAGAAATAATCCTACTGTACATGTTGCTTTTGACGAAGCTACAGCTATATTGGCAGGGGATGGCTTATTGACTGAAGCTTTTAAGATTGCTTGCAATAAGGAGTTAAGTGATGAGATAAATTTAGATTTATTGTCCAAATTAGTAGAATATAGTGGTATCACTGGTATGATTTATGGTCAAGAAATAGATTTAGCATGTGAGAAAGCAGTTATTGATGTATCAACACTTGAAAAGATGCATTATTATAAAACTGGTAGATTAATATCATTACCATTGGTATGCGCTGTTATCATTGCTTCTTGTAAGGATTTGATAGATGTAATGAATGAAATAGGTAGTTTACTTGGACTTGCTTTTCAAATACAAGATGATATTTTTGATGTTACTAAATCTCAAAGTGTACTTGGTAAATCTGCCAATACTGATAGTAAAAATAACAAGAATACTTACGTATCGGTATTAGGCCTTGAGCAAGCAGAAATAAAATGTAATGAACTGTTTATAGAAATACAAAAAAAGATTGAAACATTGAATTTAAAAGATAATCAGCTTAGTAATTTAGTGATCAATATTTTAAATAGGACTTATTAAGGAGGAATCATGGATATTTTGACAATTAAAGAGCCGAAAACGATAAAAAGCATGAACATCGATGAGCTCAATCAATTATGTCAGGACATACGTAAATTCTTAATTGAATCAGTGTCTAAAACCGGCGGTCATTTATC